>CAYITR010000075.1:0-2513 GCA_964366465.1 uncultured Candidatus Saccharibacteria bacterium | reverse complement strand
TCTTCCGATCTAAAAAGTTTCCAATGAAGAATTTATTAATTTTATCTTGGCAAAACTTTCTGCGAAAGAAAATCCTGTCCGTGTCGGAGCCCCCGCAGAGAGGGTAAAGCGGCAGGATTTTCTTTCGCAGAAAGTTTTGATATTCTCTCCTGTGGTGAGAGGCCGAAAAGGTGAATACTACCAACTACTATACGACCTACTCGGCAAAGGATTTTCTGAAATCAGGCTAGATGGAAAGATGAAAAAGCTTCGCGAGCAAATTACTCTTTCAAAAAATAAGGCTCACACTATCGAGGTCCTAGTGGATAGTTTTGAAGTTGAAGGATTAAAAAAGGAGGAATTACGAATGCGTTTATCAGAAGCGGTAGAGCGATCACTTATTGAGTCCGATAATTTAGTCACCATCAAGATTAATGACAGCGAATTCACGATGTCGGCCAAGTTTGCTTGCAAGAATGACGGCTTTTCTTTCCCCGAAGTCGAACCCCGCTTGTTCTCTTTTAACTCTCCCTACGGGGCGTGTCCTACTTGCAATGGTTTGGGCACAAAATATTTTGGCGGAGACGAGCCTTGTGATGCATGCAAGGGTGCGCGACTTCGCCCTGAGGCGCTGAATGTTTTTATAAATTCAACCTCACCCCTGACCCCTCTCCTTGCTAAAGGAGAGGGGAAAAAGAGGGGTTTAAATATTTTAGATATTGCCTCTCTTTCCATAGCCGATGCACACGAGTTTTTTAAGAATCTAAAACTTTCTAGTCAGGAGAAAGAAATTTCTGTGCCGGTGGTGCGGGAGATTGAAGCGCGATTGCAATTTATGCTAGATGTAGGACTCGATTACTTGCAACTTTCCAGAAAAGCTAACACTCTATCTGGTGGGGAGGCTCAGCGTATACGCCTGGCGAGCCAGCTCGGCTCGCGACTTGTCGGTGCGCTATATGTACTCGACGAACCAACTATAGGTCTACACCAGCGGGACAACGATCGCTTGATTAAAACCTTACTTAATTTACGGGATCTGGGAAATACAATTTTAATTGTTGAACACGACGAAGATACTATCTATGCGTCGGATTATATTGTCGATATCGGACCCAAGGCTGGAGTTCACGGCGGAGAAATTATTGTTTCGGGGTATTTAGATGAATTACTTACGGCAACAAAAAACAAAACCAAGTCTAGAACCTTGGCCTATCTCCGTAATGAAATAAAAATTGAAGTTCCGGAAAAGCGTCGGGCCAGTAAGGGCGTCTTGCGTATTGTTGGAGGTAAAGTTTTTAATATCAACAACATGAATGTGGAAGTTCCTCTCGGAGTGATGACTTCTATCACCGGGGTTTCCGGTTCCGGCAAGAGTTCATTTATGTATGAAATTCTATATAAAAATCTGCAAGCGCGCTATGAACGCAAATATCGAACAGCACAGGTTTTCAATTGCGCATCTATCTCAGGTATGGAGTATCTCTCGAGGGTGGTCTTGATTGATCAGTCGCCCATTGGGCGGACTCCGCGTTCAAACATCGCCACTTATACTGGTAGCTTTACTCACATTCGTGATATATTTGCCACCACCGAAGAAGCACGACTTCGAGGCTGGAAGGCTAACCGCTTTTCTTTTAATGTTAAAGGTGGACGCTGTGAGGCCTGCGAAGGCAATGGTGAAATCGCGGTAGAGATGCATTTCCTGCCAACGGTATATGTGACTTGTGATATTTGCGGAGGTAAACGCTTCGACAAAGAAACACTTACAGTAAAATACAAAAAGAAAAATATTCATGAAGTGCTTCGGATGACCGTCGAAGAGGGGCGGATCTTTTTTAAAGACATTCCGGCAATTTCGGATAGATTAGAAACACTTTACGATGTTGGGCTTGGCTATCTGGAACTTGGACAATCGGCAACGACGCTCTCTGGTGGGGAAGCGCAACGAGTTAAAATATCCAGCGAACTCTTCCGACCACATTATGAAAAAACAATTTATCTACTCGACGAACCAACCGTGGGGCTTCATTACGATGATGTGGCTAAGCTTCTCGAAGTATTAAATAAGCTTGTCAGCAAGGGGCACACCGTCGTTTTAATAGAGCACAATATGGATATCCTAAAATGCTCGGATTATATAATAGACATAGGCCCAGAAGGCGGGGTGCATGGTGGGAACTTGGTGGCGAAAGGTACACCCGAGGAAGTAGCCAACAATGCCAAGAGCTACACAGGTAAGTATCTGAAGAAAGTTTTAAGAAAATAGGATGAATAAAAAAAATTTAGAAAAATCTAAATTGCCAGATAAGCCCGGAGTTTACTTTTTTGTGAAGGGCAAGGAAATTTTATACATAGGCAAAGCAACATCACTCAAAGACAGGGTGAAAAGTTATTTCAGTCGTGATCTCATAGCTACCCGCGGTCCTATTATTCTTGATATGGTTTTTAAGTCGAACAAACTAAAATGGCAAAGCACTGACTCTGTGCTCGAAGCACTTATACTCGAAGCGAACAGATCGGAAGAGCACACGTCT
>CAYITR010000074.1:0-2566 GCA_964366465.1 uncultured Candidatus Saccharibacteria bacterium | reverse complement strand
CAAATTGTGCCCCTCGCCAGGAATATAGGCGGTAACTTCCATGCCGTTGGTGAGTCGCACGCGGGCAATCTTACGCAAAGCCGAGTTCGGCTTCTTTGGAGTCGTGGTGGAAACCTTGGTGCAAACTCCACCCTTTCAAGGCGCTGGGAAATAAACCGGTCGGTTTTTCAAAATATTAAAACCCTTTGCGAGCGCAACGGTCTTGTGTTTAGAGTGAACTTTCACCCGATTTTTCTTAATTAATTGATTGATTGTTGGCATTTCTATAAAATAAAAGAGTCCGAAGACTCAAAAGTAATCTACTATAAAAAAATCTAAAACGCAAGACCCGTGGTCAGAGTAAAAAGAAAGGCCACTATTGGAGACAAAACGCTGGCAAAAAACATAATAAAAATCAAAAGAAAGATTAAAGAGTATTGTTCAATAAATATAAGCACTGGATAAAAAGACGCAGGCAAAAGAGAGAACAAGATTTTAGATCCATCAAGCGGAGGGATAGGAATCAGGTTGAAAACTCCAAGCGCGAGGTTAGTAATAACAATTATTGAGGTTATAAAATACAAACTCTCTGATTGGCTGACGCTAAGATTAAAATCAGGAATAAAACGCATAAGAATTCCGAAAATAAACGCAATGAAGAAATTCGCCAAAACTCCCGCAGCGGCTACGGCTACCGTCCCCCACTTTTTGTCACTCAAGTTGTCGGGATTATACGGCACCGGACGCGCCCAGCCGAAAAGAAAAGGTGCGTGCGACAACACCAAGATAGCAGGTAAAATAATCGAGCCGAAAGGATCAAGGTGCTTGATTGGGTTTAAGGTCAGGCGCCCGGCAAAACGCGCAGTCTTGTCGCCGAAATATTCCGCCATGAAACCATGCGAAACTTCGTGGATAACCACAGACATTATAAGTATTGCGATGTAAAAAATTGAATCCATAACTTGATAAACTGTTCCGTCTATGATAGCATAGTTCGAAATGAAAAAGATATGCGCAGTAACTAAAAAGGGCTCGATTATTGGAGGCGGATACTCTAACAGGACCCGTGCCACCAAGTTCAACCCGACCGGCCGAGTTCGTAAATACCCAAATCTTCAAAAGAAGAAGCTTTTTATCCCTGAATTAAACAAATCAATCAATATCGAAGTCTCCACTCGTGGCCTCCGCACCATGAAGAAAAACGGCGCCTACGCCACACTCCTTAAAGCTGGGTTGATATAGTTATCTGTAGTACAATAGAAAGATGGATATGGATGGTTTACCTAAAACCCCTAGTTCGGGACATGAAGCCAAAAGAATCAAGAAAAAAATCTTGGTGGTTGATGATGATAAAGATTGTAGAGAAATACTAAAGGACATACTGGAAGATGAAGATTTGGGCTATGAGGTATTCATGGCCAAAAATGGAGAAGAGGCGAGAAATATTGTAAGACAAGAAAACCCTGACGCGATAACCATGGATGGTAATCTCGTGGGCGAAACTGGCTTTCAGATAGCTGACTCCCTCCGAGAAATGGGTTCTATTGCGCCAATTGTTATGTCTTCGTCGGACGACTTAGCGTATGAAGGAAAGAAAGGAGTACGAAAACCCGCCACCAAAAAGGCATTCGAAGATTATTTTAACGAACTTTTTCCTAAAGAGAAAAAACCTCAATCTACGCCGGGACAAAAGTAAGTGCCGTTCCGGCTTTGCCGGAACGGCCGGTTCGGCCGATGCGGTGCACATAGGTATCGTAAGTCTGAGGGACTTCGTAGTTTATAACATGAGTCACATCCGGTATGTCGAGTCCACGAGCGGCGACATCGGTGGCTATTAAAACATTTATTTGATCTTTTTTAAATGAATCTAAGATGCGAATGCGTTCACGACTTCGTTTGTCGCCATGAATCCCCCCAACCTTAAAGCCCATATGTTTAAGTTCTTTCTCTAGAGTATCCACGCTGTGTTTCATCTCGCGGAATATAAGCACTTTGTCTGAGCCGTCTTTTTTTAATACTTCGCAAAGTTTTTCCAATTTTTCTTCTTTGGTTCGTGCTCGAACAATATCCTGATCAATATTCTTGGCTGTCTCGCCAGAAATTACAGAAACGAAAACAGGATTCTTTAAATATTGCTCGGTTAACTTTTTAATCTCCGCTGAAAGCGTTGCGGAGAAGAAGAGGGTTTGCCTTTCGATTGCGGTTTTACCTATGATGTAAACCATATCGTCGCGGAAGCCCATATCGAGCATCCGGTCTGCTTCATCTAGCACCACAGACTGGCATGTAGAAAGGTCTAGAACTTTTTTCTCAATCAAATCTCGCAATCGCCCTGGTGTACCGATGACAAAAGATACTCCCATTTTTATTTCACGAATTTGTTTCATTATTGGTAGGCCACCCACGCATGGCGCAGAAAACATGCCAAATCCGAAAGCGAGCTTTTTGAATTCTTCATCAATCTGCAAGGCAAGCTCGCGAGTCGGCGCCATTATCAGCACTGTCTCTCGCTTCTTCATGCCTTTAGTTTTAGCGATTTTTTCAATCAGAGGCAAAAGGAATGCTGCAGTCTTGCCTGTGCCAGTAT
>CAYITR010000073.1:0-2581 GCA_964366465.1 uncultured Candidatus Saccharibacteria bacterium | reverse complement strand
GAACCGAGGACCTTATCCTTAAAAGGGATCTGCTCTACCAGCTGAGCTACGGGCGCATATAACCACTTGAATATACATAAAATAAGGCCAAAAATCAACCTGCCCGAAATGCTACGCATAGCGTTGCAGGCGGGGAAGAGTGGTATAATATTTATATGTATCGTATCAATAAAACTTTAGTGTATTTTTTGGTTTTAACGATTCTTAGTTCTGTGTTTGCTATGCGGATTATTGTGACAGCTTATGATAGCAAATACGAAAACTATTTGACGGAGTAAATTTATGCTAGGGTGTAGCTATGTCCAAGAATGCATCACAGCGTGTTTTTAAATTACATAACCCCTTCCAGCCTGCAGGGGATCAGCCGGTGGCTATTTCCAAGCTTTTGGAGGGGTTGAAGAAGGGGATGAAAAAGCAAACCCTGCTCGGGGCCACTGGCACGGGCAAGACTTTTACTATGGCCAATGTCATAGCGGAGTACAATAAGCCGACATTGGTGATAGCTCATAACAAAACCCTGGCTGCCCAGCTAGCGCAAGAGTTTAAAAGCTTCTTCCCTGAGGCGGCGGTGCACTACTTCGTCTCTTACTACGACTACTATCAGCCGGAGGCATATATGCCGGTGTCGGATACTTATATTGAAAAAGATGCTTCCATTAACAAAGAGATAGATATGCTTCGCCACGCTAGCACGCAAGCTCTACTTACCAGACGTGATGTCATTATTGTGGCTTCGGTTTCATGTATTTATGGTTTGGGTAGCCCAGAGGAATACGAGAAAGTAAATCTAAAACTAGAACTTGGTATGAAGATGGATCGGATGAAGCTAATGAAACGACTTATCGAAATTCATTTTGAACGGACAAACGTCGATCTTACCCCGGGGACTTTTCGCTCTATTGGGGGGCGAGTAGAATTTATGCCCGTATCTGAAACGGTTATGTATCAAGTAGAAATGAGTCCGCCAGCTGGCGGAGGAGCGATAGAGAAGATAACTAAAGTTGACCCTGTGTCTGCACAGATTATTACTGAGGAAAAAAATGTGTTTATTTTCCCAGCTAAACACTTCATCACTGAAGATTCTAAAAAGAAAAAAGCACTTACAGAAATCAAAAAAGAATTACAAATACAATTAAAAAAATTTGAGAAAGAAGGTAAGTTGCTGGAAGCCGAACGCATTAAACGCCGGACCAACTACGACTTGGCGATGATTAAAGAAGTTGGTTACTGTAGTGGGATTGAAAATTATTCTAGGCACCTCTCTGGCAAGGCCGAAGGTGAGCCACCGGAGACACTGCTTTCATATTTTCCGCATACAGAAAATCCGACAAAGGAAAATCTCGCGTCTTTACCGGATTTTCTTACTATAATCGACGAATCGCACGTCACTCTCCCGCAACTAAACGGCATGTATGCTGGGGATGCTTCTCGTAAGAAAACTCTTGTGGAATACGGCTTTCGCCTGCCTTCAGCCAAGGACAACAGACCGCTCAGGTATGAAGAATTTAAAGAAAGAATTGGTCCGGTCGTTTATACTAGTGCTACCCCGAGTGACCTTGAAAGAGAATCAAGTGAGCAAATTGTAGAACAGATTATTCGCCCGACTGGACTAGTAGACCCAGAAACTATAGTGCGAGGAGTGAGTGAGCAAGGAGGATATAAGGGTCAAATTCAAGATTTTATTTCTGAAGCGGAGGTAACCATTAAATCAGGTTTCCGAGTTTTAGCCACGACGCTGACGAAAAAAATGGCTGAAGACCTAACTTTATATTTAAAAGACAAACACATCAAGGCAGAGTACTTACATAGCGACATAAAGACGCTCGACCGAATTCAAATATTAACGAAGTTTCGCAAGGGAGACTTCGATGTATTAGTAGGGGTGAACCTGCTCCGAGAGGGGCTGGATTTGCCGGAAGTGGCACTTATTGGAATACTTGATGCGGACAAGGAAGGATTCTTGCGTTCTGATACGGCGCTCATCCAGACCATCGGTCGCGCCGCGCGAAACAGCGAAGGCCGGGTCATACTTTATGCCGATGTTGTGACCGGCTCGATGGAGCGGGCGCTTCAAGAAACTAAGCGTCGGCGCGACATCCAGCTGGCACATAATAAAAAGCACGGCATTACCCCGAAAACTATTTTAAAAAAGATTCATGACATTACCGAAGCGATGGAAAGCGAACACGGCAAGGCGGTCAATGCTGAGCTTGCCTTAGACTTGGAAGTTTTCAAGAGAGCGTACAAAAAGGAATTAAAGAAACCATTCAAACCAGTTGGTTTAGGCGAGTCGCATTTATCTGACCAAGAAATAGAGACACTAACCTACGAAAAAATAATAAAACTAAAGGAAAAAGAAATGAACAGGTCAGTGAAAGAGCTAGACTTCGAAACCGCGGCGATATTGAGGGATGAAATCGTGGTGCTAAAGACGCGCTTGGAGAAGAAGAATTAATGTGTTAAATTTGCGTTATACCCGCCAAAGGACGGGCAGGCACCCCCTATCGATACGGCGGGGTGATTTTAGGCCTTTACTAGGTGTAAAAAGATATGAAAAAAGAACCATTAGAAAAAATTATAG
>CAYITR010000072.1:0-2604 GCA_964366465.1 uncultured Candidatus Saccharibacteria bacterium | reverse complement strand
TATGTGTAGCCGACCCCTCAACCATGCAGAGTGTAAATTATTCCTGACCACAAGCGTAAGTTATAATAGAGCGCGACGACACTAACCCATAATCACCCATGCCACAACTCATCTCTCTTAAAAACGATTTAAAAAAGCTAGCCGATCCAAAAAAGAAGAAAGTCCTACAAAACTTCTTTAAAACCGGCCCTGGTGAATATGCTGAGGGAGATATTTTTCTTGGAGTAACCGTTCCAAAATCTCGTTCGATTTCTTTAAAATACAAAGACCTTTCTCTACTAAACACCAAACAACTTCTTTCCTCAAAAATACACGAGGAAAGATTAGTCGCAATTTTAATTTTAGTTTATCAATTTGAAAAAGGAGACGAAAAAACCAAAAAAGACATCTTTAACTTTTATTTAAAACACACAAAACAAATAAACAACTGGGACCTAGTTGACCTTTCAGCAGATAAAATTATCGGCGCATATCTTTATCAAACGAAACAAGAAACTTCCACCCTCTTAAAACTTGCGCGCTCAAAAAATCTTTGGGAACGCCGAATTGCAATACTTTCAACATTTCATTTTATAAAACAAGGCCAACCAAAAGAAACATTAAAAATTGCCGAAATTTTATTAAACGATAAACACGACTTAATTCACAAGGCAGTTGGTTGGATGCTTCGTGAAGTCGGGAAAAGATATTCTCAAGCAGAGGAGGAAAAATTCCTTAAAAAACACCTCAAACAAATTCCACGAACCACACTTCGTTATGCCATAGAACGCTTTCCTGAAGAGAAAAGATTGTCTTATCTACACAATTAGCCTTTTTGGCTTTGTTCGGATAATATGCAAATATTATGAAAATCCTAGCAATAGAAACATCGTGTGACGACCCCAGTAGGAAAGATTACTTCCTACTGGGCGAGAAGTGGTCTAACCATATTTAACTCCGTATTTAATATTTTATGAAAATCTTAGCCATAGAGACATCGTGCGACGAAACTGCGATAGCCATTCTTGATATTAAGGAAACCAAAACGGAAACAAAAGTTTCTGTTTTGGGTAATGCGCTTATTTCACAAATAAAAATCCACGAGCAATATGGAGGCGTATATCCAGCACTCGCCAAGCGTGAACACTCAAAAAACCTTGTTCCAATTTTAAAAACAGCCCTAAAAGAAAGCGGTCTGCTAAAAACTGAAAAAACAAAAACTTTTAGCACCAAAGACATAAACAAACTAAAAACACTTCTCTCTCACGAGTCGGAACTTTTTGAATTGATTTGTGGAGAACTACCAAGTATAAAAACTCCTAAAATAGACCTGATTGTTGTAACAAATGGGCCAGGACTTGAGCCGGCACTTTGGGTTGGAATCAATTTTGCTAAAGCCTTAAATTTCCTTTGGGGCATACCGGTTATTCCGGCAAACCACATGGAAGGACACTTACTCGCTTCCCTTCTAAAAAACGTAAAAAATGGCAATTTTACGCTCAAAAAACCCCTATTCCCAATGTTGTCTCTTCTTATCTCTGGCGGTCATACTGAGCTTGTTTTGGCTAAAAAATGGGGTGTCTACAAGCTAATCGGACAAACAAGAGACGATGCTGTCGGCGAAGCCTTTGATAAGGTCGCGCGAATGCTTTCCCTACCGTATCCCGGAGGGCCTGAGATATCTCGTCTTGCTGAAAAATATCGCGAAAAACATCTTGGAGAAAAATCAGCATATCCACTACCCCGACCAATGCTTCATTCAAAAGATTTTGATTTTTCTTTTGCTGGTTTAAAAACCGCAGTCCTTTATACATTAAAAAAAATTTCCCTAAACCAAGCATCAGCTGGGTCGGGCGAACATTCATCAAAGAAGAATGTTTTAGCCAAAATTACTGCTGATGTCAAAGAATCAATTGCTTGCGAATTTGAAGATTCCGCAACAGAAGTTTTACTTTCAAAAAGTGAACGAGCAGTAAAAAAATATAAAATAAAAACATTCTCACTCGGTGGTGGTGTTTCAGCAAACAAACAAATTCGCCATTCTTTTGAAAAATCGTTCGCCGATAATTTTCCAGAAACAAAACTTTTTGTTCCTTCACAAACACTCACAACAGACAACGCAATCATGATTGGCCTTGCTGGGTATTTTAAATCAGATAAAAAAGTTGCGCGGACTTCGCTTTCACGAATCCGCGCTATGGGGAACCTCTCGTTTTAGATCATGAGGTGATCAATGTAGGCAGAAAGCTTGGGATTGGCCCTGCAGTTTGCACGAAACTTTTCCCAAACCACCACCCAACCCTTGTCCTTGATAATGGCGGTAAGAAAATAGCGATGAGCCAGATATTCTTTCAGCCCGGCGCTTGCCCCTTGAAGCCTTGCGGACTTCCGAAACATGTTGAGGGCAACGTGCTTCTGAACTTCGTAAGCTTGTCGCTCCCTCTCGATGTCGAGCTTGGACTTTCGCCCGCCAAAGCAACTGCTGAATCTGAAATCTTCCAGTGCAAAGAAAACCTCCTCGAGAAACATTGGCCCAGGAGAGCGACCTTCGTCGCTTTTGCTACCAAAGACCATTGAGAAGGATCTAGTTAATTCTTTTTCGTCGTTGTTCATTTGAAACCCTCC
>CAYITR010000071.1:0-3038 GCA_964366465.1 uncultured Candidatus Saccharibacteria bacterium | reverse complement strand
ACGACGACGTAGCTAACAAGTATAGCTTTAGAGTTGATACCAAAATCACTACCGACTATTCTAATATCGAAATAAAAAATAGTCGGCTTTATTCTGACTATGATTCGCCGTCCTCACAAGTTCTCTTTGGCGCCATTTATGGATATTTTTCCTCTCATGGAATGTTGCTATCTAATCCATACCAGAAACTGCAAATAAAGGATGTTGTTGTTTCTGTAAAAATGGTGGACAGCTTGCTTATCGGCATGATCACAAAGATACATGCCGATACATCCGTTTTTGTGGGAGATGTGTTGAAGGTCGGAGTGAATCTACGCGTAAACAGAACAGAGGACAGGGAGGTTACGTTTGATATAGCCATCCCAGACACTTTTCCTGAGGGCACATATTCTCTGAATGTGGGTCCAAAGATGGCCATAAGTTTCATGGAGTCTCAACTTGGCAGTAACTTTGGCTCCACCACTCTTTTGCCAGACACAAGCATGTCCGACATGACTATGCAGGAGTTCCTTAAAGAGGTAAACGGTGAGGATGAAAAAACTATTCTTGGCGTGGCTGTGTCTTTTGTTTCTTCTCCCATGCCAGACATGAGCGGTGATTCTTTGGGTGTGGACACAAGCAAGTTTGCCGGTTTGGATTCTCTGGCTGTGTTGCCTGATTCAGTTGGTCTGCCAGCAGGCTTACTCGGCATTCTT
Source organism: uncultured Candidatus Saccharibacteria bacterium (assembly GCA_964366465.1). GTDB lineage: Bacteria > Patescibacteriota > Minisyncoccia > Phycocordibacterales > UBA9973 > UBA9973. Next base: position 2,343 of record CAYITR010000071.1, on the reverse strand, counting down.
AATATGGGAATGGGAATCAAGATTCCTCAGAACTTAGTGTTGTATCAGTCAACGGATCTTATACTTCAAGGCAATAGAACAATGCAGTTTAGGGTAGGTAAAAGGTAAAATGAAATAATCTCCAAAGAGCGAAGCGGAAAAACCGCTTCGCTCTTTTTATTTTATTAAGATAACAAAGCCCCGTAAAATCCTTCTTTACATATTTGCTTAACTCTCTTAGATATCTGGATGATATTACCTTACTTTATACTGCACAATGTATTTTGGATTAAACGGGGTAAATGATAAAATATAATATAAGATGTTGCAAAATCCGTTTAGTTTAATATTCGATATTTTGGGAGTAATCTCACACCATATTTGGTTATGGGGTTGGATTTTTTTGCCGATTCTTTTGGCACCATTTTTATGGGATGCCTATATGTACCACATTCGCATTAAAACTTTAAAAAAGTTTAAGTGGCAGATGTTAGAATTTCGTTTACCGCCAGATGTGGAAAAAAGCCCATTGGCTATGGAACAGGTTTTGGCAATTTTGCAAAGCACTCTTTTTAAAGGTGGTTGGTGGAAACGTTATGTGGAAGGGCGTGTTCAAGAATGGTTTAGTTTAGAAATAACTTCTTTCGAAGGTGAATTACATTTTTATATTCGCACGCTCGGCCAATTTAGAAATTTAGTGGAGGCGGCAATTTATGCGCAATATCCACAAGCCGAAATTTTTGATGCCGAAGACTACACGGCAAACGTTCCGGCAATCATACCAAACGAAACTCACGACCTTTTTGGTTGCGAACTTAAATTGGCACGTGAAGATGGTTACCCAATACGCACCTATAAAGATTTCGAATTAAAGACCGAAAGTAGCAAAGAAGGTGGTTCTAATATTTCTTTGGTGGATCCTTTGGCGGGCATAGCCGAAACAATGACGCGTTTAAAAAAAGGTGAACAAGCTTGGATTCAGATAGCAATAAGACCAACAGACGATACATGGAAAAAAATAGCCATGGAAACTGTTTTAAAATTAGTTGGACGTCCTAAAAAAGAAGTGCCGAAGGGTTCTTATATGTGGGCGTTACTTAAAAAAGAATTATCCGATTTTGCTAAGGGAGCAGTGCAAGCACCTTTTAAAACTCCGGAATTTGAACCTTTTGAATGGGGTTCACCTAAGAGCGATAAGCCTCACTCATTAATGCAGTTTCTTACTTCGGGTGAAAAAGAAATTATAGAGGCAATAGAAAGAAAAACCTCTAAAGTGGGTTTTGAGACAGTTATTAGAGTTCTGTATATAGGTACTAAAGAAGCTTTTTATATACCAACATTTTTTCAAGTTGCTTCTGGTTTTAACCAGTTTAGTACACAAAATTTAAATTCTATAAAAAGAGATGGCGCCACATTAACTGCAGGAAAATTTCCTTTTAAAAAGTTTAAAGAAATGCAAAAGAAGAAGTGGATGTTATATAAATATAGAATTCGCGGCCGACCAGATACTATGTTTGTAATGAATACAGAAGAACTGGCAACACTTTACCACTTCCCAGGACGAGTTGTTATGGCGCCAAGCTTGCCTAGAGTTCAAGCTAAAAAAGGCGAACCACCAGCAGGGCTTCCAAGCTACTAATCTTAAAACTTGTAACATGAAACCTGTAATTCAAAATGCAAAAAACTTTTCATGAAGAATTAAAGTCTAAGATTGATAGCTACATACATTTGGTTTATAAGGTTACGAAAAAATTTCCCAGAGACGAATTATATGGAGTCACTTCTCAGTTAAGAAGGTCATCTATGTCTATAATGCTAAACTATATAGAGGGTTATGCTAGGGGAAGAGATAAGGTAAATAAGATTTTTTTAGAGACCTCCTATGGTTCACTCAAAGAATCAAAATACTTGGTTTATTTTTCTTTAAAAGAGAAGTATATTTTAGAGGGTGAATACAAAGTACTTAATGAAACCAGTGATTCTATCGGAGCTATGATTTGGGGTATTTTAAAAAATTTATAAGTTTCAAGTTATAAGCTATAAGTTACGAGATTCATGAATGACGAAATAACTTTATTTGCAGAGACAAATTTTAGAAACGAGAAGCGTCGTTTTGGTATTAAAAAAGACGATCGCCGAAGACACACCTATATTATTGGAAAAACCGGTATGGGTAAAACGACCATGCTCGAAAACATGATTATTTCGGATATTATTCATGGCAAGGGTTTAGGTTTTATAGACCCACACGGGGATTCGGCCGAGAAAATTTTAGAATTTGTTCCTCCAGAACGCATAAACGATGTAATTTATTTCGATCCTTCCGATTTAGAAATGCCTATAGCTTTTAATGCTATAGAAAAT
>CAYITR010000070.1:0-3042 GCA_964366465.1 uncultured Candidatus Saccharibacteria bacterium | reverse complement strand
TTTCGCGTATCATATAGTCTGCCACTTCTTATTTATACTCTTTCTCAAAGTCGAAAGTCAGGAACGGGATGTCTAGATGCGCCGCGATGCGCATAGCATCGCGGCGCTCTTCCTCCTCATTGCATTCTAAAAACTCCGGATGCCAAGTCCGGATGAAAACTCCCACGACATCATACCCCTGCTTCTTCAGCAGAGCTGCCGACACCGCACTATCCACCCCGCCAGAGAGTCCCACGAAAACTATTTTCTTCATACTCTCAATCTATAATTCCATTAGTTTTTTGTAAAGCTCGCAGGTTGCTCTCGCATCCGAGAGCGCTGTGTGCGGATTTTCATTTTTTATCCCAAAACGTGTGCAAAGCTCATGTAAAGAAAAGTGAATGAGCACTGTATCTTTATGGAGTTTTGCCCAAGCAATGGAGACAGTATCGAGCTTGTGATAATGCATCGTACTCGAAACTCCAGCTACTGAAAAAGCATGTTCAAGAAAACTTGAATCGAAGGCTACATTATGCCCGACCATAATGCAATCCTTAACTTTTTTAGAAAAAACTTTCATCACTTCTTTTAGGGGTCTCGCATCTTTCCAGCCATCTTCGTTGTAGTGATTAATTTTCAAAGCTACCAAATCCGCATTTTCTATATGCTCTGGTTTTATTTTTAATTCAAATTCTTCAATAACTCGTAAATCTGCATTTGTTATAACACATCCAATTTCAATAATTTCATGCTCCAGCACATTTAGTCCAGTGGTTTCTATGTCGATAAAAGCCAGATTGTGTTTCTTCATAGTTAGTTTTTTAGATATTTTTCTATATTAGCTCTGTGTTCTCCAAAAGTTTTTGCATAACGAATATTGCCATCTTTATCGTGCAAATAATACAAATAACTCGATTTCTGTGGATTGAGGGTCGCGAAAATTGCTTTAAATCCGGGGTTACCGACCGGCGCCTTGGGTAAGCCCCGAGTTTTATATGTCTCGAGCGCTACATCCACTTGAAGCGCCATGCCGATACTTAGCCTCCTCCATAAAATGCCGGCAATGTATGCGCGGTCATCATCCCCCTTGGCTTCCCCTTCCACGAGTGACGCCATGATTATGATGTCTCGTTCCTTTTTTCCACTGGCAACAATTTGCGACCGAAGTGGAGCAATTTTATCTTCAAAATTGTCTTGCATAGACTTTAACACTTTGTCTTCGTTGTCATCCGTAAAGAAGAAATAAGTGTCGGGGAAAAGGTAACCTTCCAAGCCTTTAGCTTTTAAAATAAATTGTTCTTGATTAAATGAAATTAATTTCTCGGCAAATAGAGGGGCCATCTCTAAAACAGTGAACCCTTCGGGTACTGTTACCTTAACTGGCGCCAGATTGCGTTCTCCGTTACGAATTCTTCGCGCTATTTCATAAACCGTTAATTTCTTTTCAAATAAATAATCCGCCGTCAATACATGCCTCTCGCCTCCATATATGATAGTTACAGCCTCGAAGACAAGCCGGGAGCGAATGAAGTTATTTTCTTTTAATTTTAAAGAAACACTTCGCAAGCTATCACCTTTGTTAATGCTAACAATTGTGCCTACGGGGAAATCCATCGGCGCATTCAAAAAAAACAGCACGACAACAACCAGAATTATTAATATGTATCTTTTTATATTCCCCATTCTATTATGTCGGTAAGTTTGGAGGTGGAGAAGCTTCCTTAGACTCAATTCGAGTAAGTGTAGGAACTTTAAGTATCTGCCCTGGGAAGTGCCATATCGTCGCGAGCTCTTCGGTGTTTAAGACAAATGTTACTGGATGAACATACGCCTTAATTAATCCTCCAGCACTAAAGACACCTGGCCATGGCCAACTCCAATTAGACATAGAAAAAATCTGGTGTCGAAGCGGATGATGAAAGAAAGCCCGCTCGCGGTATTCGTTGAGCATTCTATTGGCAAGCATCATCACTGTTTCTTTAGAAGCTGGAAAAAGTCCGCTATAGGCATCACCCTGCGCGGAGTTAGTGCGATAAAATTCATTACTGTCGGGCTTGGCATATTGACGCATAATTAGACGAATATTTCTTGAGTTGTTGGTTCGCGTTCCCGGAGGGTATATTTCTTTGGGCGCAACATACATAACCCGAATACCTGTGTCAAAACCCAGTTTTGAAGTTTTAGCCGACATTCCAGTTGACACATTCTTCAGTGTGTCCGGCATACGTATTTCTTTCGCCATATGTGGTGTCGGATATACCTGAGGTTTATATTGAGTAAATGGGGCCAATAATTTTTCTTGTTCAAGTTTTGCCTGCTCAATCCAATTATGTTTCCCAAACCAAGTTCCCGGCGTTTTGTATTCTTTCTTGGAAGGCGTAACCACAATTTGAATCCATGCTTGTTCCCCTTTGCCTAAGGATCCAAAGAATTCAATCAACCCAGAAATTGGGTCAATCTTGTATTCTTCTTTTGGGTCGTCATCCAAACCGAAATCTATGTAGGTCTTTAAGGGGTAAGCTTCCGGCTTAGTTAGCTTAAATTCACAACCCCAAGCGTTCCATTTACTCTTTGGCGTTATCTCATCCACCGCAAGTGTGTAATCCTCTACCACTTTGACCTGGGCTTGGGGATATTGGGCATACATTTGGGTTTCAATCAAAGTTCGGATGCGCGAAGGTGTGCGAATATAAAAATGCACTTGTCCTTCGATTGACGCAATTTCGAGTGAGAACCAAAACCACACCGCACCCTGCCAGTATTCTTCCGCGCCTCCTTTCATGCTCCAATGGAAAAGCGCGTTAGCAAAGAAAAGCTCCATCGCCGCGGGTGAACGAAGCACATCGCGTGGAGGAACGATTTCAAGTAAAACATATTCAATGCCGGAGATAAAGTCTTGCCGAATATAATGAATCCACATCTTCCATGCCACCTTGCCCAAAACCACCACCCCAAATATTGGCAGAATGACAGCGAAAAAAAATCTATAGAGATTAAAAAGAATCACATCTATATCTATCATACCCCTATATTTTATCTAAACCGCCGTGTAAAGTCCACTCT
>CAYITR010000069.1:2553-3312 GCA_964366465.1 uncultured Candidatus Saccharibacteria bacterium | reverse complement strand
ACTGGAGTTCAGACGTGTGCTCTTCCGATCTGGTCAGAGGGAATCGAACCCTCATCTAATCCTTGGGAAGGACTCATTTTACCACTAAACTATGACCGCATTTTATTTAAATAACTTATTCCATAACGACTCAAACCATCCAGGCTTCTCTTCCTCCGCTTCGGCTTTATTTTTATCTTCCACCACCACGATAAGCCCCTCACCTTCTTTTGCCAATCCGAATTTGTCACGAATATTTTCCTCCACCCCGCTCTCGGTTTGCAATTTAGCAATATCAGTGGAAAGTTGCGCCTTTTTTTCTTTGAGTTCACTGAGCTCCATCTCGGTAATTTTCCTGTTTTCCCTCGTCGTCAACATTTTCTCCATAAAACCTTTCACCCCCCAAGCAAACACCAAAACCAGTATAAAAAGTAGTATTAAAACCGGCCATGATTCGATGATATTTCGCCAGCCTCTCTTTTGTTGAAAATTCCTCATCATATATGCTATATTAACACATATGCTTTTCAACCGAAAACATCAAAAGAAAATACAGTTCGCCTGGGCGGTGTTGAGTACCCTAATTATCATCAGCATGATTTTGCTGTATTTCCCGATTTTTAGATAAAAAACCAAAAAGGGTTATTCTCCGGAGCGCATCATTTTCAGGAATACATCTTGGGGGATGTTCACCTTCCCTCTTTCTTTCATTTTCTTCTTCCCCTTCTTCTGCTTTTAGCGAAGTTTCATTTTGCGAGTGATGTCGCCCCCGTACATGTG
>CAYITR010000069.1:1704-2543 GCA_964366465.1 uncultured Candidatus Saccharibacteria bacterium | reverse complement strand
ATTGACGATTCGGGTTTGGATTTTAGACGATGAGATTGGCCAGATTTGGAAGTTATGACCGCATCATTTTCAGGAAGATGTCTTGAGGTATGTTCACTTTACCACGGGCTTTCATTTTTTTCTTTCCCTTCTTCTGCTTTTCGCGAAGTTTCATTTTGCGAGTGATGTCGCCCCCGTACATGTGCTGAGTCACATCTTTCTTCATGCCCGAGAGCGACCTCGAAGATATTATCCGTCCGAGCGCGCGTCCTTGAATTTTTAAACTGAACATCTGCCTAGGCAGTAGCTCCGCCAGCTTTTCCACTGCGCTTTCCGCCTCCACCTCCACCCTTTTCTTAGACACCACCCTAGAGAAAGCTGGCACCACTTCGTCCGCCACCAAGACATCTAGCCGAGTCACATTGGCTTCACGGAGTTCTCCCACTTCATAGGAAATAGATCCATAGCCAGAAGATACACTTTTTAATTCATCGAAGAAGTTGCGCATCAATTCACGAAGTGGCATCTTGACTGAGACTGCGGAACGGTTATCGCCGAAGTTGTCCGTCTCGCCTATTTCCGCCTCGTGGTCAAAAAGCATCTGCATAATCCCACCGAGGTATTCAGCTGGAGTTATTATTTTCACTGCAACCCAAGGCTCAAAAACTTGCAGTACATTGCCGTCGTCTGGGAAAAAGTATGGGGAATACACCTTTTCCCTTTTATTATTTCGCAAAACCACCTCGTAAGTGATGGACGGGGTGGTGATAACGAGCTCCAAATTAAATTCGCGCTTCAGCCTCTCGGTAATAATTTCCAAATGGAGCATGCCAAGGAATCCGCAACGGAAACCTTTGCCC
>CAYITR010000069.1:0-1694 GCA_964366465.1 uncultured Candidatus Saccharibacteria bacterium | reverse complement strand
GGGAACCCGAGGCTTCTTCTTCGTAAGAAAAAGCCGAGTCCGAAAGTTTCAATTTTCCTAGAGCCAATTTTAATTCTGCGAAGTCGTCTGCATCTTCGGGGAAAACGGAGGCCCAAACCACCGGCATGGGTTGCATGTAGCCTGGAAAAGCCGGCAGAGGATTCTTGAACATGGTGATAGTGTCTCCGACAGAAGCGATACCCGGCTTCTTTATACCGGTGACGATGTAGCCCGTATCGCCGGCCGAGAGAGAATCGCGCGGAGTTTCTTCTGGAGAAAAAGTGCCGACTTCGAGCGCTGTAAATTTCTCACCCGAAACCGCAAAAAGTAATGTGTCACCCTTACGCACTTGCCCGTCTAGCAACCGCACGAAAACTATTACTCCCCTATGATTGGAATATTTGAAGTCGAAAACCAGCGCGCGCAAGATATTTTCTCCAGTATGTGTTGTCTGTGGTTCTGGCACACGTTTAATAACTTCTTGTAGAAGATTTTCCACTCCCTCACCTGTCTTACCAGAAACTAAAAGTATATCGCTCGGACTACAGTTGAGGAGAGTCACTACCTCTTCTTTTATATCTTCTACCCTCGAAAGTGGAGAATCTATCTTGGAGAGGACGGGGATGATTTTAAGCCCCCCCTCGCGCGCCATAGCAAGCGTAGTAAGGGTTTGGGCCTGCACGCCCTGTGTTGAGTCTACGAGCAAAATAGAGCCCTCCACGGCCTTCAGGGCTCGAGAAACCTCATATGAGAAATCAATGTGCCCAGGGGTGTCAATTAAGTTCAAAGTATAAAGTTCAAAGTCCAAAGCTCCTGAATTATTTTCTTTCCACTTTCCACTTTCAACTTTCAACTTGTACTCCATCCTTACGGGTTGCATTTTGATAGTGATGCCACGCTCACGCTCGAGCTCCATAGAGTCGAGCACTTGGTCGCGCATTTTACGCGCCTCCACAGTGTGCGTTATCTCAAGCATTCTGTCCGCCAAGGTGCTCTTGCCGTGGTCAATATGCGCTATGATTGAAAAATTTCTAATATTTTCTAATTTCATAAATAATTTACCTCACCCCTTGCTTTCCCCTCTCCTTGTCAAGGAGAGGGGTTGGGGAGAGGTCATGCCATAAATCCCCCAGTTTGATGATTCCACAAATTTGCATACATTCCATCTTTTGCTAAAAGTTCAGTATGTGTTCCCTCTTCGACTATCTTCCCGCCATCAAGCACAATGATTCTATCCATTTTTTGAATAGTTGACAACCGGTGCGCGATGACCAGCGTCGTCTTGCCCTTCATGAGTTCGTTGAAAGCATCCTGAATATAAGACTCACTAACACTATCGAGCGAGCTCGTCGCCTCGTCTAATATCAGAATCGGCGCATCCTTCAGCATCGCCCGCGCGATAGCCACCCTTTGCCTCTCTCCACCAGAGAGCTTCACGCCTCGCTCGCCAACCTTGGTATCATAACCCTTCGGAAGTTTTTCAATAAATTCATGTGCATGGGCTTTTTTCGCCGCCTCAATAATTTCTCCACTTGAAACACCCGTACTACTGTATGCAATATTTTCACCAATAGTTCTGTGAAATAAAATAGACTCTTGTGGGACATAAGAAATAATGGAACGCAAATCATTTTGAGTTATTTTGGTTATATCTTGTCCATCAATTTTTATACTCCCTTCTGAAATATCAGTAA
>CAYITR010000068.1:0-3354 GCA_964366465.1 uncultured Candidatus Saccharibacteria bacterium | reverse complement strand
AAGGCATTCCTCTGCAAAAGGAATATACGGCGGTTCAATTCCGCCCCAGGCCTCAGCTGGTTCGCAATAGTTCGTCAATTTTCTGACGGTTCTTTTCTCCGAGGTCGATGGCAAAATCCACAAAAGGCACATTTTTCGTGGTCATATTTTTTTTCAAAAAATCTCGCAACTCTCCGCGTTTTCTTTTGACGAACTCCAGCGCCAACTTTTCTTTTGCCTCCGGTAGTACAGTCATGAATATTGTGGCGCGCTTCAGGTCGGGGGAGACGGTGGCACCCGTGACGGTGATGAGCGAAGTGTTGTTATTTTCTTTCAACAAAAAATTAGCTGATTGCTCCTTGATAAAGTTTGCAACCTTTTCTTGTCTTCCGCTTGGTATAGCACTCCCTTGAGTAAGCATCCCAGTACTAAAATTTTAAATTGTTATTAATATTGACCATTTGTTTTTACTCAAAAATTTAATACGGGACAAGTGTACCCTTATATTATTTTTCTACAATACTAAAGGATTCGATGACGTCGCCGGCCGCTATTTCTATCTTCGACTCGATCATCATACCGAATTCACTGCCTTCTTCCACTATACTTGTTTTTATTTTGCCTTTTTCCAGATTAACGATTTTCCCTCGACCGATTTCGAAATCTCGGCGTAGAATTTTCACTATACTGTTTAGGGCGATGCGTCCCTCTGTAACTTTCCCGCCCAATATCTGGCGTTCTTTGGTGCGACTGAAAGCACGGATAATTTTGACTTTGCCGGTGGTCTCGACAGTTTCTACCCTTGGTCGTCTTTTCTCTATCTCCTCCGTCAGCCATTCGGTAACTTTGTAAATTATATTAAAATTGGAAATAGTGATACCTCTCGTTTCGGCAAGGTCAAGCGCGCTTCCGTCAGTTTTGACATTAAAGCCGATCATGATGGCGTTCCCGCAATCGACTATGCACTTGATGTCTGACTCTGAAACTGAACCTACACCCTTGCTTATAATTCTAAACTCCGCGCCGTCGCTTTTTATCTTTGCTATTTCTTTTTCCAGAGCTTCGAGCGAACCCGAGCTGTCGGCTTTAATCATTATTGGAATTATTTTTCCGACGCCATCTCCGGTCAAGATTCCGTGCGCCGATTTCTTGTCTTCCGGTATCGAGGCCTTACATGATTTTATACATTCTTGAGCATCTTTCTTATTGTTGAATGATTTAAACTCGGCTCCCACTGGGGGCATTTTATCAAAGCCAAAGATGCGCACGGGGGACGAGGCGGTAGCCTCGGTGATTGTTTTACCTAGGTAATTTTCTATGATGCGCGCGGAACAAATACTGTCTTCCACTGTCACCATCATGCCGTTTTTCAATGTGCCGTTTTTTATGACCAGAGATGCTTGGATGCCACGCTTGGAGTCCAAGTTGGCCTCAATGACGAATCCTGTCGCTTCTTCGTCCGGAATATTTTGCCAATCTTCCATTTCAGCGACAATTAATATAAGTGAGAGCAGGGTATCAATGCCCACTCCGGTCTTAGCAGAAATTTCCACAAATGGAATTTTGCCACCATAGTTTTCTAGATAAATTTCTTTTTCCGCCAGTTCGATTTTTGTTTTCTCCACATTGGCGTCGGGCTTGTCTATCTTGTTGATGGCGACGATAACCGGGAGGTTCATAGCAGAGATTGCCTTCCAGGCTTCAACTGTTTGGGGTTTCACGCCGTCATCACCGGCCACGACTAGGATGGCAATATCGGCAATGCGCGCTCCGCGTTCGCGCATTTTAGAGAAGGCTTCGTGGCCAGGAGTATCTAGGAAGGTGATTTTTTTATTTTCGCCTTGTTCGTCCTTGTGTACGAGCTCATACGCGGAAATTCGCTGAGTGATACCACCTACCTCGCCCTCCACGATGTTGGTTTTACGAATATAATCAAGCAAGGTTGATTTACCATGGTCCACATGGCCCATCACTACCACGACTGGAGGCCTATTAATTTTTTTATTTTCTTTTTGCATCCTACTTTATAACTTATACCCTGGCTTTTTCTAGGACATCTTTTTCTTCACTCGTGAGTTCGTATTCGGATTTTTTATTTATAACAGGTTTAGCAAAGATGCTCATCCTGTCGCGAGAGTAAAGACTCGAGAGTACCACACCGTCGCCGTCTTCGTTTAACATTCCGATTGCGAAACTTTGATTGCTACCTTGGTCGGGGAAAGGGTTAAAGCGCAATGTTTGAAGTCCGCGAATGCTCTTGCGAAGTTTGGCGTTAATTTCAGCTAGACTTTTCTCGGTTGCGATTTTTGATTCTTTAAGCTGTGCGATTTCTTCTTGGAGCATGACAATAGTGTCTTCAAGGTCTTTGGCTTTTTTGCCTAGGAAAAATCTTTTTAAGCGCTTTTCAGTAGTGAATACCCAAAATGCGCCGAGTAAAATGGCAATGCCAGCAAAAACAAAAAAAGCTACTTCAAGCCTTGCGTCCATATGTTTTCAATATATACTACTTTTATGGCAAAATCAATAAGAAAAATCTATTTGGATTATGCTTCTTCTGCGCTTTCGGGGTCCGCTAACCCAGGAGCTATTCACGAGCTTGGAGTAAAAGAGAAAAATAAGCTAGAAAAAGCTAGGCAAACGGTGGCCGATATTTTAGGTGCGCATAGCGATGAAATTATTTTTACCTCCGGAGCGACTGAGAGCAATAATTTGGCAATTTTAGGTATGAGGTCTGGCGGTATGGTAACAACCAATATTGAGCATGCGTCTGTATTAGAACCCTGCAAACACAGAGGCGCTACTTTTGTTCTGGTTGAGACAAATGGAATTGTTGATCCACAAAAAATAAAAAAAGCTTTAAATAAAAACACGGTGCTTGTGTCAGTCATGTACGCCAATAATGAAATCGGTTCTATACAGCCGATCCGAGAAATAGCTAAAGAAATTCGGCATTATAATAAAACCCATAAAGTGAAAACCCGCCCGACTGAACGGTCGTTCGGGCGGGTTTATTTTCATACAGATGCGACGCAGGCGATGAATTACTTGCCAATCAATGTCGAAAAATTAGGTGTGGATTTAATGTCTTTCAACTCGGCAAAAATTTATGGACCCAAAGGGATAGGGGTTCTATATGTCAGACGCGGCACACCTGTGTCTGCAATAATGTTTGGCGGAGATCAAGAGCGCGGATTCCGGCCTGGCACTGAAAATGTGGTTGGTGCGGTCGCGCTTGCGAAGGCGCTTGAAGAAGTAGAAAAAACAAAAGAACAAGAAGTAAAACGCTTAACAAAGTTGAGAGATTACTTTTTTAACCCATTACAACATTCTAACATTCTAAAGAACATTGGAATGTTGGTGAACGGTGGTTTAGAG
>CAYITR010000067.1:0-3389 GCA_964366465.1 uncultured Candidatus Saccharibacteria bacterium | reverse complement strand
TGAATTATTAGAGAATCCAATAGATTCCATTTTCTCCACAAACTGCGAACCAATATTTGAAGTCAAGATGATTATTGTGTTTTTGAAATTCACAGCTCTGCCTTTGCCGTCGGTCAGCCGACCTTCGTCTATTACCTGCAGAAGCATATTAAAAACTTCCGGATGCGCCTTCTCGATCTCGTCAAAGAGCACCACGGCATACGGTCGGTGACGCACCGCCTCAGTCAACTGCCCTGCTTCATCATAGCCTACATATCCGGGCGGAGAACCAATAAGTTTCGACACCGAATGTCGCTCCATATATTCCGACATGTCCACTCGGATGATAGCCTTGTCATCGTTAAACATAAACTGCCCTAGTGCTTTTGTCAGCTCGGTCTTGCCCACTCCAGTTGGACCCAAAAATATAAATGAACCGATAGGTCTGTTCGGGTCACTAATCCCCGCGCGCGAACGACGAATTACATCAGCCATACGATGAATAGCTTCATCCTGACCGACAACCCGCTTCTTCAATTCCGCTTCCATTTTCTCAAGTTTTTCGCGCTCTTCTTCTAACATCTTGGCAAGCGGTATACCAGTCCAGCGCGCTACCACCTCCGCAATGTCTTCGGTGGTGATTTCTTCTTTCAAAATCCGGCGTGATTTCTGTAATTTTTTCAAACGCAAAAGTTTGACCTCTAAATCCTTCCGAAGCGCGGGAATTTTCCCATATCGTATTTCCGCCGCCCGAGCAAGATCGGATTTCATCTCCGCATCTTCGGCTTCTAAACGAATAGTTTCGAGCTCTTTCTTTATCGCCCTTATTTCCACCACGATAGCCTTCTCGTTCTGCCACTTGAGTTCAAGCTCTTTGGTTTTTTCATACAAGTTGCCTATCTCTTTATCTACTTCTTTAATTCTATTCTTGAGTTCTCGTTCCTTTTCTTTTTCTTCTTTGTTTTTTTCTCCGGTCAAACTGGAAATTTCTTTTTTCAGCGCCTCTTTCTCTATTTCAAAACGCATTATCTTGCGATGCGCGTCTTCTAAGATAGGCGGTTTATTCTCGAGCATTATCTTAAGCGAACTGGAGGCTTCATCAATCAAATCCACCGCCTTGTCTGGTAAAAATCTGTTGGTGATGTATCTCGCCGAAAGGTTGACAGCAGAAACAATGGCATCATCGGTAATACGCACACCGTGAAAAAGCTCGTATCTTTCTTTGAGCCCACGGAGTATGGCGATAGCGTCTTCTAGCCCCGGCTCGTCGATATACACCGGCTGGAAACGGCGTGCTAATGCAGGGTCTTTCTCAATATGTTTTTGATATTCCCGAAGCGTGGTTGCGCCAATAGCCCGCAGTTCTCCGCGCGAGAGCGCCGGTTTTAACATGTTAGATGCATCCATTGTACCCTCCGCTCCCCCAGCACCGACAATGGTATGAATCTCGTCGATAAAAAGAATAATCTTCCCGTCCGAACGTTCTATTTCTTTCATGATACCCTTTAACCTTTCTTCGAATTCTCCGCGATATTTTGTGCCGGCAACGAGCATTCCCAAGTCAAGCGAGACAAGTTCTTTTTCTTTCAGAGATTCAGGAACATTGCCTTTGATTATTCTGTTGGCTAGCCCTTCCACCACCGCCGTCTTGCCAGTGCCAGCCTCGCCGATTAAAATCGGATTATTTTTAGTGCGACGCGAAAGTATTTGCATAATGCGCATGATCTCGTCGTCTCGACCGATAACAGGGTCGAGTTTGTCCTCTTTGGCCAGCTTGGTCAAGTTGCGAGTGTATTTCAAAAGCAGTTTGAATTTCTTCGGCTCAGTAACATCGGTAATGTTTTGACTGCGAAGTTCTCCTAAAACCTTCATCACCGCATCCTTCCCTATTCGAAATCTGGCTAAAGTCTCTCGGGCGTCGTTGGTAACTTCTAAAATTGCCACGAATAAATGTTCGGTCGAGACGAAATCGTCCTTCATGGATTCCGCTAGTTTTACTGAATGTTCGATTACTTGCGCTAAATCTGGATTGAGATAAATCTGATACGAGGGTGAAAGGGTGCTGTTGGATTCCGGCGTCTCGATTAACTCCAAAACCGAATCTGTTAGAAGCATGGTGTCAACCTCCAGTTTGTCTAAGATGGAGTTAACCATGGATTCATCTTGAAGCAAGAGCGCCGCCAAGAGGTGTAACGAAGAAACATGGTTCACGCCACGCTCAATTGCCAGCTCGTGAGCTTTCTTGATTGCGTCTTTAGCTTTAGTTGTAAATTTATTTAATGGTGGCATACGTATAAGTTAAAAGTTATAAAGCAGAAAGTTTATAAAGTTTTAAAAATTCTAATTAGGATTCGCCTTTAGAGATTCATTGATTGTACTGATTGGGGTGAAAGATACAGTTTCTCCAGAAAGGGCGATGCCCAAAGCCTCACCATCCAAATTCAACACCAGACCTCCTGCTTGCGATTTTGGAACAGTTATTTTTATTGGTTCAGTTCCGTCAAAAATAAAAGAGGAAATAGTGCCACCTAGAATCAAAATTTTCTGACCTACCTTTGTCTTACTCAAATCTCCGAATACAGGGACAGTGAATGAAGCCACGCTCTTGCCATCCACAGGTTCCGCTATTTTTAAAAAGGAAACTCCTTTGTCGCTAAACCAGAAATTAGCCTTAAATTTTCCTGAAGAATTTTGAACATAGTAAGTATCTTGCCCCTGCGCCCATACTGCGTCAACCGCGACCACAGCTCCTGTCGCATCAACTGCAAAACCCCGACCAACCGAAACTTCCACCAATATACCGTCAACATCTCTGAAGTCCTTAGTGACCGTAAAAACTGCGGATTGATTTTTAGCAATTGCATCCACTACCAAATCTTCCTCCTTCACTATTACTGTCTGAACAATATCATTGCCGGGAACTGGCACAATCTTCTCAACCGTTTGCTTGATCACGCGATTAATCGGCGCAGTGAAAGCAACTGGCGCTTGTTGCATTAAAGTAACTGTGGTAATCCCCGTAGCGATAGAAGTAATGAAGGAGAGCAATATCGCTAGCAGAATTAATTGTGATTTGTTTAAGTCTTTTATATCCATAGCATCAATTATACCACTTTTTTAATTTTTTCAAAATCTCAGCAAGTGACTTGATGGTATAGTCAATGTCCTGTTTAGTTGTCTCGCGCCCAAGTGAGAAACGAAGAGAACCCGCCGTTTCATTTAAGTTTGGATTTATAGCCAGGAGAACGTGCGAAGCCTTGCCGTCGCCCGCCTTGCAAGCGCTTTTAGCTGAGGCCATTATCCCTTTTGCAGACAACTCAATCACCAACAAGTCGCTCGGAATTTTCGGAATCGTAATGTTTACATTGTTCGGCAATCGATTCTCTAAACCACCGTTCACCAACATTCCA
>CAYITR010000066.1:0-3409 GCA_964366465.1 uncultured Candidatus Saccharibacteria bacterium | reverse complement strand
AACAAGGCACGGGTAGCGGAAGCTGCTCGTGGATTAATTCAATTTGAAAAACGGGTTCGATGTTCTTCGGAATATCGAACTCACGTGAGTCGGTATTGCGTTCTCAACTCCGACGTTTAAGTCGGAGCCCCGACACAGGGGCTTTGGCACATGTCGTCTGGGGTTGAGCGCGCAATAGTTTTTGTCCAAACTTAAAATGGACTAGACTATATGGAAAGACATATAAAAATAAAAAGTTATATAAGAACGAAACAAAACAAAGGACAGAGCCGACGTTACAGTCGGCTTCCCGACTCGAAAGACGTCGGGGTAAAATAAAAAACACCTCGCGCAAGCGGGGTGTTTTTGGTATAATGCGATTATGCAAGAACAGGTCAGAAAGGTTGAAGTCGAAAATGAAATTCTTGATACTGTTGTTGGTGTATCAATTTTTCGCACAAACACTGAAGGAAAAAGAGAAGTTCTTCTGGTACAAGGACCTTCTGGTTTATGGTATTTTCCAGGTGGTAAAATAAGAAAAGGAGAAAGTCTCAAGACAGGCCTAAAAAGGGAACTTAAAGAAGAATTAGGTATTGATTATACTGGTAAGTTTGGTTCTTTTTTTGTTGATTCGTACGAAATAAAGGGCAAGAAACTTGCTATCGCTAATGTGACTGCCCTTGATTCTTTTTCTGGAGAACCACAAATACAGAAAGGCGACGCTGTGAGAGATTTTGTGTGGACAGAAGACCCTCTAGGTTTCGAGTTAACTGAACAGTCTCGCGTAGTTCTTGAAGCTAAAATGAGAGGTACCATAACGCTTCCCAAGTCAAAAAAAATGAGAAATATTACCCCCGAGGGGAACCCTCGGGGAGTTTAAGGTACTAGCAAAAAGAAGTTTAATTTGATAAATATAGACTATGTCACAAGATGAATTAGTAGATATTGTTGATGAAAATGGAAATTTTTTAGAAGTTGTTTTTAAAAGAGAGGCTCACGAAAAAGGGCTTTTGCATAAATGTGTAATTGCTAATGTAATTGATTCTCGCGGGAGATGGTTATTAACGAGACCATCAAAAAACAGACAGGATATGGGTCAATACGTATCTCCCATGGGTGGACACGTAAGTGCAGGAGAATCCGATATTGATGCATTGAGACGAGAATTAATGGAAGAGCTTGGGTTGAGTGATTTCAAATACGAACTTGCTGGTAAAGCAATACTTGATCGTCATGTGATAGGAAGACATGAGAATCATGTTTTTATAGTTTATAAAGTTTTTTCGAACGTAAAGCCAATATTGAACCATGAAGCGGAAAGTTGTAAATATTTTACTGTGGAAGAACTTACAAAAGAGTTAAAGGAGAATCCACAATTATTTGGTGATGCATTTCATTTTGTTGTAAAGAATATTTATCCTAATTTACTCATTCCCGAGGGTTCCCCTCGGGGAGCTTTGTAAGTTGTTCACAGGTGAGTTTTTTGATACAATTCATATATGAAATACTTAATTGCTGGCTTGGTTGTTCTGATCCTGGAATTTGGAATCCCTCTTCTTGATATTTTCCCTATACATAATGAATATAGTGCCCTCTTTGTTGCCTTATTTTCCATAATATATTTATGTATAGGATACTTTGCTGGGGTAAATAAGCACATAGCAATAAGCGTTATTTTTTTCCTGATTGGGGTCATCTCTGCCCTGTATGCACTTTTTATCCTTATGTTCGTAAATGCTTGGCGATAATTATGTTTATTTTAGTTGTATAATAAGCTTATGCAAATTAAGCGTATTGGAATACTGCGGGGTGGGGAGGGATCGAATTATTTTTCGTCGCTTAAATTGGGCGGGGAGATTATCGCGCACATTGGCGAGCATTTGTCCGATAAATATAAAGTTATAGATATTTTAGTTGATAAAGATGGGGTGTGGCACGTGGGCGGGCTACCGGAAAATCCCCATGATTTAGTACACAAAGTTGATTTGGTTTGGAATGTTGCTGACCCGGCATTCTCCGTTACGCTAGCGAATTTCTCTATACCATGTATTAGTAAGAACTTTTTTTCTTCTACTCTTGAGACAAGTTCTGACCTACTCCGCGAGCACATTAAGAAATTAAACAATGTGAACATGCCTCGCTCTATAGTCTTGCCAGTATATCAAGAGGACTTCGATGGCGACAGAAGTAAGTATGCTATAAAGAAAGCCAAAGAAGTGCATGAGAAGTTCGGCGCACCGTGGATTGTAAAGTCTTTTACCCCAGACTCTAGTATGGGCATACATCTGGCGAAAAATTTTAACGAATTGGTAGGAGCAATTGAAGACGGAGTGAAGCATGAGAAAAGTATTTTAGTGGAAGAATTTATCGAAGGGAAAATAGCTTCACTGCATTCGGTGCGGGATTTTCGAGGTGAGAATGTCTATACTTTCCCTATAGGAAACTCCTATGGGGTAATATCTCTAGAAGAAAAAGAAAAGCTAAGCAAGCTAGCGAAAGATTTACACACGCACCTCGGCGCAGGGCATTATGTAAAATCAGATTTTGTAATTAATCCGCGAGGGAAGTATTATCTACTGGGCATAAGCCTTCACCCCGACCTAAATCCAGGCTCGCACTTCTCAGAAGTCTGCGAACTTGTTGGCGCCAAGATGCATCATGTGGTGGAACACATAATAAGGCAGGCGTAACCACATTGACTTAGGTAAAATTGTTGGCTATATTTAATCTTATGTTTTGTAAAAATTGCGGTAATGCCCTTGAGGCAGGTTCTAAATTTTGCGCTAAATGCGGGGAAAATACTGGTCCGTTGGAATTACAGTATTATGGAGTTAGCACCAAGCGACTAGTTTTTATGTCGCTCCTAACACTAGGACTTTATCATTTCTATTGGTTCTATCAAAACTGGAAAATAGTAAGAAATACGGAAAGAACCTATATAATGCCATTCTGGCGATCCGTGTTTCTTATTTTTTTCTGTTATCCTCTTTTTAAAAGAATAACCGATCAAGCTGATCGCCACGGATATAAATCGCATTCGCCGGTGATACTAGCATTACTATATATTTCAATACTCCTGTTTTCAGGAGAGGTTGATTATAGTGTCGGTGTAGTTCTTCTGGATGTGTTAATTGAAATAATACTTTTCTTAATCTCAATACTACCATTAGCGCTCATTCAGCAAGCCGTTAATTTTAACAATTCTAAAATTAATCCCGTTTTCACCACTGCTAGAAAATTAAGCTATGGTGAAATCGTGTTAATAGTTATGGGTGTTTTGATGACAGGGGGTTTTGTACTTCTTCGCCTTCAATCAGCGGGAGTAAATATATTTTAAAACATACAATCAGGCGTGTGTTTGTGTTACAATATACCAAATTGTTTTTATCTGTGGCGGGTGGTCGCACTCACATAGGCACATATGTTGGAG
>CAYITR010000065.1:0-3463 GCA_964366465.1 uncultured Candidatus Saccharibacteria bacterium | reverse complement strand
TTACGCCTTGGCACGAGGGAGGAAAAACGATTGCGGTAAATTGCCAGATGTTGTGTAAGCAGGATAACCGGACTAAATCTGGGAAATAGAATGAAGAAGATAGATTTTCATGTACACACTGTTGCAGTAAATGACAAAGACGCGCATTTTGAATTTGCTCTAGCAAAATTCCAAGAGTACACCAATGCTCATTCAATAGATGCTGTTGCTATAACCAACCATAATCTATTTGACCTGGAGCAATTCAAAGAAATCGTAAAGACTCTCCAGAATGTAGTTGTTTTCCCGGGAATTGAAATAGATTTTGAGGACGGCCATCTGTTATTAATCAGTGAAAATAAAAATCTTGATGACTTTAATCAGAAGTGCGAATCCGTAAAAAGCGAATTCGATGCTCGGAATAAAATCACTATAGATAAATTAAAGGAGATTTTTGTTGATTTGAATGGGTATTTGCTAATACCTCACTACGACAAGAGACCGGAGGTTCGACAAAGTACAATTGACTCCCTCAAGGATCACATTTTCGCTGGTGAGGTACCTAGCCCAAAAAAATTCCATCGTTTAATAAAAGAAAAATCGTCACTTACGCCTGTTTTATTTAGCGATGTACGAATAAGCAGCGAATTGGACATCGAAAAATACCAAGGTAGCCAAACATTTGTGAAGACAAATGTAAATCCAGTGACACTAGCTTCAGTTACCGCTGCGTTGAAAGATAAAGACAAGGTGTTTCTAACTGACTCTGAACAACATGATTTTTTCCAGGTATTTCGTGATGGTCAAGAGTTATCACATGGTTTGAATGTTGTACTGGGCAGTAGGTCGTCTGGGAAAACTCATTTGCTGAACATGCTACAAAGCATTTTTGACGAAGATGGAAGTCAGGTCAAATATATTAAACAATTTGAATTGGTTAAAATCGACGAGGATGAGTTTAACGTAATGCTCGAAAAGGAACGTAGTGACGTGAGAGAGAAACATCTTGCAACGTTCCGTTTAGTAGTAGATGACGTGATTGAGATCAATAGACAAACTAGACATTATGAGATGCAGGAATATACGGAGTCTTTAGTAAAATTTGCCAAAAGCGAAGAACTTCAAGATGAATTTTCTAAAGCTGTTTTATTCAAAGAAACTCCATTTTCAATCCGTACAAATGAAGGGTTGGATAATGTGATAAAGGCAACCAAGTTGTTGCTTGAAAACAAAACTTACGGAGCAACTATCAAAAAATATGTACCTGAAGACAGTCTCACCGCCTTGCTTGATGAATTAAAAAATCAGTACAAAGAAAAAAATAAAGAAAGAATCAAAAAGCTTTGGGTTAATGAGCTTGTTAAAGCTGTAGCGCAGATGCTACAAGCTAGCAGCTCTAGCCCGAGCATCAAACATAACGATATTGATTTCTATGAAATTATAATGGAAAGAGAAAAAATCAAAAGATTCAATGCAATCGCAAAGGCTGTGAAGAAAGATTTAATCATTGATAGTAAATCATTTGGTAAGTTTGCTATTAAGGCACAGGTCGGTCCTTTCAAAGGAGCGCAAGAATTACGGGATGAAAGCAAGACCAGAGATGTAAGATTTAGCGATGCTTTTAAGCAGTACGAGTCACCCTCCATCTATTTAAGAGAACTAAAAAAACTAAGCCTCGAAAAAGCCAGTTTATATCGTTACTTCTGCAAGGTTAGATACCACGTATTAAACGAATATGATAAACCGGTATCTGGGGGTGAGCGATCTGAATTTAACTTACTGAAAGCACTGCAAGATGCACGCCAGTTTGAGATGCTTCTAATTGATGAACCTGAATCATCATTCGACAACGTATTTTTGAAAGAGAATGTAAACAAGGTAATCAAGGACATTTCAAAAGAGCTCCCAGTTGTTGTTGTGACGCACAACAACACTGTAGGAATGTTGATGCAGCCGGATTACATTCTGTATACAAGCAGAGAAACTATCACTGGAAATGATGAATATTACCTATATTCGGGTTCACCAGGAGATACCAAATTCAAGACTGCTGATGGAGCGAAAGATGTTAGCAGTCATGCAGTGCTGCTAGACGCACTTGAGGCGGGAGAAGATGCTTATGACACTAGAAATCAAATGTATAAGAATTATAAAAAATAGCGTATGAAATATTTAGAAATTAAGGACCATAAAGGATATTACTGGGATGAGAAGCAGATGGTTGAGATTGACAAAATAAGCAAGGATGACCTTCTAAAATTAATAAATCATGCTGAGGAAGATGGATTTGAGATGGATGTATATGACGACGACCAGTTGCAGAACAAGGCACATCAAATTATCTACCAAAGCATACACACTAAATTAAGCGAGTTTCTAGCAAACAAAGAACAATTCAATAGAGAGGTTGATGCTCTGTATGCCGAGGCAGTTGGTAAATATGGCGCTGATGTTGAAGCAGAAACTGGTGAGGAAGAAATTGAAGGGTCTGAAGAAAGTGAGGAGGAAGAGAATATTAACCCGGAGGACATTCCATTCTAGGGAGCCCCGTCGTCTTAGTAGTACAATCAAATCAATATGAACTACTTCGTTTTACTCATCGTCGCTCTCGTCGGCATCGCGCTTGGAATGTATATCGCTCGGCGAAACGCGAACGCCGGATTTATCGCGAAACAAATGGAGCAGAAGACCGAGAACAAACAGAAGATTCTCGCATTTGTGCAGGAGCACGGAAAAATCCAGAATAATGATGTGGAGAAATTGGCCGCAGTATCCAACGCAACTGCCGAGCGGTACTTGGACGAGCTAGAAAAGGAAGGCAAGCTGACCCAGCACGGCTCAATCGGCCAATCTGTCTTTTACACCCCCAAATAGCGATTAACTCACTCCGTTGAGTTAATCGCCTAAAGCACAGCCCGGCTATGCGCTAGAATCTAGGTATGCCCCCTGAAGAAAGCGCCCCACAGCCAGTCACAGAATCGCCAAGCCCTGCCGTTGAAGCCCCTGCACCTTCGGCAGAGCCAGCGACGCCTCTTGAAGCTCCTTCTGCTCCGGCAGGAGCGGTCCCAACCCCCGAAACGGCTCAACCCACAACCCAAACGGCTCAAATACCACCAAATGAGCCGATCGAGCTTGAACCTGACCCGATTCCGCCGCCGTCTGCGGCGGCTCCAGTACAAACCGGCATCTTGCACACCGCCCGCGAACTCTTGAACAAAGCCCGAGTTGCAATTCAAGATCGCAAAAGCAAGAAGCGAGACAAGATAATGCTCGCCCTCACCACCAAAAACAAAATCACCAACGATGAAGTTGAGAAACTCTTGCATGTCTCTGACGCAACGGCAACACGCTATCTCTCCGCGCTTGAAAAAGAAGGACGAATCAAGCAAGTCGGCAAAACCGGAACAGGCGTAGCGTATTCAAAAATCTGAAGAGGGAGTCCTCGCGTGCGCGCACAGATCCGCTATGGCAAAAAGTCAACGGA
>CAYITR010000064.1:0-3471 GCA_964366465.1 uncultured Candidatus Saccharibacteria bacterium | reverse complement strand
AGCTGTGCTGAAAGCACTGCGGGCAGGAGAAGTGTATAAGAAATGTCTTCTGGCTTCATTGATATTTTCTGCCGTGAAAACCGGAAATGGTAACCGTTCGTCAAACCTGATGCCGTCTCTGCTTGAAGCGTAGCCAATGCGCGACATACCGTCTGCCCCGAGCGCGCGGTAAAACATATGCACTCGTCCGCCGTATAGCACGACCCCAGGGTTGAAAACCGCCGAGGACTCCCAAGAAGAATTCACCTCGGGCGAGAGTATTGGGTTGCCTGAAAACTTTTTTACTAAAGGTGCCTTGAATATCTTTTTTCTTTTCGCTAATTTTGTTTTGCGAACTGGTTTCTTAGTTTTTATTTTTCTTACAGTCTTTCTTACAACTTTTTTCACCACCTTACCAGCCTTCTTTTTTACAGGAAGTTTTTTGGCTTTCGTTTTTACTTTTCCAGCCCGAGGCTGGTCCGCCTTTGGTGGAAACTTTTTACTTTTTACTTTTTTAGGCACGGCCATAATCGTCTTCATAACGCGTTATATCTTCTTCATCGAAATCCCCGACGGCTATTTCAAGCAGAGTGAGTCCGGAGCCTCCAGCAATAAAGCGGTGTTTAGCGCCCACGGCCACACTGCATTCATCCCCCACCGCCACATTGTATTCTTTGTCTTCTACTTTGATTATACCGCTCCCACCGATGAAATGCCAGAACTATGCGCGTTTCTACACGCTCTCCCAGCAAATTTTTTGATTCGGCTTAACTTCAATGATATTTACAGTCGATAAATTATCGTGCGTGAACTGCCGGAAATTCCCCCACGGACGTTCTACGCTAAAAGGTTCAACATTCTGCATCTTTTAATTATACAACTAAATACCCTGTTGGACAATTTTATTTTTTCTTTGTTTTGATTTTCGCGACTTTTTTTACCAATTCCGAGGAAGATCGGACTTTGCCACCGTGCCCAACATTGAAAACCATCTCGATGCCGAGGCGCTCACAAACTTCGTATTCCGGAGCCGGTACATTTTCTTTGCGATCTCCACCGTTGGCAAATATATGTGGACGGATTGATTCGAGCTCTCTACACACAGTAATGTCCGTTGTGCCGGGTTCGTGGGAAGTTAGAACTACCCGATCTACTGGCCTGAGAGACTCTATTATTTCTTTACGATCGGCATCAGACATGAATGTGTAGCCCTTCTTAAATTTTAGCCAGTGATCGTTGTTGATGACTACCACGAGCTCGTCTCCAAGCTTCTTGGCTTCCTCAAACATACGCACATGCCCGATATGCACCGGGTCAAAACCGCCACTTACCATGACCACTTTCTTCTCTTTTTTCTTTGTAAGTTTTCGCGCCATTTTCACATTATATACTAATGTGAACCATTCTACCTCAGTTGGAACACCTTGGAAAGCATCGTCTTACAGTGGAAATGGGTCTTTCAAACAATTAACATTCCGAATTGGAAGCCAGTTTAATATAAGAATACTTAGAAAAGCACAAAAAAATAATTACCCTACTGGTATAGAACACAGGAAATAAAAATCTTGTCAGAACGGTGCAATAAGGGTAGTATTCAAGAATGGCAATAACGAAAATTAAAGTCAAAAAGAAAAAATCAATTAACCTAGCGGAAGCAGATCTTGTACCACCAGTAATGATAATAGCAGGACCTAATGGGGTTGGTAAATCAACTCTCCTGTTTGCAATAAAAGAAGGAAATCATGAAACTGATGGAGTGACCACGAGGATATTTTATCAAGGTCCCCATAGAGTAATAAGAAAAACGCATGTTAGAAGGGGGTGGTTAGGAGGAGCTTTCCGCGGCTTCTTGAATTTACTTGAAGGTAATGACGTTTCAGGATATGAGGGCTTGAATATCCAAAACCCGACGCGTTCTCCTGATAATGTTGATGAAGCTGGTAGTACAATAAAATACACACTGGGTAAAATTGAAAATAAACGTCAATCTTTAGTTACAGGAACCATAGACAAACTAAAGCGTAATGGCAACAGAACTGAAATAAATTCTATACCTACTGATATATATGAACCATTAAAAACACTGACAAAATACCTTCTACCCCATCTCTCTTTCAGTAAAATTGATTTTGCTAATGAGGAAGATATTAAGTGCTTATGGGAAAGAAAAGATTATTCAGGACCCAACCTTGTTGATATTGATGACTTGAGTTCAGGCGAAAAATCAATAGTTGTTCTATTCCTTCCCTTAATAGAAGATCAGATCCAGCTGAACCTAAAAAAACTAGAAACATTTGGCCAAGAAAATGTTGCCGCAACTGAAGTGGTAGAAGATCGTTTAGTCTTAATTGACGAACCAGAATTACATCTCCACCCAGATCTTCAGGCAAAAATACTCACTTATATAAGAGCAATATCAAACGAAAATCGTACACAATTTATAATTACAACCCATTCCCCAACAATTCTTGATCAAGCGTTCGACAGCGAATTGTATGTTCTTGGAATTGGTTCAGAAAATCCAGATGAAAATCAATTAAGGAAAATAGCTACTAATGCCGAAAGGTTAGAAGCCCTGAAGCAGTTGGCAGGCAGTACTTATTTCCTTACTACTGGCCGAGTTATTGTTTGTATTGAAGGAGAGCGTGACAGTGATCCAGAGAAACCCACAGACGCAAGACTTCTGGAGATTTTGTATCCAAGGGCAACTGCTGTTACCTTGGTACCAACCACAGGAAAAGGCAATGTAATAAATACCGTAGAAAGATTACGCGACCACGTACCAGAGGCTACTTTCCGAATCAGAGTACGTGGTCTCGTTGATGCTGATCAGTCTGCTACAACGATAACGGGTATAGAGAAATTGCCAGTTTGTATGATAGAAAACTTGCTTCTTGATCCGGCTAGTATACATGAATACTGTCAGTCAATTGGCCTTGATACATTTGCAGATGAAAATGCCGTAAAAACTGAATTAAAAAGAATTGCCGCAGAGCTAAAAGAAAAAGAAATAAGCTTGAGAGTTCGCAAACAACTCAAAGCACGGATGGTTCGATTTGATGGTGCTACTATAGAGCAAATAAAAGTAAGTCATGCTAGTGAATTAGCCGAAATCAACGCAATGTTACCTGACGATGAGGCGCTAACCAAGATAGTTACCGAAACTACTGAAACCGTAAATCAGATTATTGCTACAGACACAGAATTAGACCAATTCCGAGGTAAAAACATGTTAGAAGTTTTCCATAGTCGACATATTGCGCCTAGGAATATCGGATATAATCCTACCTGCATTGAGATAGCAAAAAATGTCGCAAAGAAAGGAACCGTAGCATCAAGACTAGACCCAATTTTTGATCGATTACTTGCCAACTAAATAAATAAAACTATGTCTTCCAAACGTAAGTTGGCAAAATTACATAGGACTAGCAAGGACCGTCCTTGCTAGAGTTTGTTTATGTGAGCCACAATAATTTGCTCGTCGTCACAAGC
>CAYITR010000063.1:0-3588 GCA_964366465.1 uncultured Candidatus Saccharibacteria bacterium | reverse complement strand
ACCACCTTTCTTTATAGATTCTTCGCCAGCCCTAATCATGGCTTGAGCCAAAACTACAGAAGTAGTTGTACCATCGCCAACGTTAGTATTGGTTTTGTCGGCCGCTTGTTTTACAAATTCCGCACCCAAATTTTCGTATTTATCGGCAAGTTCAATTTCTTTAGCCACCGTTACACCATCGAAAGTAACTTGCGGTGCACCATAACTTTTTTCTATAACAACTGCCCGTCCTCGTGGCCCAAGCGTCATCTTTACAGCTTCGGCAAGCTTATCTATTCCCCGCCTCATCGCGGTTCTTGCATTTTCGTTAAATAATATTTGTTTTGCCATATTTACAACCGACACTAATTACGAATAGACGCGAATTTACGAATTTTATTTGTGTCATTCGAGTGCATTCGTGTATTGGTGTCGCTACTCTAGTACTGCCAAAATATCATCCTCGCGTGCTATTAAATAAGTTTTTCCATCAACTTTTATTTCATGTGGACCGTATTTTGTAAACAAAACCACATCGCCTTTTTTAACTGTCATTTTTACAATTTCTCCATCGTCGATTTTTCCTTCACCCACCGCTAAAACTTTTCCTTGTTCTGGGCGTTCTTTATCTATAGTATCGGGCAAGAATATTCCCGATTTAGTTTTTTCTTCTTTAGACATGGGTTCTATTAAAACCCTGTCGGCTAATGGTTTTATTTTTATCATTTTATTAACTCTCGCCAATATGGCGAATTGACGCGAATATAGCCAATTGAATTCATTCGCTATATTAGTGCTGATTAGTTATATTAGCGAAAACTTATTTTATCACTCTTCTATTGTGATTGATAATGTAACAAATGTTAGAACTAGGGTCAAGTTTCTTAGGTTTAGTAACGTAATCCCTCGTCGCTTTACTCACTCGGGATATTTTCACTCTTTTTTAAATTATAAACTATAAGCGAAAATAAAAACCGCTCCGATAATTAACGGAGCGGCGGCGCAAGAGACTTCCCTCTGCACGGGACCATACCAACCACCTTTCCCTAGAAAGGAGGTTTATACGATACTCGTAAAAGTCTCTTGGCTTTTATAGGCCAAGAAGATCCGGGAGGAAGACGAGGTCGAGAGGCATTCCCTAACTCGTTTTCAAGAAGACCTTCCTGGCCAAAATTATAAAGAACCGAATCTTCTACTTAAAAAGTAGAAGTTAATTTCGGGTCGAATGCTTTTGCGGCGCGCATAGCATTCGACCTTTCGGTCTAAACAGGTGTCGAACAATATCTGGACCCACGAGGCGGTGTGGGGAGGAGGAAAATCGGCCAGATATAATCCGATGCGGATCCTGTTTAGCCTACTTAGCGAGACTAATACTTTGGGAGGGGAGGTCCCTGCCTCGCTAAAAACAAAATTTTAGTGAACCCCTTTATTATACATACATATAAACAGGTGTCAAGCCAACTCAGCTGGCTCAACCTCGCAGAGCTCAGCTCGGTTAGCTATAAAAATAAAATACCCCCGACTTTTGTCGGGGGGGGGTAAATACTCACTTCAGTTTTTCCAAAAGATCCACGATCTTCTTTTCCGTATGCCAATCTTCTGGCAATGGAAAATTATTTTCCTGCATCTGAAGAAGATACTGCCTGCCCCTTTCGCTCAACGCAGTTTTGATCATCGGCCCAAGATCACCAACGCCATCAGCCACAAGCATACCGCCGAGTTCGGCAACGAACCAAGTATCCTTGCCTGTTTGAGCTCTCATACGTGCACGCACACCTTCATCATCAAGCCACACCTGCGACACGCGCGCATAAGCAGAAGCGATAGTAATATTGGACCCGCTTCCCGAGACTAGAACATCTACATTACCGGCAAGCTTGGCACCCTTCCAACCAGAATCAAAGTGCCAAATTCCACTCAAGATTTCTTTGCGTTCGGCAAATGCACCTTCGAACCGATCCTTGTCTTCCGTCTTGGTAGCTTTTTCACCTGGATGCTGGCTAATAGCAAGAACATAGCTATCGCCAAGCTCCGATAAAGCATCCTTCAAAAGACGGAGGATTCTATTGTTTTCATCTGGATCCTTGCCCAAAATTATACCAACAACCTTATCGTTACCCTCAAGACTCCAAACAGTACATGCATCCTTGAGGTTCATAATAGCGGCAGTATTACTAGGTCTTCTTGTTTTAGAAATCTCAGACCGAGCATTATTTGCCTTAGCCGCCATCACGCCTTCATATTCGGCACGCCACTGTGACGGCGGACCAAGACACACAGAACCAGCGTATCCAAAATCTTGCACAGCTTGGGCACCAGAAGGATGAGCCGCAAAAACAAGTTTTGCTCTGTAAGCAAGCTCTTTTGCCTTGGGTCGCAAAGCTGCTTCGGGCACGTCTTCAAAAACAAACCATGGAATCTCACTACGCAACCAGCGCACAACGTTCAATTCCATATCCGTTTCGAAAGACGAAAGCCCGGTAACCACAGCATCGCAATCCAGCAAAGCGACCATTGCTTCGTCGCTAACTGGCAATTGTTTAACGGGGTTAACTACTTCATGACCTCTAGACTTAGCTTCTTCAGCTACAATCTTCAAGGCATCTCCCCCAGCATTATCGAAACAATAAAATCCGAGTTTCATATCTCCCCTCCATTATAATGGGTTTTTGAAAAATTAGTTAAAAAGAACTTATAGAATATAGCAGTTATTTGACAATAATGTCAACTGGGTCGAGTTCAATTATTTTTATTTTTTTAAAAATTTTCCAGTATAGCTATTTTTAGCTTTTATAATTTCCTCAAGTGTTCCAGCGGCCACAACTTTGCCTCCACCATTTCCACCTTCTGGGCCAAGGTCTATAATATGATGCGCAGTTCGAATGACATCTAAATTATGTTCAATAACTAAAACGGTATTCTTTTTCTCTACCAATAAATGCAAAACCTTAAGAAGTTTATTTATATCTTCAAAATGCAAACCAGTTGTAGGTTCATCTAAAATATACAAAGTTTTTCCGGTATCACGTCGCGATAATTCTGTAGCTAATTTTATTCTTTGTGCTTCACCACCCGAAAGTGTGGTAGCGGGTTGGCCCAATTCCATATAACCCAAACCAACTTCTAACAATGTTCCAATTTTTTGTTTTAGTGGTGGAATATTTTTAAAAAATTCGTAGGCATCTTCTACGGGCATTTTTAAAACTTGTGCAATACTTTTGCCTTTATATTCCACCTCCAAAGCTTCTTTATTATAACGAGTACCATGGCATTCTTCGCATTCCACATAAACATCGGGTAAAAAATGCATTTCTATTTTTCTTACACCCTGCCCTTCGCAAACTTCGCATCTACCACCTTTTACATTAAAACTAAATCTACCTGGTCCAAATCCACGTATTTTTGCTTCGCGGGTTGCGGCGTATAAATCTCTAATTACCCCAAACATTCCGGTATATGTTGCTGGGTTAGAACGTGGAGTCCTGCCGATAGGGCTTTGATCCACCACTACAACTTTATCTAAATTTTCCCAGCCAGTAATTTCGGTAAATTTCCCTGGAGAATCTTTGGCACCATAAAATTTTTGTAATAAAAATTTAGCTAAAATAT
>CAYITR010000062.1:0-3771 GCA_964366465.1 uncultured Candidatus Saccharibacteria bacterium | reverse complement strand
CACAGCACTTGGCTAAAGTAGGACAAAAAGTGTTTGTGGAAATTATCTCATGGAAAGATGCCAACAAAGCGCCTATAGGCAAAGTAATAAAAATCTTAGGCCAGCCGGGAGACAATAACACAGAAATGCACGCCATAGCGATGGAGAAAGGTTTCGATGCAGTTCTGCCAAACAAGGTAGAAGAAGAGGCAAGAAAAATAAAAGGGGAAGGAATACAAGAAAAAGATTATGCTGGACGAAGAGATTTTCGCAAGACACTCACTTTTACTATTGACCCAGCAGATGCGAAAGATTTCGACGACGCGATATCGTTCAAAGAAATCTCACCGAACGAGTACGAAATCGGCATCCACATCGCCGATGTATCGCACTATGTAAAAATAGGCAGTGAGCTTGACCAAGAAGCGCGAGAAAGAGGAACTTCCGTTTATTTAGTGGATAGAACGATACCCATGCTTCCAGAAGTGCTTTCTAATGATTTATGTTCCCTTGTGCCAAACAAAGACCGACTGACAATGAGCGCTGTTTTTATTATCAACAAAGACGCGCAAGTAAAAAGTGAATGGTATGGGCGCACGGTCATTCATTCGCAAAAGCGATTTACATATGAAGAAGCCGAGCATTCGATCAAGACCAAGGATGCCCCGCTCCACCCTGAGCTTGCAATCTTAAACACTTTAGCCAAGAAATTAAACAAAGAAAGGTTTGCTAACGGCGCTATATCGCTCGACCAAGTCGAGGTCAAGTTTGTACTTGACAAAGACGGCACCCCGCTCAAGGTTATTAAAAAAGAACGCGGAGATTCTAATAAACTCATCGAAGAATTCATGCTCTTGGCGAATAAAAAGGTAGCAAAGATGATTTCAGGCAAAGATACGACTGCAATCTACCGCATACATGACGCGCCAGCTAGAGAAAAAATGGAGGACTTGGCGTTTTTCTTGCGAAGTTTGGGACACAAAATTTCACTCAAAGATGGAATAATCCCAACTCACGAAATCAACAAACTATTAGAAAATCTCGCCGGCAAGACCGAGTCCGACACTGTACATCGCGCAGTTATAAGGTCAATGGCCAAAGCAATTTATTCCACTAAAAATATCGGACATTACGGCCTCGCTTTTGATTTTTACACACACTTCACTTCACCCATCAGAAGATACCCGGACATAATAGTGCATAGACTTTTAAATGATTTTCTGAGCAAGAAAAAGATAGACAAGAGTAAGCTCCAAGCTTATGAAGAAATGTCCAGAACTGCCTCCGAACAAGAGAAGCGCGCCTCCGATGCCGAACGAGCCTCTATAAAATACAAACAAGCGGAATACATGGAGAAAAGAATTGGTAAAACTTTCGAAGGAATTATAAGTAGCATCACAGAATGGGGTATGTATGTAGAGGAGAAGGAAACAAAGTGCGAAGGCTTGGTACGCATCCGAGACCTAGGAGATGACTATTATGTTTTCAATGAAAAGAAGATGGAGCTCACGGGAAGTAAGAAAAGTAAGAAATACCGGCTCGGAGACCAAGTAAAAATAAAAGTCAAAAATGTTGACCTAGAGCGAAAAACGATAGACTACACATTGGTATGAAGCCCACAAGAGAGTTACAAAAAAAATGGATATTGGGCGCGCTGACTATGGGCGTTTTTGTATTTTTGCTTTCAGTCTTATTTCAAAACAAATACACAAATGTTTCGCAATCAGCAAATATAAGTGACACAAATTCGGGCGACCAGGCTAAAAATTATCCAAAATATTACTATTTCAATAAAGATTTTAAACGAGAACTTAATATTTCTGCCAAGGCCTACTTGGTTGGGGATTTAAACACCGGTGAAATAATATTGTCAAAAAATGGCGCCGATGCCTACCCCATCGCCTCGGTTTCCAAGTTAATGACGGCTTCCGTCGCCTCTCAAATCGTGGACCAAGAGGCTAGCGCCAAGGTAAGCCGTGAGGCACTGGCCACATATGGCACTAATGGTAATTTTAAAGTGAACGAAAAAATAAAAACATCGGAGTTGTTGTATCCGCTCCTTTTAGAATCCAGCAACGACGCCGCGGAAATAATTGCTGAACACTTCGGGCGAGATTCTTTCATTAAAAAAATGAACCAGCTGGCGGAAAAGCTAGCCATGAATAAAACAAAATATGCAGACCCAAGTGGTCTCTCCGCAGGCAACCAATCAAGCCCGAACGATTTATTTAAACTTGCTGGATATTTGAAAAAAGAGCAAGCAGATTTATTGAAACTCACGACCAAACGAAGTTATTCCAATAAAGCTCACAACTGGTCCTCGACCAATCAATTCCTGCGCGAGACAGGTTATCTGGGTGGCAAAAGCGGATACACTGATCCGGCCGGAGAAACTGTTGTTTCACTTTTTTCTCTACCACTTGGAGAGGCAGGTGAACGCCCGCTTGCTATCGTGCTCTTGAAAAGCAAGGACCGATACCAGGATGTCACGACAATTTTAAAATATTTGAAGAAAAATGTGTATTACGGAGGCGCAGAGGATGCCAACACCGACTGGGTACTAGAGAGAACTGATTTGCCAGATATAAGAGATCCGGACTTCGTGACTCTGACCTTCGTAGGCGACTTAATGCTCGATCGCGGAGTAGAGAACTCAGTTTTGAAAAATTTCAACAACGACTACGGAGCTCTTTTTGAAAATTTGGGAATATTTAAGAAAGACGACATAAGCTTTGCCAACCTGGAAGGCCCAGCTTCAGATGTAGGTGTTGATAGAAGAAATCTGTATTCTTTCCGGATGAATCCAACCACAATCCCCGCGCTATCCGGCGCAGGAATAGACATAGTATCTGTGGCCAACAACCATGTAGGCGACTGGGGTCGCGATGCTTATGCTGATACCTTGTCGCGACTTAAAGAAAATGAAATTTTATACACTGGTGGCGGAATATCTAGCAAAGAAGCGGAACAGCCGACAATTATTGAAAAATATGGAATGAAAATCGGCTTTTTGGGTTTCTCTGATGTGGGGCCAGACTGGATGAAAGTAAGTCAAGACCAGGCTGGTCTGCCTACGCAGACAGGCCTTCTACTCGCCAACAATCCCCGTTTTGAAGAAATAATTAAAAATGCATCGAAAAAAGTTGACCATCTTGTCGTTTCTTTTCACTTCGGCGATGAATACAAAACTATCCACAACGAAAGACAGGAGGATCTCGCCCATAAAGCCGTCGACAACGGCGCAAGGATAGTGGTGGGGCATCATCCGCACGTGGCTCAAGATGTTGAGATCTATAGTCCGAAAGATTGCATGAAGAGTTCGTGCGCGGGCTACATAGCCTACTCGCTCGGCAATTTCATTTTTGATCAAGCCTTTAGTGAAAATACTATGCAAGGCCTAATGCTAGAAGTAAAACTCGGCCGAGACGGAAGCATGATTGTTCAAAAAAATATCGTCAAATTAAACAAAGCATTCCAGCCAGATAAAATAATCGAAGGCAAAGAAGAATCAATAAAATTTGAGACCGCGCAACCTATTTCGCAATAGCTGTGGCTTCGTCGAATTTTTCAGAGAGACACCTATGGAGCCACGGAGGCGTTGCCTCCGTGGGGAGGAATGATATAATTAAAATATGTCTCTAAGAAAACAAACTTTCGCCCCTGGTGAATTTTATCACCTGTATAATCGAGGCACAGACAAAAGAATCATTTTTCTTGATCAAAAAGATCACGAACATTTTTTATTTCTGATGTATGTTTGTAACACTAAGAAAAGCATTGAACTAAGGAATA
>CAYITR010000061.1:0-4105 GCA_964366465.1 uncultured Candidatus Saccharibacteria bacterium | reverse complement strand
TATGAATGCATTTTTGCATTGGATTATTTTTGAAAGAGATTTTGAAATGAATCTTTCTTTAATTATAAGAAAAACTCTTTTTGAGAGCTTCTCAGCGTCCGTGCTTATGGGCTTTGTCGCTTATAACTGTTTAAATATTTTTGCGTTAATTTTAAATACAGAGACGGTTATTGGCATTTTTCTTCAAGGATTTTTGTCTGGAATAATTGGTATTATTGCTGGGGTAGTTATCTTAAGGATTTTAAAAAATGATGAAATTAAAGAGATTTCACTCGCTTTGCATAAGAAATTCTGGAAGGTAGATGTTGTGGCTCCAGCTCAAGAGGAGCTCTGAAGCTAGGAGGTTAGGGAGTTAGCTCTTAGCTTCATTAGGCTTCATTAGCGAGAAAGAGCGATAAATTTTAATCTGGTTCAAACTCATCATTCTAGTATTTTGCAAAATACTAGAATGATAAATCCGAAAAGAAAAATTCCTCCCTGTGAGGGGAGGAATTGAGGGTGCCGAATGCGATTCGGCTAATTCATTTCGCTTTCGCGGGAACGAGCTTGAGCCACCGGATTGAAATGAACTCGTAGTTGGCAAAGCCTAGCGTCGCTCCGACGACTGCGCCAAGGACGGCGCTTCCGAAGAAGAAGCCAGTGGTCGCACCAAGCGCTGCGTCGACGAAACAGAGCGTCCGACGTTCAGAGTGAATGTAGACGAAAGTCCGCACGATAAAACGCCAGGTCTCCCTACAGAGGAAATAGGCTAGCGTGATGGTGGCGTTCATGATGCGCGCCTTATTTTCCCAGAGGTATTCACCGATACCGCAAAGCGTATGCGCGAAGAGCCACAACAGAAAAAACGGAATGACGATTGGGTTGCCGTATTTGAAGACGAGCAACCCCATGGACATATCGTGAGAGAGAAATTCCTGGTACGAGCCTTTTGCGTCGTAGTCCAATTTTTGCCAGTATTTTTTCTTGTTGGTGAACGGCCAGAAAATCGCTCCGACAACCAACATGGTCGTAATAAGATAGAAACCGGCCCCCACCCCAGAAACTAGACGGTGAACCACAGGCTCATTTTCTGGGGCGGGCCCGAGATAAGAAAATATCGCGTGGGACATCAAGGCGAAAGACGTTGCGAGCGCCAAAAGTCCCAACACCGACGTAGCCGTCGCTTTCCAATACAGCGGATGTGGCTCCCATGTGGTTGCCTTGTGGTACGCGCTGGCGACATTGCTGGCGCTCACACGGTACGAACGGGCGATACCGGCACATAGCCTCTGGAAGTCCACCGCACAGTAGGCGAAGAGACCGCCGAAGAGCGCGCCGACACACCAGAAGTACGAGCCATACTCGAAGCGCGCCGAGATTTCAAGGGCGCTTAAGGCACCAATAAAGGCGCCAAAAGCGCAGGCAAACATCACGGACAAAGATTCCTTTTTCATGGTGTTCCTCCATTCGTTTAGATTGTGACTCATTAACAAAGAGCCGATTTAACACGTTTTCTATTTAAAAACGTATAACGTTTACAGGCCTTTGTCAAAGCAGTAAAAAAGTATGCTAAAATACGGCTCAATTTATGAATCTTAAACATATTCGCAATTTCAGCATTATCGCTCACATAGACCACGGCAAGTCGACTCTTGCTGATCGTTTGCTTGATGCAACCCACACAATTGAAAAACGTAAAATGCGTGATCAGGTTTTGGACCGTATGGACCTTGAAAGAGAGCGCGGTATAACCATAAAAATGACCCCTGTGCGCATGGATTACACCCTAAACGGCGAATCGTATGTGTTGAACTTAATCGACACCCCTGGGCACATAGATTTTTCATACGAAGTCTCGCGAGCCCTTCAGGCTGTGGAGGGCTCTTTGCTTTTGGTTGATTCAACTCAAGGTGTTCAGGCACAAACTTTAACTACTCTTGCGATGGCGCGAGAACTTGGAATTAAAATTATTCCAGTTGTGACAAAAATTGATTCCCCAATCTCTCGCGTTGATGATGTTAAGCGTGAAGTTATGACCCTGCTTGATTGCAAAGAAGAAGATATCTTGGCAGTTTCTGGTAAAACGGGAGAAGGAGTCCCTGAGTTATTGAAAGCGGTAGTAGAACGTGTTCCGTCGCCGAGTGATAAATACAGAGAAAAAAAAAATTTTAGAGCGTTGGTTTTTGATTTTGAATACTCAAATCATCAAGGAGTTATTGTTTATGTGAGAGTTTTGGATGGTGAAATTAAAAAAGGAGATGACCTTTCTTTTTGTGAGGCCAAGGAAAGATTTATTGCGTCTGATGTTGGTATTTTTACTCCAGAAAAAAAATCTGCAGAAAAAATCTCAGCAGGGGAGATTGGTTATATTGTTACTTCAATTAAGAAACCCGGTATTGCTTCCGTTGGAGATACAATCACACTTACAAAAAACCCACTACCAGCGCTTCCTGGGTATCAAAATCCACGACCAGTTGTATGGGCATCGCTTTACCCAGAAAGTCAGGATGATTTTGATTTATTAAAAGAATCCCTCGTTCGCCTAAAGCTTTCAGATTCGTCACTCTCTTTTGAAGAGGAGGTTTCTGGTTCTTTGGGGCGCGGTTTCAGGTGTGGTTTTCTTGGGATGCTTCACTTGGAAATTGTTACAGAAAGATTAAGAAGAGAATTTAATCTTGAGCTCATCGTCACGTCACCATCTATTAATTACGAAGTTGTTTATCAAGGCGGTAAGCGTGAAAAAATTTATTCACCACATCTTTTTCCAAGAGATGGAACATATACAGAGGCTTTTGAACCATGGGCTTCCATAACATTAATTACGCCACCAGATTATGTTGGGGGAATTATGCAACTTCTTTACGAACACGAAGCGGAGGTTGGGGAGTCGAGTATTTTCGGCGATAACCGTGTTTCGATTAAAGCAGATGTGCCACTTCGTGAGTTGATGAGAAATTTTTTTGATGAATTAAAGAGTGTTTCGTCTGGTTTCGCTTCTCTCTCGTATGATATTAATGAGATGCGTAAGGCGGACGTGACTAGACTTGATATTGTTGTTGCGGAAGAAATTGTGCCAGCATTTACTCGGGTTATCTCGCGTAGAAGGGCCCAGGAAGACGCTGAAAAGGCTGTTGAGAGATTACACCAAATCCTCCCAAGACAGCTTTTTGAGGTCAAAATACAAGCTACAGCGCTTGGTAGAATACTCTCCTCTAGAAGCCTAAAAGCGCTTAGAAAGGACGTTACTGGATATCTTTATGGTGGCGATATTACACGAAAGATGAAGCTTCGAGAAAAGCAGAAAAAAGGTAAGAAGAGAATGAAGGCAGGCGGAAGAGTCAATATTCCAAAAGAGGTATTTTTGAATATGATGAAAAATCAGTAGGATTTTTGGGGGTTAGAGGGCTGGGGCGATATACAAAAGAACCATACTTACGATAACGAGTAGGCTTAGTATTATCCATGTGATACGGACAGCTTTGCGGTTTTCTTTGTTGAACATCATATAATATATAAAGTTTAATTAAGAGTATAATATCAGAAAATGCTTGAATTTCAAGACAAAAAAAGATTTAGGAGAATTTTATATTCTAGGGTTACTTTTGTTTTGGTTTTTATTCTTTGCGTTTTTGTTGGTAGAGCAGCGGTTAGTATGTATAAAAGCGATAGTCTAACCGGGGAGAAAAGAAAGATAGCCGAAGATGAGTTGGTGGCGGTCAGGGCGCGGGAAAATTCGTTAAAGGCGCAAATTATTAGTCTTAAGACAGAGAGGGGGGTTGAAGAGGAGCTTAGGGGGAAGTTTAGGGTTGTTAAAAACGGAGAAGGGGTTATTATTGTTGTTGATCAGGAAAAAAAAGAGGCAACGACCACAAAATCTGGCTTTGCCAATTTTTTTAAATGGTTTTTAAAATAAGTTTTAGTTTTGGAGATAAAAAGCGAGTATAGTTTAGTGGTAGAATGACTGCTTCCCAAGCAGTAGATCGGAGTTCGATTCTCCGTACTCGCACATTATAAAAAATACCCCATCTTTGCGGGGTATTTTTTATAATGACGAGGGGGATCGAAAGCCGGAGGCAGACGTGCCGAGGAGATCGGAAGAGCGTCGTGTAGGGAAAGAGTGTAGATC
>CAYITR010000060.1:0-4180 GCA_964366465.1 uncultured Candidatus Saccharibacteria bacterium | reverse complement strand
CGCTCTTCCGATCTGAGCTTCGTTTAATAACCCCGCATCGGAAATTTTAAACAGAACCTTTTAACGGTAAGGACTTTTTGGTTCTAATTTGATATACTTTTAGTATATGAAAATCCTTGCCAAAACAACTCTAGTAATATTTATACTCGTACTTTTTTTGTTGGCAATATTCCCAGCCAGCCCTCTTCGCTCTTTAATATCAAGAATTATTCTGTCGAATCAAACCATCCTATCTGAATTAAATTTTAACAAGGATAACTGTCATTACGAAGAACCAACAATGATTATTACAAATCGAACAGCTACATTTGTTTGTATAACTGATATGGCATACAAAATAACTTCAGACGCCCAAAAAGCCGCAGTTGCTGACATGAGAGATGTTTTAGAAAAAAATGGTTGGACATTTTCAGACAATGAAAGCTGGAACGACTGGAACAACATCGTTTACTATAAAGGTTCACGAAAAATCCGTATAGGTCTTTATGATTGGGGGCCAGGGCCAGGTTGCAAAGGAGTTATTGAAGAAGGGTCTGATTTATGTAAATTATCCATACGACTTCAATAAGATACAAGTTCTAACATTGTTACTAGTCCGCGCAAAGATAAATTTTACCTTTAAATCCATTAACTATATGGATTTTTTGGTTCCAACCGAATGTGGTATAATTCTAATATGGACCAAGACCCACTAGAACAGCAGAAAGCTAAAATAGATGCTGTTCGAGAAGAAACGAGCAAGAATCTAGGGCGGTTGTTTGATGAAAAAGACAAACTTAGTAAAAGAGTTGCTGATTTTATTGCGCGTTTAGAAATTTATGAAAGAGGAGGATTGGTTTTTAATAAAGAAGAAATTATCGAAGGTGTAAGGAGGGGTGTCGAAATTCAAGACAAAGAGAAGTTTATTGCTCATTTACTGAAGGTTTTAGAACCATATATTGTACTGAGGGTTACCCAGTCAAAAATTTTTAATGCCATAGAAGAAAAAGCATCAAGAGAACAAATAATAAAAAATCCTGACAATTTACCATTGAGCGAGGTTTTATATGCAAGTTTTGAAGGAGAAAGGGTAGATATTCATCTTACTCCCGCGAAAGATTTTATGACGAAAGAAAAAATAGAGGACTTTAAACAAGAGATAAAAAGGGGCTTAATAAAACTGGCAGAGATGATTAAATCATATCCCAGTGTAAAAGAAATTTGGGCAAGTTCTTGGATTGTTGCTACAAGTCCTAAACGTCTAGAAGAGCTGGGATTTGTTGTTGTTGGGCCAATATCAGAAGAAGAAAGAAGAGAACATTTCGAGGGGGAAAAAAGACCAATATCAAAAGCATTCATGAAACGTGAAGATTTTTTAGCTAGATATGGTAGTTCTAAATAGCTACAGTTCTAACATCATTTACTAATCCCCGCATTGAACAAAAAACCATAGAAAGATGGTTCTTTGCGTTGACTTGATCTAAGGGTGGTATAATAGTAAGTATTATAAACTAACTAAAAAATATTTTTATGGATATGAAAATAAATAAAAATAAAACCGGTCTAACCTTTGGTTTTCTCATAAGTTTTATTCATATAATATGGAGTATTTTAGTGGTTCTTGGGCTAGCTCAATGGTGGTTAAATTTCGTTCTTGGCGTGCATATGTTAAGTGTGCAAGTTACGGTCCTGCCTTTTGATTTTATAAAAGCTATCACGCTTGTCATTATGACTTTTGTTGTCGGTTATGTTTTCGGCTGGTTGATGGCTTTCTTTTGGAATAAGTGTTTTAAGTAGGGAAGGACGGGCAGGCGTTCACTAGTTCGCGTACTAAACAAGAACCATAGAATATGGTTCTTGTTGTTGTGGGTGTGTTGGGTTTGAACTGCGATATACTTTTAATATGTACTAACTGCAGTTCTAACACTGCCTACTAGTCCGCGCAGTATCGGGCCAAGTTATTTTCTGGTTTTATCTTCTCCAGTTTTGTTGAGGTGTGTTGTTGTTCTGAAAATACTTATTCATCATTCCTTTCATTGGGCCACGATGCAACAGGGTATCATTAAGTCCGATGGTATCTATCGCCCAACCAGCCATCACTATAATTAATATAAAACCCGATACCACAATCCAAGGCTTTATCTTGTAGGAGAAATCATATTTACGAATGAGCCAGATGCCAATGGTCAGACTTATGATAGTGAATATTATTATCCACCACGGGAAATCTGATAACATTTGGTCTAATTTATATTGAGCTCCTCGTCCCCAGTGGGCACGCAAAGAAAATCTTGCCAAGCTAACTAGAAATATGGATACGACGATAGCTGAAATAGAACCCAGGAATGTCAGAATTGAGCCGATAATAAAATATGCCTTAGGTCTCATTTTTATTTTACCTTGATGAATTTGGCTCATCACGTTTTCTGTAATATTTTTTAATTCTTTTGGCATATATTTCTCATTAATTTCTTAGCTCTATTAATACGGGTTGCGACTGTGCCCATTGGGATCCTCAATATATCACTAATTTCCTCGTATGATTTTTCATCGATATAATGTAAAGAAAGGGGTTCGGAATAAAGTAAAGGAATTTCTTCTAAACATTTCTCTACATTTTCTTTTATTTCTTTTTGCTCAAAGTCCTCCTCAACATTATCATCACTTTCAAAATCCCAATTTTCCAATAGGGGAGTCTCCTTCTGGTATTTCTTGGCAAGGTTTATGGTTTGGTTGTGAACAATACGATAAATCCAACTCGAGAACTTTTTTTCAGTATTAAAATCATTCAAATTGATGAAAGCTTTTACAAAGGATTCTTGCACTATATCTATGGCCTTGTCTTTATTCTTAATTAAATTATAAGCATAGCGTAGGAGCTTGTCTTGGTATCTATCGATAATTACAGCATAAAGTTCCTGATCAGAAGTTCTGATTTTTTCTATTAGTTCTTTGTCTGATAATTCTTTATTGTCTGGCATGTTAGTATATTAGCAATATCTACATAATTATACACAAACCCCGAATTAATCCGGGGTCATGTATCAACTATTAAGCTAGTTGTTTGCGCAGTTTCCTCTACCAGTGCTTCTACCAACTCCACCCCTCATTCCTTGTCCAGAACCATTCTTTTGCCCCAAACCCAACTCTTGCCTAATTTTTCTTGCTCCTTCTAGATCGCCTTTTTCTGCTAGTCTATGGGCTTCGGCGAATTGTGTAAAATTATCTTTATTGATAATCTGAGTAATTCTGCCTTGATTTTGCATAAGACTTTTCCATGCTGAGTAATCGTTGGCCTCAAAAGCTTTTTCCATAGCTGTATGACGCTCTACAGAATAATTGGGCCCCTGAAGACCAGGATCTCCCTTGTACGCGCTGGCTATGCTTCCAGAAATACCCAAAGTCAGCACCATTACTCCTAAACCTAAAGCTAATTTTTTTACTCTATTCATTTTTGTAATTCTTAAGTTGTTAATATTAAACCGACCTTATACTATTAATACACTTAGAACACTGATTTTCTTTCACAAATAAATTTGTTCATTATTATCGCGATGTTTTCTTATGAAGCTAGTGAATTTTATAAAAACTGATATACTACTAATCACAGTATAAAATATCGAAAAATTATGATATACATTTACGCGCTTTTAGCTACATTTGCGGTTAGTCTGGTTTCTTTGGTTGGGGTTGCCTTGCTTTCATTAAGAGAGGAGTTTATTCGGAGATATATCTTCATATTTGTGAGCTTGGCTGTCGGCGCGCTTTTGGGTGATGCTTTTATCCACCTCATACCGGAATCTTTCGAAACAATAGGTGATGGCACTTATGTCGGGCTTTTAGTTATTGCCGGCATATTTATTTTC
Source organism: uncultured Candidatus Saccharibacteria bacterium (assembly GCA_964366465.1). Classification (GTDB taxonomy): domain Bacteria; phylum Patescibacteriota; class Minisyncoccia; order Phycocordibacterales; family UBA9973; genus UBA9973. Next base: position 335 of record CAYITR010000060.1, on the reverse strand, counting down.
TTTATCTTTGAAAAATTTCTGCACTGGCACCACCACAGTGATGATGTCGATGAACATCATGCGCATCCTGTTGGTAGATTAGTCCTTTTGTCCGACGGAGTTCACAATTTCATTGATGGAGTTATCATCGGGGTTAGTTTCCTGGTCAGTGTGCCAGTCGGTCTTGCTACCACACTTGCGGTTGTATTCCACGAAATACCACAAGAGGTCGGAGACTTCGCGGTGTTACTGCATGCTGGCTACACGCGATCGCGAGCGCTCCTTCTCAATTTCTTATCAGCGTTGACCGCTGTGCTCGGCACACTCACTGCTTTTGTGCTCGGCGGGGCGGGGGA
>CAYITR010000059.1:0-4391 GCA_964366465.1 uncultured Candidatus Saccharibacteria bacterium | reverse complement strand
GGCGCTTTGTTGGCATCTTTCCATGAGATAATTTCCACAAACACTTTTTGTCCTTCTTTAGCCAAGTGCTGTGAATCTTTGTGTATTAAAATATCGGTGTACATTTTCGTGTCGTCCGGTTTCAAAAATAGCATGCCGTTTTCTTCTTCTAGGACTCCAGCGAAACGCATTTTGGCTCGCTTTGTGATTCTTGTCACCTCTGCGGTTTGGCGGTCCTTGCCCTTCGGATGAAGTAGTATTTCAACCATGTCGCCGTGCAGGGCGGTGTGTAAATGCTTGAAGTCCACCTCTGGATCCTCACCCTTCTTTTTGTCATCTCCAACAGCCACATACCCCGTGCCCTTAGAGGAGATAGATATAATGCCCGTCAGTGTATTTTTATGATTATTGCCTTTGTTCACCAGCTTAATATAGCATAAAATAAGCGCTTGCGGGGTTTTTAATGGGTGGTATACTCTAATCGAGGTCATTAATTACTAGAATTTAGTCAAAAAATAATTTATGCTTGGAGGAAATATGGAAAAGCCTGGGTTTTTAGAAAGAGCTGGTAAAAAAGCAAAAAAGGTTTTTGAAAACACTGCGCGAGCGACGGTTCTTGCGGCAAGCTTGGGTGTAGCGGGGAATGTTGCGGTGGCTCCAAACGTGGAAGCTAGTCAGGCTGAAATTGCAACAGCTCAGGCTAATTTAGATCTTATTAAATTTAAACTAAAGAAAGCAAAGGACAATAAACAAAGCCAATCTATTATTGATGAGCTTGAATTACAGGTACAGATAGCAGAAGGGCATTTAAAAATAGCAAAAGGTATTCATAAAGACGAGAAAGCCAGTCAACCAAATTATGGTTTCGATTCTCGTAATGTTACTGGCCCTTCGTATGGACGACCTGATAATTCAGGCTATTCTTCACGTCATGCTTATGAAAAACGTGAACAAGAAATAGCAGCCGCGGACAGAGAAATTGCAAAAAGGAGAGCAGAAATAGAAAATAAAGGAAAAGCCCAACCGCGCCCTTCACCTTCTCCAGAGGGTAGCCAGAAATAAATTGTCCTGTTTGCAATTTAAATAATTTGTGTTAGACTCATTCCATGTTGAAAATAAGATTGCAAAGAATCGGCAGGAAGAATGATCCGAGCTTTCGGGTGGTTTTGACTGATTCCAAGAACAGTACCAAAAGCGGTAAGTTTCTAGAGATTCTAGGCACCTATAATCCCAAGGCGAAAGGGGATAGTTTAAACAGAGCGCTTGATGCTGAGAAAATAAAATATTGGATGAGTAAGGGCGCGAAGTGCTCCGGTACTATGCACAACTTTCTGGTGCATGACAAAGTTATCGAAGGCAAGAAGTTGAACGTTCTTTCTAAGAAGAAGCCGACAATCAAGCGCAAGGAGTTGAAAGCAAAAAAGTAACTGCTATAATACAGAGAGCAGTACTGTCGTATCACTGCACGATTATTAAGGTAAATAATTAAGAATAAAAATATGCAAGACGCAGATAAGGTTTTTCTGGAGTATGTGGTCAAGGCTCTCGTTGACAATCCGAATGATGTAGTTATAGATCGCACAGTAGATGAGATGGGTGTGTTGATTACGCTTACCGTCAATCCGGCGGATATGGGTAAGATTATCGGCAGGATGGGTAACACTGCGAAAGCTATTCGTACTCTCCTTCGAATCATAGGTATGAAGAACAACGCGCGGGTAAATCTAAAAATAAACGAACCAGAAGGTGGCATGCGAGTTCCTGAGCGACCAGCGGGTGAGCGTTCTCCCGGCGCGGCGCCAGCAACGCTGAAGACTATAGACGAAGCAATGGAGGAGATTAAGGGCATCTAATGCGCTTTCACATCATAACAATATTCCCAGAGATTTTTGATTCTTACTTAGAAGAGTCTATTATCGGGCGGGCGATAAAGAATAAAAAGGTATCTATCAAATTTTATAATCCTAGAGATTATGTGAAGGGGAGCAAGAGCAACTACAAACCCGTAGATGGCAAGCCTTACGGCGGAGGAGCAGGCATGGTGCTTCAGGCTGAACCAATCCTAAAGGCTTTTTCAAATATCGAGAAGAAGGTTAAAAATAAAAAAAAGAAAATAATAATTTTCTCAGCAAAAGGTAAGCCATTTAATCAGAAGATGGCTTATGGCTGGGCTCGGAAGTATGAAGAAATAGTGTTCATCCCTGGCCGTTATGAGGGTATAGACGAGCGGGTTAAGCAGGCTCTGAAAGCCGAGGAGGTTTCCATTGGCCCGTATGTGCTCACTGATGGCGACGTGGCTTCTATGGTTGTTATCTCCGCAGTCGCTCGACTTTTGCCCGGAGTTATTCGCCTTGAGTCCCTACAGGAAGAATCTCATTTTAATCTACTTTTGAAAAAAGAAAAAAGCGAAAGTGTTGGCGAAAACGGTCTAGAATATCCGCACTACACTCGCCCAGAGGTTTTAAAATATAAAGGCAAAAATTATCGTGTTCCCAAAGTTCTGCTCTCTGGCAATCATAAAAAAATCGACGAGTGGCGAAAAGGGTCGTAAAACCCAGAACATTCTTATCTGAAAATTCCGCATATGCTATAATCTTAGATATATGAATGAAGATAGTTATACCGTCAGACTAAAAGATTTTTTAAATTCAGGTACAACAAAAGCTAAAATTGCAACAGTGGCTCTTTGTGTATTAGCTGTGGCTTCCTTGCCTATTATTGTCGTAGGGGCTTCGATGATGGGCAATGCGGTACAAGTATTTAAAATGTTTAAAGGGTCAAAGAAGTATTCTCGCAAGCAGATAAGTAGCGTGATGTATGGTTTGAAACGACAGAAATTGATAGAATATGTTTGCGATAAAAACGGCAAAACTGTAATTAAAATTACAACCAAAGGAAAAACCAGAGTAAAAAGTTTCGCTATTGATCTAATAGCGATCGAGCGTCCGGAAAAATGGGACAGGAAGTGGAGGCTGGTAATGTTTGATATTCCTATGAGATTTACAAAGGGTAGGGAGGCTTTGCGTTACCACTTGAAAGATTTAAACTTTTTTCAGTTTCAAAAATCAGCGTGGATTTACCCATACCCCTGCACTGACGAAATAATTTTTATTGCCGACTTTTTCGGAGTAGGGAAGTACGTAGAGATTCTGACTGTGGAGAGTATTTTACGAGACGAAAAACTTAAACGGCATTTTCACTTATCTTAATCCTGACTACTGTAACTTTTATCTGAGATTCTAGCATATGCGGAAATTTGCGATAATTTATTGAAATTATGGGAAAAAACAAGGGCTTGACATTTTTAGCCCGCGGGGTAGGGTGTGGGTGGAGGTGCTCAATGAAAGAAGCGTCCGAAGTCGAATTCGTTCCCTGTGCTACGTGCCAGGGACGTGGTGCGCGCAAAGTCCTTAACGGACTTGGTGGTGAATGCTGGGACCCTTGTCGCTCCTGTGAGGGTCACGGTAAGTTCGTCATGTCGAAGGGGTGTACGCGGCCTTGGTGCGGTTCCTGTGAAGGGACTGGCAAGATCTACGTTTTGTTTTTCATCCCGCTCCAGTGTGCATCGTGCCAGGGGCGAGGGTGGAAGGAGTAGGTCTATGAATCAGTGGCTGGTGCCCAATTAAAAACACCCGAGTCGTTCACGTCACGAACCCCATTAAATTTTATCCCCAGTTTGGGGTTGACAAAAAAAGCTAAGTAGAGTAGGCTACTTTGGATTCATTGATTGAGTAACGGATGCAATCTTAGTTTTGTTTCGGTGCTTCATTACTAGGGTTTTAACTTAATCATAATACTAAATAAATCTAAGAGATTAAAGAAAAGCATTTTCGAGTTTGTTTTTCTTTGATTTTTTCCTTTTATTTTGCGCAAATAAATATGCAAAAAGACACAATGCGTCCGAAGAAGTATTTTTCACGATACAAGAAGCCACTCGTGCCGTTCCCAAACTTAATCGAAGCGCAACTCAAGTCATTCTCTTGGCTTATTGAAAAAGGCCTCGGTGAAGTTTTCAAAGAATTTTCTCCAATCTCGGACTATTCCGGCAAAAAGTTTCAGCTGGAATTTTTGTCTTTTTCTCTAGGTGAAGCAAAGTCGGATGAAAATGATTCAAAAATCAACAAGCTTTCCTACCAGGGTTTGCTTAAGGTTCGCGTCAAGTTAACTAATAAAATTCTAGGGACCGTGAAAGAGCAGGAGATATTTATGTCGGAGCTACCGCTCATGACTCCGCACGGCACATTTATCATCAACGGCGTCGAGCGAGTTATTGTGCCACAGCTCGCGCGAAGTTTCGGTGTTTTCTTTACTGATTCCGAGAACAAAGGTGTTAGATATTTCGGCGCCAAGATTATTCCGGCACGCGGAGTTTGGATTGAAATAGAGTCCGACGCCGACGGCGGTATTTATGT
>CAYITR010000058.1:0-4457 GCA_964366465.1 uncultured Candidatus Saccharibacteria bacterium | reverse complement strand
CCGAGGACCTTCACTTTACAAAAGTGTTGCTCTACCAACTGAGCTAAGGCGGCGATGTTACATTATCTAAAAACTTTCTACCTTGTCCTGACTTTAAAAACTTTTCTCTTTTTATTGCGGATGTCTTGTCTAATAATTTTTCCGTGTAAATTAAAACAAACGGACCATTTTGACTTGTGAACTTATTTGACCCTAAATTATGCTCCCTTAATCTAAGCCCGACATCCTTTGATGTATATCCTACATATCTTTTATTATTTCGCAAGCTTTTTAAAACATAAATACTAAACATGAAAATTAAAATTTTTGCTCTATCCCCAGCCAGAGGCTGGTCAGCCTTTGGCTGAAACTTGAGCTAAGGCGGCAAACTTACATATCTTTTTCTTTTTCTTCTTCGTTAATATCGTCTTTCATCTGACTGATTTTGTTTTTGTATTCTCCGATTACCTTCAGGAATTTATTGGTTTCTGTACCTAAGAGACTACTGCTTCCTTGGTTTTTATGACGCATGTTTTTGATTCTTGTCCTGAGTTCGCTATATTTATTTTTCAAGAAATTAGAGAATTTTACATAAAGTTTCAAGGTGATAAATACGACTAATTTCACGAGTTTCTTTAGGCCATCCATGAGCGCTTGCCTTAGTTTGTCGAAATCCGGTACGAACTGATATGGACGATTTTCTTCCACAACGACATTGCCATTTCTGACTAATGCCAATTTTCTGCCTATCATAAATATAATACTGAAGAGTGATATGAAAAATAGGGAGAGGAGTGTGTACATATTGATTTTATTTATATCGAATAACGCTTCACTTCTTTTATCTTGGCCTTCGCTTTCTCCAGAAGTTGTCCGATAGTTACATTGCCGTCTTTGATGAATGGCTGGTTGACCAAAGTCTTTTCTTTGAAGTAGGTCGCTATTTTGCCGTCCAGCATCTTCTTTTTAATTTCTTCGGGCTTGTCTACACTAGCCACTTCTTTCTTAAAGACTTCTGTGATTGTTTCTCTGGCGTCTTTGTCTATTTCTTCTTCGGTAATGTATTCCGGCTTCATGGCGGCGATGTGCATGGCCACATCCTTTGCGAGCTCCTTGTCGCCTCCAGTGAGGCTAACGATGATAGCAATCTTGCTATTGTGAACATAATTCCCGAGCACTTCGCCCGCTACTTCAAACATTTCACCGAGCTGAATATTTTCTCCGGTTTTCTGAATCACCGGATTAATCATATCTTTGGCCTCAGCTTTGACTTTCTCTACGCCTTCGCTTAGCGCCTTAGAGCCGAGCTCGTTTAAAAGCTTCGTAAAATCATCGTTCCTAGACACGAAGTCGGTTTCACAGTGGAGGGAAACCAGAACACTTTTCTTGTCATTTGAAGCAATCATCACAGCGCCGTCTTTCACCTCACGGCCAACTTTTTTCTCGGCGATACTTGAACTGGTTTTCTTCAAGATGGCTAGCGCTGTTTTCATATCGCCACCAGCTTCTTCGAGGGCGCGTCGGCACTGCATTACAGAAATGCCAGTGGCATCCCTAAGTTCCTTCACTAACTCGGTTGTTATTGGAGCAGGCATTATTATTTTGTATTAGTTTTTGCAGGGACTGCTTGCAGGAGACCTGCCTTAAAAGCGTTCCCGATGATTTTAGTAAAAAGTTTAATAGACGGGATCCCGGCATCGTTGCCAACGATAGGGTAGTCGATGCTTTTTATATTGGAGTCAGAGTTGACTAGAGAAACAACAGGGACTCCACCCTTGATGGCTTCAGTTGTGGCGATGTGTTCAGCCTTAGCATCGATGACGAACAGGGCATCTGGAATCTTCTTTAACCCCACAAGTCCGGAATAGTATCGGGCCAACTTTTCCATCTTCTTAGCCATGACCACGCGTTCCTTTTTAGTATATTTATCGAGTCCGCCCTCGGCGCTTTCCTTTCTATAGGTCTCGAGTTCATTGATTCTCTTTTTAATTTCTCCGAAGTTGCTCAAAGTGCCTCCGATCCAGCGTTCGGTAACGAAGGGCATATTCAAAGATTCCGCGGCGCTCTTGATTGCCGCCCTAGCTTCTGGTTTGGTACCAACCAAAAGAATAACTTTGTTTTCTGCACCGAGAGATTTTACGAAATTCACTGCCTCATCAAGCATGGCGCTTGTTTTCTCAAGGTCGATAATGTCCCCTTTGTTTTTGGTGGCAAATATGTAAGGGGAGACCGAAGGATGCCTTCTGGTCTTGGAATAGCCATAATGCGCTCCCGCCTTAAACATTTCTTCTACAACGCTATCATTTTCTACTTTTTGCATACGGGTTATTCTAGCAGAAAGCTGGCCTCATTGCAAATTTTTAACAATTATGCTACAGTCTAATCGTGAGCAAAAATACAGTACAAATGCATAATGTTTATTTCTTCGGCTTTCTACAACCTAGAGGGCTGATGTTTGCGCTGTAAAATCTAAAAAACTAAACTACTTACAACTTAAACACCGACCCTCTAGGGGTCGGTGTTTGTCGTTTACGGCAGGCAATTGTTCTTTTAAAGAGAGGAAAAATGCGACGAGAGATGACGTTTCGGGAGTGGTTTTCCATGAGGTCGGGGACACGAGATTTGATGACGGTCTCCCCCCGAGTTCGTATGCTCCCCTGCGGATGTTTGGTGCAAAAAAACACCTTCATTCGCAAAACGGTCACTGGGTGGGTGCATGATTGCATCAAGGTCGCCTCAACCAAGGTGTGTGATGTTCGCGATATGACGTGGCAGGAGGCCGACCACCTGGGGTTCCTGGGACACTTCTAGTCCCTTGCGCTACCGGGCAGCGAGTTGAAAGGTCTCGATAAACTTTCAATGGGCCGGCGACAACCGAAAGGAGAAATGTCGCCGGCCTAAATTTTTGTTTTTTTCTTCCTTTTGCCAAAAAGGGTTTTTTCGGTTAAGATGACAGTATATGAAACAATCGCAACTTTTTACTAAAACTAGGAAGGACGCTCCGGCGGACGAGGTCTCCAAGAATGCCGAGCTTCTGATTAAGGCTGGCTTTATTCACAAGGAATTGGCTGGGGTGTACACATATTTACCCCTTGGTTTAAGGGTGTTAAAAAAGATTGAAAATATAATCAGAGAGGAGATGAATAAGATAGGGGGGATTGAAATGAAGACCAGCATTCTCCAAAATAAGGAAATTTGGGAAAAGTCCAACAGATGGGACGATACAATAGTAGATAATTGGTTCAAAACAAAATTAAAAAATGGTGGAGAAGTCGGATTGTCTTGGACGAACGAGGAAGCACACGCAAATATTTTAAAACAGTATGTAAGTTCTTATAAAGATCTACCGATTTATTCTTATGATTTTAAAGATATTTTTCGAAACGAAACCAGGAGCAAATCCGGAATTTTAAGAGGGCGAGAATTTTACTGGAAGGCGTTGTATTCTTTTTCCAGAAACGAAGAAGAACATAATAAATTTTATGAACAATCCAAACAAGCTTACAAAAATGTTTTTGATAGAGTTGGTATTGGTCATTTAACCTACTTATGTTTTGCTTCCGGAGGAACTTTTTCAAAATATTCTCATGAATTTCAAACTCTGACCGGGGCCGGTGAAGATACGATATATATCGATGAAAATAAAAATATTGCTATCAATAAGGAAGTTTACAACGATGAGGTTATAGAAAGCCTGGGTCTAAACAAGCAAGATTTAGTAGAAAATAAGGCCATAGAAGTAGGCAATATATTTTCACTCGGCACGAAATATTCCGACCCTTTTGACCTAAGGTATAAAAATGAAAACGGCGAGGACAAGCTGGTTATTATGGGCTGTTACGGTATCGGTTTAGGTCGGCTTATGGGTACAGTTGTTGAAGTGTTGTCTGACGACAAGGGGATAATTTGGCCGGAGAGTATTGCGCCTTTTGCTGTGCACTTACTTGCTCTGGGTGAAGACCCAGCTGTTTCAAAAGAGGCTGAAAAAGTGTACAAACATTTAACTGAGGCCGGAGTTGAAGTTTTATTTGATGATCGCAAAGAAGTTTCCGCGGGTGAAAAATTTGCCGATGCGGACCTTCTCGGTATGCCGTATCGCGCGGTGGTGTCTGCAAGGAGTATCAAAGAAGGTGGAATAGAGATTAAAAAACGCACCGAAGATAAGGGCAAGGTTATTTCGATTGAGGAGCTTGTTGATTTATTAAAACCTAGAAGCTAGAACCTAGAACCTAACTAAAAATGTTTGATAAAATTTACAAATTAATTTCCAATGACATAGGCATAGACCTAGGGACTTCGAACACCTTGGTGTATTTGAAGGGCCACGGCATCGTCATTAACGAGCCTTCGGTGGTGGCAGTGAACTTGAAAACTAACCAGATTCTAGCTGTCGGCACGAAGGCCAAAGAAATGCTAGGGCGAACCCCGGGGCACATTAAGGCTGTTCGTCCACTGGTGGATGGCGTTATTTCTGATTT
>CAYITR010000057.1:0-4512 GCA_964366465.1 uncultured Candidatus Saccharibacteria bacterium | reverse complement strand
GACGACGAGTAAAATATTCCTGACCACAAGTGCAGACCGCAGTGATGTTTTGTCAGTAGACAAAACCACGAGGGGCGGGCTGCGAAAATTCCGAGTGACGACGAGGAATTATTTGTAGCCACTTGTGCGAGTTGTATTATTCCTGACCACAAAATACGCCAGAAATTATAATTTCTCTAATCTATAACCTTTCCAAAACTCATATAGTGGTGAAATAAATACTCCTGTTACAAAAAACCAAACTAAATCTTCAATAGGAATACCTAAAGGCATAATACCTGAAATATTTTGGTGAAGCCAAATATTTATAAAATTGGGATTAAAAAAGAATATTATGCAATAAATAGGAATAGAGATGAAGGTAGTCATTGCCCCAGTTGCCAAAGAGAGAATTATTAGATCTCTTCTATAGAAATAAATAGCCAATGTGGGAATCGACATAGATAATATAGATGCGTAGTAAGAGTGCATATTAAGATGAAAAAAAGTGTAGTTTCCTATTACTATAGATAGAACAATTACTATCAAAAAGTGCTTTAGGTGGTGCTCTTTTTTACTGCGAATATGGACTAGTCTATCTTTGAAAACTTCCTCATATATTGAAACTATTATTCCTCCTACAAGAAATCCCAACAGGGCGTCTTCTATGCCCACCACCGTCCCTGTTATGGTTTTAGGTTGCCACCAATCTTTTGTCCAAACAAAGGCTTCTAAAATAAGAGCACAAAGAGAAACCAAAGTTCCCATAAATATCATCTCTGGCCTAAGATCTTTGCGATGCATGTAGAGAATTAACCACACAAGAAAAGACATCAGAACTCCGGATAAATATGTAAAATCCATAATTGCATTTATTATATCAGTTTTATTTTAAATCAGAAAACTTCCAGTAAAAATTGCTCGAAGGCGGATTCGGCGTCACGTCCGGACTTGCGCGCTTTTGGGAGTAGATAGCTTAAACGCGAGGCAGAATCTTTGAGTTCGGCTTCGGAAAATTTCCTAAAATCTTTCTTTAAAATCATATCTTTAATTTTCCAGAAAAGTACGCCCACGATTTCCTCCATCCCCACCCCGAGGTCCATTGCTTGCCTAAAATAAATCCACATATTGAGCTTATCTTTTGCGCCGAAGGCGTTGGCCACCAGAAAGTTATCGAACTTTTCTTTTTTTGCCTTAGGTAGCTCGAAAATGTACAGTTCGGCCTTGTGTTTTTTAAAAATATCCAGTATCGCCTTATTTAATTTCCCTTCCAGAAATATAAAGTCGCTTACCGACCCTGCCATTAGGCTTAATTTATCCAAAACAAAATCCCGATTATCTTCGTATTCTAAAATCCCCTCGAAAACAACCACAAACTTAGAAGCAAAGAGCCCGGCGCCGGAATACAAGCTCTCGAGTTCCATTTTATTAAAGTTATTGCGGTTGATGAAGAGGGTCTCTGTTTGGGCTGACTTGGCTTTTACAAATCTTTCGTAACTTAAATGTTTTTTGCGGGTATCGTCGCCGGTAAATAAATAAATCATACAGAAAAATTAAAATCGAACTTTATTTTTATATTCGAGGTAAGGAGCTCCATATTTCCTTTCAAGGATTTCTTCTTCGCGATGCAAAAATACGAATTTAGCAATAATAAAAGCAACCAGCGTTGAGAGAAAGATAAAAAACGCATTAGCCACCATGCCGAAGCCCAACACCAGAAACGAAAGCCCAAAATGAGTCGGACTGCGGGTATAACGATACGGTCCGCGACAAAAAGATTCCGCTTTAATGTCCTCCTTGGGCAAATTCCTAGAAGTTCGTTGCGCCCAGAAGATCATCGAGCTTGCCAAAATTAAAAACAAAATACCGATCGACTTAATGATGGGTCCGGAGAAAAATTCAAAGTGAAAAAAGGCATCCAGTGAAACGCCAATCAAGAACAAGACAAAGTGCGTAGTGTACACATGGCTCAAGACTATGTGGATGTTGTCTCTGTAGGGGTGTTTAGCATGTTCACTCATATTCCCTTCAATATAGCACAAAATCATCTATTTTACAGCCCCGAAATTGTCACCCGCGCCGAAATTTACCGAGAGTGGAATATCGGTTTTGTATTTTAAATAAGACCGCAAAAGCACGCCTTCCATGGCCTTTTTTATTATTTCCTGCGCTTGTTTTAAGGCGCCGTCTTTTACCTCATATACCAGTTCGTCGTGTATCTGAAGCACGAGATGCGCCTCCGCTAAAAGTCCAGCTTCTTCCAGGTCTTGGTTGGCATACCTAATGGCAAGTTTGATTATGTCGGCTGCGGTGCCCTGAATCGGCGCATTGGTGGCAGTACGAAGCGCCATATTTTTCAAAAAAGGAATTCGAGAATTCGCATTTGGAAAATATCTAAGCCGTCCAAACAATGTTTCGGTATAGAAGTTTTTCATCGCAAAAACTTTCACTTCTTCGAGGTACTCCCGCACGCCGGAAAATTGATTAAAATAATTGTCGTAGAATTTCTGCGCTTCCTCCCGAGTTCCTCCGAGATTTTTCCTCAGAGCTGTAACCCCCATGCCATAGATAATCCCGAAGTTTATCACTTTCGCCTTGCGACGCATTTCACTGTCCACTTTATCGATGGGCACGCCGAAGACGAAAGACGCCACGCCGGCATGAATATCTTTCCCTTCGCGGAAAATTGCCGTCATCTTCTTGTCCCCCGAAAGCATTGCCGCCACCCGAAGCTCTATTTGACTATAGTCAAAGGCGCAGAGTTTGTGCCCTCGCTCGGCTACAAACCCTGCCCGGATACGACGGCCAAGCTCGGATTTTATTGGCAAATTTTGTAAATTCGGGTCGAGCGATGCGAACCGGCCAGTGGTTGTGCCGTTTTGAATAAAGTGTGAATGCAATCTTCCGTCATCTTGTACCATTTTAGGAATAACATCTACATAAGTAGAAACTAGTTTTTGAAGTTCTCGGTAACTCATAATTTCCGTAATGATAGGGTTATCTTCTTCTAGTTCTTCTAACACTGAGACTTTGGTAGACAAGGCGCCCCCCGCGCTTTTCTTTTTTGACACAATCCCCATCTTCACAAAAAGCACTTCTCCTAATTGTTTTGGGGAGTTGATATTAAATTCCACACCCGCCATTTTGTGAATTTTTTTAGTTAGCCTGTCCAAGCTTGCGTGATATTCTTTCGATAAAGCATCAAAATATTTTTTATCGATGAGTATTCCGTGCTTGGACATCCCATCCACAACTGAAATTATTGGTTTCTCTATTTCTTCATATACTTGCATAAGGTTTGGAATTTGTCCGCCAGAGGCGGATCCGCCTAGGGCGGAAAAAACAATTTTATAAGCTTCATTGAAATCTTCGATCCCAGCGAATCGTAAAATTTCCTCCAGCCCCGGATACGAAAGATCAGAATTAATAAGCCAAATGGCAATACTAGCCTCTTGAAGTTTTCCTGGATCAACTTTAACCTCACTCGGCCTTCGAGATTCGGTTCCCAATCCCGAGTCTCCCCTCTCCTTGGCAAGGAGAGGGGCTGGGGGTGAGGTATGGTCCCCAAAGAAATTTTTCAGTCGCGTAAACAAACTTCGAAATTCGAACAAAACAAAAACCTGTTCTATTTTTTTTAAATCCGCGCTCTCCCAAAAAGTTTTCTCTGGCAAAACAAAATTTATCGGCGCATTGGTGCGGATGGTGGCCAAAGTTTTTGAAAATAAAGCCTCTTCTTCATTGTCTTTTAATAATTTAATTACGCGATCTGTGAGCCCGAGCTCTTTAAACTTTAATTCATAACTTTCTCCGCCAGGGGCGGATCCGCCTTTGGCGGAAAGCTTTTTGTATATTTCTTCTATCGTCCCGAAGGTTTTTATCAAGCTGGTTGCGGTTTTTTCGCCTATCCCCTTAATACCGATTATGTTGTCCGAGGGGTCTCCTCGAAGCCCCTTGTAGTCCGGCAAAAGCTTGGGCTCGAATCCAAATCGCTCCATAACTTTTTCTTCGTCGTATAGAATAGTATCGTTAATTCCTTTCTTGAGGGTATAGACCTGAACTTTCTTGCCGTCAACCAACTGCATAGTGTCCATGTCACCCGAAGCAATAATAATTTTAATGTCTGGGTTATTTTTATACTTCTCGGCTATCGTCCCCAAGATGTCGTCAGCTTCAAAGCCGGACGAATCGTACATGGGGATGTTAAAAGCTTCAAATATCTTGCGAGAGTTTTTTAACTGGATGATTAGCGCCTCGTCAGCTTTGGCTCGGCCAGCCTTGTATGCATCATAAGCCTCGTGTCGAAATGTTTTGCCGGGCAAGTCATAGCAAGCCACGATATAGTCCGGTTTTAGGTCACCAATAATCTTCATTATCATAGTAGAGACCCCATATAGAGCGCCGGTAGGCTCCCCCTTAGATGACAAGAACTCCGGCAGGGCGTGATAGGCGCGATGAATTATCGCATGCGCGTCGAGCAAAACCAGCGTTCTTCCATTTTTCCCCGCAGAAGACATTATGTGAATTATATCATTA
>CAYITR010000056.1:0-4526 GCA_964366465.1 uncultured Candidatus Saccharibacteria bacterium | reverse complement strand
TTGGAGTCGTCTACAAAGCGCCCCGGCACCACGTCAATGTGATAGTCCGTTTGCTCATCATTACTTTTTATTCGGAGGGCGGAGTTTTGCGCTCCACATAATAACTATCTTCGAGAAACGCCGCCACATTGTCGTAAATGTCTTTGAGGGATTCCCCGGCATCATTGTCGTCATGTTCGAAGTAGCAAACTATATCAAGGTCGTACGAGTCCTTTATCATCGTGCCCTTGGCTTTCGAGCCGGCGTATCGGATGGTAGGATTGCTGTCCTCAAACGCTGTGCGCAATAGTTCCTCCGCCTCTTCCCTGGATTCCTGCAATGATTTCATTTCATCACTATCGGGAGCGATTGTTTGGCTACTAAGTATTGATTTAAGATATTCCTCTAATTCCATATTTTTGGTCAGTTAATCGTTAGGATGTGACTGAACCCTCCTTTCTTTTTGTTTAGGTCATAAACTTTCATTGCCGGATGTACTTTTTTGAGCAATTCTCTGCCGCAAAGTATGGCTACTGGTGCCGGAACTGCCGGGAAGAGAATAACTTCGCCAACCGCACCGTGGACGCTTCTAATTTCTCCTAAAAGATTCTGGTAGGCAACCTGAAAACCAGCCAAGTCCTCCTTTTTGCGCAAGAATCCTGTATTTGGTGTTATGCCGTCCAAAGTTATTTCGTACACAGAGTAGTGATTCCTGACGTCCTCTGGCAAGCTCTCAAGCGAAGTTGGGCCACTTAACGACAAAACCACTGCAACCTTGGTTTTGTCGTCACCCGGTTCCAATAATTGAGTTTTATATTTGACCGTATCGCCATCGGTTTTCCACGCCCAACCTTCGGGGCTTCGATGCCGCTGGTATAGGTCTGTTGTAACTTTGTTGCTAAGTTGGTTTCCCAAAAACATCAATAAAGAAATCGGGGCAAGTCCGAAAATCGATACATGCCCTATGGTGCCGGACGCAACGCCCGGATGGTAGTATTTTGCGAGCGCTTCCGAAATCATTTTCATCCCTACCGTCCATGAGTTTTCATCCTCTGCATCCGGGAGGCTGGTGAGGTCGATTTCTAAGGGTTTCTTTTCCATGAGATAGCGCGGATACACCGCATTTTCAATTTGGTCCGACGGAACCTGAACGACTTCTCCTGCGATTTTCGCCTTAAAACAAATGGCAAGGGTCTTTTCGCCTGGTTTCATCTCGGTTAGTCGGAGGATTCTCTCTTCGTGAACCTGTTTCATTTGGTGTAATTTTTCCTTGGGATACTTTCTAACCAACTTTTTATCATCAATCAGGTGATGGTGCTTTGTGCAGGCCAACATTAAGTTTTCGACTTCATTTCGTTTTTCAGATGGGAGAGGGTCATTACCACGCAGACCTTTCGGACTCAAGGCTACGATATGTGCGATATTTGAGAAGTTGGATTCTTCCAAAGACAGACTATCAGTTAGGAGATAATCGTTACATCCGTTAAACTCGCATCTGCCACCGGACCTGACCCATAACTTAACGACGGTTTCATCAGGATAGCTTCGTGTAGCCTTCTTAGAAGAATCTTTACCAGTCGATGTCTTTTTTGGATTTGACATGACTATAATTATACTATACAATTTCAAGTAATGCAAGTCCAAAAGCCACTAACCAGACGCCGAAAAGAAGTTTTAACCCTTATCCTCAAGTTTATGGCCGAGAGGGGGCATTCGCCGTCTCTCCGAGAGATAGCGGGTTTGCTCGGCACGGACAATGTGAGCACCGCCCAATACTTTGTCGACGAGCTTCATTCAAGAGGCTATCTCAAAAAAGGTAGCAGGCAGGAAAGGGTAATCACCCCCATATCAGGACCTACGACCATCCCGTTATTGGGTTTGATAGCCGCAGGCGCCCCAATCGAGCCTATTGAGAACCCAGAAGATATTCTTGTTCCGGCAAACGTTAGTATAGACAAACGGTATCCCCACTATGCTTTGAAAATCAAAGGTGACAGCATGATTGACATGGGCGTACTCGATGGCGATGTTGTCTTAATTAGGCATCAATTAACGGCTGAAAACGGTGACGTAGTTGTTGCCGTGACCGAAAAAGGTGCGACACTGAAAGTTTATCGAAAAAAAGACGGAAACATTGTCTTGGAGCCTCGCAACAAAGATTATCCCTTGATTATTCCAGGGAAACTTGAAATTCGAGGTAAGTTTGTTGGGTTAATTAGAAGTGGTTAAATCTGATAATATAAAGTTATGAAAAAATACTCAGTAATTTCGTTATTTACTGGTTGTGGAGGACTTGATTTAGGATTTGTTGGAGGTTTTTCTTTTTTAAATAGGTTTTACGATAAGAATAATTTTGAGATAATTTGGGCCAATGATATCGATAAATCTTCGTGTGAAACATACTATAAAAACTTTGGCCACGATATTATTCACGGAGACATAATACAACTTTTGAACGGAGGAGAAACATTGCCTTTCTTTGATAAACCTTTACCTGAACACGCAGACGTTGTTCTTGGAGGTTTTCCGTGTCAAGATTTTAGTCACGCTGGAAAAAGAAAAGGGTTTAACGCCAAGAGGGGCTTGTTATATCAAAGCATGATTGAAGTTGTTAGGAGAACTAAACCGACAATGTTTGTGGCGGAAAATGTTAAAGGATTGATGACTATGGATAATGGCGAAGCTTTAAAAACAATCATCCGAGATTTTGAAAAATTAGGATACAACGTGGTTTATAAATTACTCGTCGCCGCTGATTATGGTGTCCCTCAGGTTAGAGAAAGAGTAATTATTGTTGGGACCAAAAAGGGCGAATTAGCAAGCACCTTTAATTATCCAGAGTGTTTATTAAGCAAAGACGGATGGATTTCTTTGAAAAAAGCGATTGGAGATCTAGAAAACATTGACGAAGGAGGATTTGCGAATCACTTTTGGTCAAAAGCGAAAATGTTTCCAGGAACGCAAGGTAACACTTATGTTTCGCCTGATAAGCCAGGGCCAACTATGAGAACTGAGCATCATGGGAATATAGAATGGCATTGGAACAAAAAAAGGAGACTGTCTGCGAGAGAAGCGGCTAGAATACAATCTTTCCCCGATAATTTTTTGTTTTACCCTTCGACATCCTCTGCTTATAAGCAGATCGGAAATGCTGTGCCCCCAGTAATGGCTTGGTATATAGCTAGAGCCGTGCAGAGCTTTTTAGATGAACTTAAGGATAGTCGCTTGGAAGATAATAGCTCCAAGCTTGAAGAATCATATTCCTATTCTGCGAGCTCCATGCTATAAATAGGCGTAATGGACTACTTAAAAAATCTTTTCACGGACGACGATTTAGTTCGAAGAATAAAAAGAAAATTGCCAACTTTGTTCCAACTAGCGGAAATGGATAGTTCTCGAGCGGGTAAAGTAGGCATGGAAGTAGGTTCTGTTCGAGAAAGAATTATTATCGCCCTCCTCATGTATAAATTCGGCGAAAAGAATGTGGAAACGGACGTTCCAATTACAGAGCCAGAAACTGATGTTATCTTATATGAAAAACCTGTATCAATTAAAACGATTAGTGGAAACCTAGGGGGCGTAAAGTTAATATGGACAGTAGATGCGAAAAAAGCGCTAGAATTTAGTGAGAACTACTATCCCACGAAAGACATGGTCCTGGTACAAATAAATTGGTTTGGGTTAGGATATTTTTATTATTTTCCGGTTTCCGCACAAGTTAGAGTTTTTGATAAGCTACGAAGGAAAAATTACATGAAGTTGCCTAAGAAGGGAACAAACCCTAGGGGTGTTGAGATTACCAAAAAAGCTTTAGAAAGACTTACGAAAGATATCGAAACTCAAAAAATAGAAATTTCTTGGGAGAGAGGTAAACCGAATCAGAGTGTCTATAGTCGATGGATAGAACTCTGGGGTGATTAAGGGTGTATGCCCCAAAAACGGATCAAAAATTTTCTAGGAAGAAACTTCAAGAAAAAAAGAGAGAATGACAAACTGTCCCCAAGTTTACGCTCTCAATTGATGTCCAAAATACGTTCCCGAGGAACAAAACTAGAATTGTTTTCGATTGCCTTACTAAAAGAATCGATAAAAAACAAATTTGTAATCAATGTAAAAAAACTTAGAGGGAAGCCAGGCATAGTATTTTCGAAAGAGAAATTATGCATTTTTGTAGATAGCGATTTTTGGCATGGTTGGCAGTATCCAAGGTGGAGACATTTATTGAAAAACGACTCTTGGAGAGAAAAGATAAATAGCAATAGAAAAAGAGATATAAAAATATCACGTTTCTTGGAAAGAAAAGGCTGGAATGTTTTAAGAATATGGGAGCATCAATTAAAAAACGAAAGAAAAATATTGACTAAGATACTACGCTCATTAAAGTAAAAATGGATAAATTTTCAGCTGGATATATCCCTGAGTATTGCCGAAGGGCCATGGCCCTGAGCGTAGTCGAAGGGCTACAGTCCTGAGCTTGCCGAAGGGGAAATTCTTTGGGCACTCTTTTTTCTTGACATTCTTTGGGTATCTCATCACAATAATGTATA
>CAYITR010000055.1:0-4696 GCA_964366465.1 uncultured Candidatus Saccharibacteria bacterium | reverse complement strand
AGGTAGTTAACCGTTCGGATCCCTTTTCGTATGAATACCCTTATTATACATCCGAACGCCTATAAAAGTCAAGGTGGGTTACGGCACATTCAACCTGTTATGAAAGTATCTGACCACCCTCCGTCAATGCATACAACACTTCCTGACATGAAGTTATTTGTCCCGACAGAATAAATCATTTCAGCAACTTCGTTTGAAATACCGATATATTGTAGGGAAAGTTTTTCTTTTAGTTTTTTTACATCATCTTTTGTAAAACTATTATTACTATCAAAAATACCAGGGGAAATACAATTAACCCTAATATTTGACATAAATTCAGCTGCAAATGAACGCGTTATACCTTCTAGGGCTGCATTAGTAACTGCCTTCGCGTGACTACCTGCTCTCCCTTTTTTGGAGATATTTCCTGAAATCAGAGTAATTGAACCACCATTTCGAATATTTTTAAAAGAATGCTTAATGCATCTGATGGTTCCCCAAAGCTTAGTATTTGCAAATTGCATTAGATCCTGAATTTCAGTATCATCTATTTTTTTGTCTGGAAATTTATCTGTTGCAGAAATTACTAAATAATCAAAATTCTTTACCTTTTGAAAAAATTTTTTTACAGAAAAATCACTCGTTACGTCTATTAAAAATCCGGTAGCGGTATTAGGTAAACTCAGTAAGGCTTTGTCGAGTTTTTCTTGTGTGTGGCTTCCTATTATAACATCTACGCCGTGAGACGAAAATACACGAGCCGTTTGTAAACCAACTCCTGATGATCCCCCAATTATTACCGCAATTGATCTACTTTTTTTCATATAAATATTTTGTAAAACTAAATTATTGTTAATATTTCCGCCTCACCTTCGGTAATTAGAATTGTGTGTTCGAAGTGGGCGCTTGTTTTACGGTCCGAGGTGCGGAAGGTCCAGTCGTCAGCATCGAGGGTGACGTTCTTCGTGCCTAGGTTTAGCATCGGCTCAAGAGCCACCACCATGCCAGCAACCAACTTGTCGCCCTTACCCTTCTTTCCGAAATTTGGAATGAATGGGTCTTCGTGAATCGCCCGGCCGACGCCGTGGCCAGCAAGAATCTCCACTATACCGTATTGCCCTTTTGCGTGTACAAAGCTCTCTATCGCGTGGCCTATGTCCCCCACAGTATTGCCGGCCACGGCAGCGCTTATGCCCACCTTGAGGGCTTGCTCGGTCACCTCGAGAAGCTTCTGAACCTTTGGAGAAACTTGTCCGACGGGCACAGTCATCGCCATGTCGGTAAAAAGTCCGCGGTGTTTAACCCCTAGATCAATGGACACAATGTCCCCTTCTTTCAAAATTCTTTCTTGCTTCGGAATCCCATGCACCACCTCATCATTAATCGATACGCACAAAGACGCAGGGAAACGTGTTCGCGCACCTACCGGACGATAATTTAAAAATGCAGGCTCATCACCCATTTCGCGGATAAGCTTCTCTGCATATGCATCTAAGTCCTTCGTCGAGACTCCAGGCGCCACCATGTCTTTCACTTTATGTAGCACCGTCGCCAAGCGCTTCCCGCCCTCGCGAATTATTGCTATTTCTTCTTTTGACTTAATTATAATACCCATATTATGAAATAACCGTGCCCAGAAATTTCTCTCCGTTTAAAAATTTAGCCAGATTATCAATCGGTTTACCATTCATAATCACCACCTCAATCCCCTCCTTTTCCGCCATTTCTGACGCAGTGGGGTCAAAAGGAGAATTAAGCCCAGAAGTCCATTCTTTGGGAATAAGTTTTCTGTATTCCGGCCAAGAAATTTGTTCTATCTTTTTTGCATTTGGATTCTTTTTTGGATCAGAATCATACACATAATCAATATTAGAAATATTAATAACTTTTTTCGCACCAACCGATTTTGCTGCGATGATAGCGTCCCAATCTGTACTATGTCCAGGCTCATACGCCGAGCCAATAATGATGGGTTTATCGAAATTAAACGCGGATGTTAGGTTGTCGATTACTTTATTATGAGCATGTTCCCCAAACACAACCCTCAAGAGTTCAGCATTTAACTTCAAGGAGGCGATGCCTATCCAATCCAAATCTATATCTGAGGGGTTACCAAGCTCTTTCGACGCAGCTTGATATTTGCGTGCAATTTTCCCACCTCCACATATAATCACAAACCTCACCCCCTGACCTACATAAGAAAGAATTAATTCCCTGAAAGCCTGGAGGAACCCCATATCCAACTCTTCTGGAATAATCATCGAACCTCCAAGTGAAATAATTACAGTTTCTTCTTTCATATTAGTAGCCTAAAGCTTTCATGATATCTTTGTGTACATTTTCGACTGTCTGCTCACCATTTATTTCAATAAAATTATATCCCGCTTTTTCACGAAAATATTCTATGGAGGGCATTACGTCCCGCTCGAACCACCCAAGGCGATTTTTTATATTCTCTTCTGTGTCATCAGCACGCCTTCTTTCCATCATCCTGGTATAGGACCAATCTTTCGAAACATTCATTAAAATAATGTTGGGGGTTTCTATTTTGTAAAAATCAAACACCGAATCAAGCGCCACCGCTTCTTCTTTGCGACGACAAACACCGTCTAGAATCATATCTTGTGTGCCTAAAAACTTATCAACTATAATTTGTGTCCAAATCCAAATCGGTAAAAATACTGGTATTAATAAGCCATTTTTTATAACTTCGGCCACTCTCTGTCCCAGCAAAGTTTGCTGACTTGAAAGCTCACGAAATTTACTTCCAGTTTCTATATAAATTACCTCTCTGCCCTGTGACTTTAAAAATTCCGCCAATAGCTTGGCCTGAGTTCCCTTGCCACACCCAGATCGCCCGAAAAACACTATAGCTTTTGGATTCATATCAAAAGAATACAGTTTTTTCGCTTAAAAATCAACAAAGAAAACTAGTACTCCCGCATTGAGACCTGCGCGTCGATTTTCTTGATGAGGTCGAGGACCACTGAGACAACGATGAGGATTGAAGTTCCGCCGATAGCAAGCGAGGCGATACCGGTTAAGTGTTGCATTATTATCGGTAGAACCGCGATAAAGCCGAGGAATACAGCCCCGAGCAAAGTGATTCGCCCTAGAACTTTCGAAATATACTCCGCAGTTGAAATACCCGGACGAATACCAGGAATAAATGCGCCATTCTTTTGCAGGTTGGTTGAGAGAGCATCAGGATCAAATGTCACCGCCGTGTAGAAATATGTGAACAAGAAAACCAAGATAAAATACAGCACCCCATAGAGCACACTGGTCTGAGAAAAGGACACAAGCACTCCGGAAATTTTAAGTAGAATCGGATGACTGAAACGCGAGAGAAATGTCCCGATCATCTGCGGAAAGAGCAAAATAGAAAGAGCGAAAATTATCGGAATAACTCCAGCTTGATTCACTCGAAGTGGTAGATAAGTAGATCCACCGCCATAGACCTTCATGCCCCGCACCCGCTTGGCGTAAGTAACCGGGATAGGTCGCTCCGCTTCGGTCACCGTCACAATTCCACCTATTATAAGCACGCCCGCCACAGCGAACATCAAGAAGAGCGGTATTTGTGAAGGATCAAAAGTGAAAATAAGTTCGCTAACTTGTGTCGGGATGCTCGATACAATACCGGCAAAAATAACTATGGAAACACCGTTACCAATGCCGAATTCTGAAATGAGTTCACCAATCCACATTATCAGTACTGCCCCAGCCACAACTATAATTAAATTCAAAATACGATCGAAAGCTGTTAGGTCCACCAAGATCCCCTGATTCTCGAGAATGGCCAAGAGCGCGAAACCTTGAAGCCCCGCCAAAGGCACTGTCAGCAACCTTGAGTATTGAGTAAATCTTTTGCGTCCAGCTTCGCCTTCTTCGTGGTAAATCTTTTTGAGCGCTGGGACCATTATGGTCAAAAGTTGCATGATAATCGAGCCAGTGATGTAAGGCCCGACACCGAGCATAATTATAGAAAGATTGGAAAGTCCACCACCGGAGAATATGTTTAGTATGCCGAAAAATTGGTTGTTGGAGAGGAATCTTTCGAGCGCTAAAGTATCAATACCTGGGATGGGAATAGCTGAAAGGAGTCGGAATATAATAAGCGCCACAAGCACAAACAGCACCTTCTTGCGTAAGGTAATGTCCGTCCAGATTAATTTAATTTTATTCCAAAAGTTTGCCATAAATTAGGTTCTAGGTTTTAGCTTCTAGGTTCTAGTATTTCCTAGCACCTAGCCACTAGAAACTAGTTACTTCACAATAATCTTCCTCCCCTTGATTCCCAGACGCTTCCTGATCTCCTTGAAGCTCTCCAGCTTGTCGCCAGCTTTTAGGACCTTATCCTTTTTCAGAACGACAGATTTACGCACAGAGTTAAATTTATATCCGCGATTCTTCGGCAACTTCTTAATGATATCACGGAGCTCTGGTCGGCGCTTGTTACCCGCGCGAGCCGTCTGCCCCTTGCCACCACGACCGGAAGTCTTGGCGTGTTTACCTCCGCGCCCCACGAGCCTGTCTTTCTTATTCTTATGTAATCTTTTTAAATTATGTATTTGCATAAAATTGTGATAATTACCCTATTCTATCTTCCCAACCTCTGCGACAACCGGAACCTTTTCCGCAATCACCGCCAC
The DNA here is from genome assembly GCA_964366465.1 of uncultured Candidatus Saccharibacteria bacterium. GTDB lineage: Bacteria > Patescibacteriota > Minisyncoccia > Phycocordibacterales > UBA9973 > UBA9973. The sequence goes on along the minus strand of CAYITR010000055.1, from coordinate 59 downwards.
TGCGGGAGTGGGTTTGGTAGATTTCGAAGATATTTCAGAAAGCGCCGCCATGACTGCCT
>CAYITR010000054.1:0-4943 GCA_964366465.1 uncultured Candidatus Saccharibacteria bacterium | reverse complement strand
AATGCTAGGGCGAACCCCGGGGCACATTAAGGCTGTTCGTCCACTGGTGGATGGAGTTATTTCTGATTTTGAAGTTACCGAAGAAATGCTTTCATATTTAATTAATAAAGCGGATAAAATTTCTAAAAAGTTGGCGCGACCGCGAGTGCTCGTCGGTGTGCCTTCCGGCACGACCAATGTTGAGACCCTCGCGGTCTATGATGCAGCGCGTTCGGCTGGCGCGCGCGAAGTTTTCTTAGTAGAAGAGCCGATGGCGGCAGCCGTCGGGGTGCGGTTACCGATAAAGGAACCTGTTGGCTCAATGATTATAGATATTGGCGGAGGGACGACGGACATTGCGGTGATTTCACTCGGTGGAATTGTAAAATCAAAAAATCTGAAAATAGCCGGCGACCGACTCAACAACGACATCATCACTTATATGCGGGATGAATTTAAGATTCTGGTTGGGGAGCGAACTGCCGAAATGGTAAAGATAGCTATCGGTTCCGTTATCCCCGGAGAATATATGGAAACCGAGGTTCATGGGCGAGACCTTTTGACCGGACTTCCGCGCGAAGTGGTGGTTACAGATTCAGATATTCGTGAAGCGATGTCTGTGTCTATCAGAGAATTAGTCAGCGGAGTCAAAGATATGCTCGAAACAACCCCGCCGGAGATATTGTCGGACATTATGCATCGAGGCATTACACTTTCGGGTGGAGGGGCATTGATTCTGGGGTTGGGTCAACTATTGGGGCGAGTTCTCAAAATTCCGGTTTACATTGTCGATGATCCGCTCTCTGCTGTGGCACGCGGTACTGGGGTGATACTCGACGACCTTCCAGCGTATAAAGATATTTTGATAGGCAATCAAGATGAGTTACCTCCTAGATAAAAAAGCCAAAAGGAAGAAGGTGTGGGGTATTGTATCCTTTGCTATTCTTTTTGTTTTTCTATTTTATTTTAACGCTCCTGTTTTTTATGGTTTGTCTTATGTGTCCAATATTGTTTTTCGCCCCTTTTTAATTTTTGGTGTTAATGTTGGCAACAAACTCGACAGCCTTTCCGCGTATTTTGCGTCTAAAGAATCTTTGACCCAAAAAATATCTGATCTGAATCTAGAGCTTGCTTTCAGTCAAGCTAGGGTTTCGAACTACGACACAATCTTGCAAGAAAATGAAAAACTTAAAGAAATATTCGGAAGAAAAAAAGAAGAAACGACAATGATACTGGCTGTTATCTTAAGCAAGCCCAACCGAAGCCTTTACGATACGCTTCTCATTGATGCAGGGTCTCGGCAGGGTGTAAGCACTGGGGACTTGGTGTATGCGCTAGGGAATGTGCCCATCGGGCGGGTGGAAGTGGTCTACGACAATTCTGCTAAAGTTATTTTATTTTCGAGTTCTGGAGAAAAAATGGAAGTTATAGTTGGCGAAACTTTTTTTGAACTTGTCGGGCGGGGTGGGGGGAACTTCGAAATGATTCTACCGAGAGGTACGGCCTTGGTTAAAGGCAATTCTGCGGTTCTGCCTGGACTCGACGCTAGCGTAGTCGGTGTTGTGGAGACGATTATTTCCGACCCGCGAGATTCTTTTCAGAAGGTTCTGCTCATCAGCCCGGTTAATATTCAGGAGTTGAAATTTGTAGAGATAAAGAAATAGAAAATGAACTTCAGTATTCAAAAAAGGTTAAAGGGTGCTCTCGGACGGGCGGGGGTTTTAGAAACTCCGCACGGGGTTATTCATACGCCTGCTTTTGTGACGGTGGGTACTAAGGCCACCGTTAAATCCTTGAACCCCGAGCAGGTTCTAGCCACAGGCGCTGAGGTGGTGCTCGGCAACACTTATCACTTGTATCTACAGCCCGGAGACGAAGTGGTGAGGGGCGCGGGAGGTCTTGGTAAATTTATGAATTGGCGTGGACCGACCATGACGGATTCTGGTGGGTTCCAAGTTTTTTCGCTCGGAGTGGCTTACGGCAAAGATATTTCCAAAATTACTAAAGTTACCGATCCGAGCTTAATGATTCCAGAGCGTTTTGATGATAGCCTTGCGCCTCGACTCGCGAAAATCGGGCAGGACGGGGTGTCCTTCAAGTCGCACTTAGATGGATCTATCCATTACATTACTCCAGAGAAATCAATTCAGATTCAGCACAACCTCGGCGCGGATATAATTTTTGCTTTTGATGAATGCACTTCGCCGACCGATGACTTGAAATATCAAGAGGAAGCATTAGAAAGGACACATAATTGGGCACAACGCAGTTTGCTTGAGCATCATAAATTAAATAAAGAAAATAAAATAGCACTATTTGGTATCGTGCAAGGAGGCAGAGATGAATCTTTAAGAAAAAAATCAGCAAAATTTATGTCTGATTTAGAGCTTGCCCGAACCGACGGTAGTCGGGGCGGGTTTGACGGTTACGGCATCGGCGGGAGCTTCGCCAAAGAAGACATGCAGACTGCGGTAAAATGGGTCAATGAAATCTTGCCAGAGGAAAAGCCGAGGCACCTGCTTGGTATCGGTGAGCCGGAGGATCTCTTTATGGGGGTGGAAAATGGAGTGGACCTCTTTGACTGCGTCTTGCCGACGAGGCTTGGTAGGAATGGCACTATCTATACTAAGAATGGAAAGATAATAATCATGAACAGAGAGTTCCGCGAAGACCATAAGCCGATTGAAGAAGGTTGCGCTTGCTATACTTGTCAAAACTATACTCGCGCCTACATAGCGCATTTATTTCATGGCAAAGAAATGCTGGCTGGAACGCTCGCCACGATTCACAATTTACACTTCATTGTGAACTTAGTAAAAAATATCCGCCAGTCTGTCCTCGATGATAACTTTTTTGAGTTCAAAGAAAGGTTCCTAAAACCATATTTAAGCTAGGCCAAAATCTGAAAAATGACTTTACCCCCATACCTATGTATAGGTGTGGGGGTTTACATTTTTTGACAAATTGTTATACTAATGGTCGATGATTAAAAAGAAAAAATTTAAAAAGCCCGGGAAAAATTGGCGGAAATTTTGGAAGCTTGGGATGGAGGAGTTCAATACTCAATTTTTTGCCGTGAACAAAGACGGGGAACTCACCGCTAACGAAGGTCACCACATTTACAACTTGCATGATCTGGCCGTAAAATACGGCACTCCGCTTCAGATAACTTTTCCTTTTATTATCGAAGACCAGCTCAAGGATTTGATAGGCTACTTTCAAGCTTATATGAAAATATACGGCTACAAAGGCAAGTTTTTCTATCACTATCCGATGAAGGTTAATCAGAATAAAGAATTCTTGTTGCCTCTGTTGTCCGAAGGGGCGAACCTCGAAGTTACATCAGCCAACGAACTCTGGATAGTGAAGAAACTCTGGGAAGGGGAAAAATTTCATAATAAAATTCGCGTGCTTTGCAATGGGCCGAAGACCGATCAATATCTCGACCTAGTGGAAGAGCTTCGTGGGAAGGGGATGAACATTGTGCCGATTATTGAAAGCTTAGAAGAAGTCGAGAGAATTTCCAAACATAAAGGCGACATCGGTGTGCGGGTCAACTTGGGCGTGAAGACGGACACTCACTGGGATAAAAAGTTCGACCTCTTTGGGCTGTCGGAGAAAGATGTGCTTGGTTTGCCGAAAATGAAAAATCTGAAGGTCATGCATTACCATGTCGGCTCGCAGATCAAAACGCAGAAGAGTATCATCGACGCTATTAAGTATGCATTCACCGTCTATGTCGAACTACAGAAAACTCATTCCGGACTCGACACGCTAGATATCGGTGGGGGCTTTGGTATACCCTATGACCGGAAAAAGTTTTACACGGCGAAAAATGTTTCAAGCAAGATAGTGAAAGTGCTGAAAACTTTATCGGACAAGGCGGGTATCAGGCATCCGAACCTGGCTGTGGAGTGGGGGAGGTATATCGCCGCCCCAGCGCAGGTCATGATTTACAAAGTGATTTCTGAAAAAAATATACCGAACGCTAACGCCAAGGCTTGGTATGTGGTGGACGGGAGCTTCATGAATGACCTGAAAGATACTTGGGCAATACATCAGAAGTGGCATATCGTACCGGTCAACAACATGTACAACGGGCTTAAAACCACATGGCTGGCGGGTAGTACCTGTGATTCGGATGATAAATATACCGATGGTGGGAACTATGTTCTCTTGCCGAAGTTGCACGAGGACCACAATCAATTTGTTGCGGTGCTCGATACCGGCGCTTACCAGGAAGGGCTAGCTTCACACCACTGCCTTCTTTCTGCGCCAATGAAAATAGCCGCACAAAATGGAACAGTTACGGTTATTCGCAAACACGAAACTTCGGAATCCATAGGTAAAATTTTTGGCTGGACTAACGGCGATCATAAATGATGGTCAAAAATATCTTATATTTTATTTTAATACTATTTTTTGTTCTTCTACTTTTTAATTTAAGCGCTCCGACGGGTGATTTAAATATTAAATATGTAAATTTTAGTGGCGCGAGAGTGAAGGTAGATATTGCTTCAACTCCTGCATCCTTGGCGCGCGGACTCTCTGGTCGGCCTAGCTTGCGTTCTGACGAAGGGTTGCTTTTCATTTTCGACCAGCCGGGGCGATATTCTTTTTGGATGAAAGATATGAATTTTCCAATTGACATTATTTGGCTGACTGCAGATTTAAATGTAGCTTATATTAAAAAAGATGCTTCGCCGGATTCTTACCCGGCAACTTTCGAATCTCCAGAAGATGCTCAGTATGTCTTGGAGGTTGTCGCGGGTTTTGCGGAGAGAAATAATATAAAAGCGGGGGATAGGGTGGAGTTTGAGTATTAATTTTTGACATAGAAAATCCCCCGCTTTGGGCGGGGGATTTTCGTTTTTTACAGGTACCTATAAGCCGAATTCTGTTCTCCAACCAAAGTCGGAGTGATAGCCATTTATCTAGCCCCTTGATTGCTCTCGGGGTCAAGC
>CAYITR010000053.1:1673-5409 GCA_964366465.1 uncultured Candidatus Saccharibacteria bacterium | reverse complement strand
CAAATTCAAAATTCCTAAAGTAAAAACAAAGATGCTTTCATTGCTCGTATCCGGCGGGCATACACAACTTGTGTTGGTGAAGAAGTGGATGAATTACGAAATCATAGGAGAATCGCTTGATGACGCTGTGGGTGAAGCTTTCGACAAAGTAGCCCGCATGCTCGGCCTACCCTACCCCGGCGGACCACAGATTTCAAAGCTAGCAGAGCAGCTTAGAGCGAAACAGGTACAGGAAAATTACGGCCGTGTCGGAGCCCCCGCAGAGAGGGTAAAGCGGCGGAATTTTTCTGTACCTGTTTCGCTTCCTCGCCCAATGCTTTACACCAAGGATTTTAATTTTTCTTTCTCAGGGCTCAAAACAGCAGTTTTGTATTTAGTAAAAGACTTGGGAGGCTTGGAGAAAATTAGTGAAGAACTGAAGGCAGAAATTGCGCTTGAATTCGAAAACGCCGCCATTGAATGCCTAACTTATAAAACAGCCAAGGCTATAGAAAAATACAAAATCAAAACTCTGACCTTGGGTGGCGGAGTAGCCGCGAATAAATATTTAAGGAACGAACTCTCCGCGCTTTGTAAAAAAAGTAAGATAAAATTATTCATCCCCACTCCGCACCTCTCCACCGACAACTCGCTGATGATCGGCATTGCTGGATATTTGAATTATGTTAAAAACAAGAAAAAAGTTCCTAAGCCAGAGAGCATAAAAGCAACTGGTAATTTAAGGCTTTAATTGATATTATTAAAGCATGGATCCCGTTAGAAATCGCGGTCGCAGATTTCTAGTGAGGCTTCATTATATTTATAAATTGACCGCGACCTATTTCTAACGGGATGGACGAAAAGTTACTGAAGCCCTACGACCCCAAAAATACAGAAAGTAGAATTTACAAGCTCTGGGAAGAGAGCGGTTTTTTTAACCCCGACGTGTGTGCAGAAAAAGGCATCACTAGTAGTGAGGCTGAAAGATTTTCGATTGTTCTACCTCCGCCAAACGCAACAGGCGTGCTTCATTTGGGACATGTGCTTGAAAACTCTATGCAAGACACAATGATCCGCTATCAAAGGATGCGGGGCAAGGAAACTCTCTGGATCCCTGGTACTGACCACGCCGCTATCGCCACAGATTCTAAAGTTACTAAAATTCTAGAAAAAGAAGGCTTGCGTAAAAAAGATATCGGCCGAGAAAAATTCTTAGAAAGAGTCGATGAGTTCGTCGCAGATAGTCGTAAGACAATAGTCAGCCAGCTCCGAAAAGTAGGCGCTTCACTCGACTGGTCGCGTGAAGCTTTCACCTTAGACGAAAAGCGCAACATCGCCGTCCGCACTGCGTTTAAGAGAATGTACGACGACGGGCTGATATATCGCGGTTTTAGAATTGTGAATTGGGACCCAAAGGGTCAAACGGTTATTTCAGATGATGAGCTAGTATATACAGAACAAAAAACCAAATTTTATACTTTTAAATACGGCCCGTTTGAAATAGGCACAGCTAGACCAGAAACAAAATTTGGTGACAAATATGTGGTGATGCATCCAAAAGACGAAAGGTACACGAAATACAAACACAACGATAAGCTAACAGTGGAGTGGATCAATGGCCCCATCGAAGCTACAATAATCAAAGATGAAATGATTGATATGGAATTTGGCACAGGCGTGATGACTATCACTCCTTGGCATTCCCATGAAGATTTCATGCTCGCAGAAAAATACAAGCTAGATCGAGAACAAATCATAGACAAGCATGGCAAACTCCTTGAGATAGCTGGTGAATTCGCAGGTATGAAAATAAGCGAAGCGCGAGAAAAAATTGTAGAGAAATTAAAATCCAAGGGTCTCTTGGTTTCTGTTGATGAAAATTATGTTAACCGCGTAGCCACCGCCGAACGCACTAGTGGGGTCATTGAACCGCAAATTCTGCTTCAATGGTTCGTAGATGTAAACAAGAAGATACCCACGCGAGGCAATAAATCACTCAAGGAGCTCATGCTTGAGCCAGTGCGTGACGGTAAAATCAAAATCCTGCCTGACCATTTCGAGAAAGTTTATTTCAACTGGATAGAAAACTTGCGCGACTGGTGTATTTCTCGTCAGATCTGGTACGGGCACAGAATACCAGTATGGTATAAAGGGGAAGAAACATATGCGGGTATAGAAAGCCCTGCAGGTGAAGGCTGGGTTCAAGACGAAGACACTCTCGACACTTGGTTTTCTTCTGGACTTTGGACTTTTTCCACGCTCGGCTGGCCAGACATAAATGCGAAAGATTTAAAAAGATTCCACCCCACTAGCGTCATCAACCCAGGCTATGAAATTTTATTCTTCTGGGTGGCACGCATGATTCTTATGTCGCAATACTTGGTGGGAGAAATTCCTTTCAAGACAGTCTATCTCCACGGCATGCTTAGGGATGCCAAAGGGCAAAAATTCAGCAAATCACTCGACAACGGCGTTAATCCTATAGAAATCATCGATAGCTACGGCGCAGATGCTTTGCGTATGGCGATGATTGTAGGTATCGGCCCCGGAGCAGATGCTAAGTTTGATATTCAGAAAGTAAAAGCTTATTCTAAGTTTAGTAACAAGATCTGGAACATCACCCGTTATGTTTTAGGAATGGAAAAAACTGGTGAATTAAAGAAGGAATTAGTAGAAGAATGGGACACACTTGCAAACGACATAAAGTCCGATATGGATAATTTCAGATTTTACCTGGGAGCGGAAAAACTGTATGCATACATTTGGCATCGTTTTGCGGATGAGATTATCGAGGAATCAAAAAATAAAAACGAGTATGGAGCAACACTGCATTTTCTTTTAGAAAGCTTTATTAAGCTCCTCCACCCTTTCATGCCATTTATAACAGAAGAAATTTGGAGTATGTTACCTGCCCGAAATGCTGCGCATAACGCTGCAGGCGGGCCAGAAAAAAATGGTAAAATGCTAATGGTTGAGCAATTATGACCAGTGATCCGAAAATTTTAGGTCTTGCTTTCTTGGGTGGAGTTATTCCATCGCTTTTGTGGCTGTGGTTTTGGCTCAAAGAAGACAAGAAGAATCCAGAGCCCAAGGGTGCGCTCGGCGCTGTGTTCCTGATGGGTATTATTTCCGTAGTTTTCGTTCTACCGATTCAAAAATTCATTCACGCCCACATCGACACCCTCGAATTGCAACTTTTTCTTTGGGCTTCGGTGGAAGAATTAATGAAATACCTCGCCGTGCTCTTGGTTATTTACAAAACAAACCTCGCCGATGAACCCATAGACTGGCCGATATACATGATAACCGGTGCGCTCGGGTTTGCCGCTATTGAAAACACGCTTTTTTTAATCAAGCCTTTCTCGGTGGGTGCGACAGCTGTCGGGCTTTTGACTGGACAGCTACGATTCCTCGGGTCCACCCTGCTTCATACCGTAACTTCCGGAATTATCGGCATTTCTATAGGAATTTCTGTCCACTTGAACGGATTTAAGAGAGAATGGCACATCTTAATAGGCATAATTATGGCGATCTCCTTGCATAGTGTCTTTAATTTTTTTATAATGAATAACAACAGTGGAAGCGATCTGTTAAAAATATTTGCTTTCTTGTGGGTCGTCACCATTATAGTCATGTTACTTTTTGAAAAAGTCCGACGCCTGAATTAAAACCTTACAATATTATAAACTTTATAACCAACTATTTTATGGAGCAGAAAAAAAGAAGTTTTTTTAGATCGGAAGAGCGTCGTGTAGGG
>CAYITR010000053.1:0-1663 GCA_964366465.1 uncultured Candidatus Saccharibacteria bacterium | reverse complement strand
AAGTTTTTTTGAGAGATTAACCGGAAGCATCAGCATGGAAGAAGAAGCGCTCGAGAATCCGAAGAAAAAACTCGGAGGCAATAATAAAAACGGCAGGCACGAAGACAAGCCGAGCAACTGGATCGAGGAAGAAGGCGATGAAGCCGAGCTAGCGGTAGACCTGTACCAAACACCCACAGAAATAGTAATTCAAACCATGGTTGCCGGAGTCAGGCCGGATGATTTAGAGATATCCATAACCCGCGACATGGCCACCATATCCGGCAAGCGTGAAGAATCCAGAATAATCGATGAAGACAATTATTTCGCCAAGGAGCTATATTGGGGCAAATTCTCCCGCACCATTTCCCTACCCCAAGAAGTCGAACCCGAAGAAGTAGACGCCACCGAACGCCATGGCCTCCTCACCATCCGCCTACAAAAGGTAGACAAGGAAAAGAAGAACAGCGTTAAAGTTAAATCTCTCTAAAACATTTCTGTGCTTGGAGGCAGATTTGCACCCCGCCTAAATTAGGCGGGGCAAGCTGCCGATTCACCCCACCTTCTTTAGGTGGGGCCTTCCCTCTCTCTTCCCTCTCTCTGTGTATCTAAAAAAATATTAGCAAGTTTGTTTTTATACCCCAGGCTCTTCTTTTTTAACCATACTTCGTGTTTCCTGGCTACAAAATAATCGGCATGTTCTTTTCTGAATACAATTTCGTAAGGTTTATTCTTTGAGGTGTTCTTTAGTTTGCCTCTGTTGTGCTCTGCCAAACGACGCTCAACATTATTAGAAATTCCGACATAGTAGGTAGGGTTTTTCAAGCTTCTAAGCATGTACACATAACATGACATGGTGCTTGGAGGCAGATTTGCACTGCCGACCTATCCCTCTTCAGGGGAGCGCTCTACTACCTGAGCTATCCAAGCGGGTATCTAAATGAACAAATAAACAAACTTACTGGCCGAAATTTTTTATACTATTGATCGTCTCCGTGGCGCCAGTATATACGCTTAGAAGTTGATCAATGTACGGCTGGACAAAATAATACGCGCCGACCGCCGAACCAATAATAAACGCCCAGTATACGAAGCTCATGATGCGCGCCATTCGCATCGAGCGCCTCATAGAATGAAGCATTTTATTATTCTCTTCTGCTAATGCAAAAGTTGCGTCTAGCAACTTTTTTGACTCGGGGTCCATAACGGCATTTTATCACAAAAACCCAAAAAGGCAATTTCCAATAAACCTATTATGTGTTAGATTATAAGTATTGTCTTCGTAGTTAAATGGATATAACGACTCCGTCCTAAGGAGTAATTGTAGGTTCGATTCCTGCCGAGGACACCAGAATTAAAGTCCAAGCAGTTGGACAATAAGAGGCTTATTGAAGCCCACAACTAGCTCGTCGCCTATCTGGATGACTGGCACGCCCATCTGCCCGCTTTTCTCCACCATTTCTTTCCTTTTTTCCAAGTCTGCCGCGACGTTATACTCAGTATAAGCTATGTTGTTTTCTTTGAAATACTCCTTGGCCATATGGCAAAAGTGGCAAGTCGGGGTCGAATAAATTGTTACATTTTTTGTATTCATATTTATATTATAGCATATGTGTCAAGCACCACAAATCTGGTGCTGTAATTATACACTTTGCTCGAACTTTCTTTGAACGAAACTAAGGAA
>CAYITR010000052.1:0-5456 GCA_964366465.1 uncultured Candidatus Saccharibacteria bacterium | reverse complement strand
TTCACTGTTCCAGTATTCTACATCTTGATTTATTTCCTTCAATCCATACACCGTGAGAGTGGAGGTGCCTATACCCTCGATTTTTACCCCGAGTTTTTCCAGGAAGAAACACACCTCCTGCACCATGTAGTTGGCACTAGCGAAGCTAATCGTGGTTGTACCCGGGATAAGCGAAGCTGCTGTTAGTATGTTTTCACAAGCAGTGTCGCCTGTTTCATACATTACTATATTTGCGGGCTTTAACTTCTTGCTTTTGACTTGGTAAGAATTATTAGTAGTTTTTATTTTCACACCCAAATTATCAAAAGCATAAGCATGGGCGGCAATGGTGCGTTTACCTAGATTGCAACCAGATGCGTGGGGTAGGTAAAATTCTTTCAGAAAATGGGTGAGCGGACCCAAGAGCATGATGATAGACCTCGTTTTAACCGCCGAGTCGCTGTTGATACCCCTGATGTTAAACTTTTTTGGCGGTTTTACAGTTAGAGTATTTTGATCCAGCCACTTGATTTCGACGCCAATGCTTTCTAAGATTTCGATTACTCTATTTACTTCTTCTATGCGGGCTATGCCGTGCAGGGTGGTCGTTCCTCTATTTACAAGAGACGCGCACAAGAGCCCGACGGAGCCATTCTTAGAAAAATTCGTCTTAATTGTTCCGCCTAATTTTTTGCCTCCATTTACTTCGAAATCCACGGAGTTGTTAATGGAAATAATTCGGTGTTCAAGTACCTTGCTTATTTTCTGGAGTAACTCAGTGGTGAAGTTCTGCTCACCCTTTTCCATGCGGGGGACAGAGCTCTGTGAAGTAGATAACGCGTCAGCGAAATCCTTCTGGGTCATCCCCCGACGCTCTCGTAGTTTCTTTATAAAATAGCCTATTTTTTGCTGTTCAGTTACTTGTTTGTGCATATCAGACATTATATCTCATATATGAGATATTGCAAGTATTTCCTGTGTATAACTATTATCTTTGTGCCGGAGGAGAGAATCGAACTCTCACCCCTTGCGAGACACGATTTTGAGTCGTGCGCGTCTACCAATTCCGCCACTCCGGCAACTTTCATAGCATACTAGAAAATCACCTCAAAATCAATTCTTATTTTACACTCGTTATAAACATTTTTACATAATTCTTTTATTCTTTATTATTTTCAGATATGTTAATATATAAATATGTCTGAATTATATTCCAATTCAATATTTTGGATTGATGCCGATAAAATCAAACCCAACCCTTTCCAGCCAAGGCGGGACTTCGACGAGGCGCGCCTTTCAGACCTCGCTAACTCCATCAAGCAATACGGAGTCTTGCAACCACTTGTGGTTTCTCGAGTAGAAGTCGAGAAAGAGGGCGGAGGATTGGTTACTGAATACGAGCTTATCGCCGGCGAGCGCCGTCTTCGAGCTTCGCGCATCGCGGGTGTTGTCCAAGTGCCGGTTATCATTCGTGCTGGGGACTCTTCTTTAATGAAGCTTGAGTTAGCAATTATTGAAAACTTGCAACGCGAGGATTTGAATGCCGTGGATCGCGCGCGAGCTTTCTTGCGTCTAACAACTGAATTTAAATTTACTCATGCCGAAGTTGCCAAGAAAATGGGCCGAAGTCGTGAGTATGTTTCCAACTCTTTGCGTATTTTGAGTTTGCCGGAAGAAATTCTCGAAGGGCTTTCTCAAGGCAAAATTACCGAAGGCCACACTAGACCGATACTCATGCTTGCTGATCATCCGGAAGAGCAAATGGTGCTTTTCAAGGAAATTGTCTACAAGAAAATCACCGTGCGTGAAGCTGAAAGGCTAGCTAGGAAGATTGCCTATGATCGTGTTCGCAAGAAAGAATTTATGCCGGATCCAGAGATTGTTGAGCTCGAGGAAGAATTCCAGGAGAAGCTTGGTACGCGGGTGCATATAGATCGCCGTGAGGTTGGCGGACAAATTAAAATTGATTATTTTTCCAACGAAGACTTGCGCACTATTTTAGAGTTGATTCACAAAAGTGAAACCGCAAACACACAGCCTGATTTACCTCCACAAGCTGAAATGCTGGAAAAACATATCGCAAAAAGTATTGACTCAGCGCCTAAGGCGCTGGGAGAGAACCCGCCAGAAATTGCAATAGATGATCGGAGTAAAGATGAAATAGTTGAGGATGATTCCAAGCTCTATAACATTTCTAACTTTAGTCTCTAGCTACGCCCGAGAGATTTAAGTTTGCTGATTAAGCTGTTTTTCTCAAGGTAGGACTTAATATGTTTTTTGGCGATTGTGGTCTTAACATATTCCAGCCATTTATTGGACGGATGCGCGTCCTTTTTGGAAATTATTTCCACAATATCTCCGTTCTGGAGCTTTGAGAAAATCTGAGACATCTTGCCATTTATCTTTGCTCCAGAGATGTGTTGTCCGATATCGGAATGAATAGAATAAGCGAAGTCCACAATGCAGGATCCTTCTGGCAGATCTATCACATCACCTTTGGGAGTGAAGATAAATATACGGTCATTAAAGAAGTCCATCTTCAAGTGTTCCATTAGGTTCAGTGATTCCTTGTGAGTGTGGTTTAGCTCCTTCAGCTCCTCAATCCATTTTAATTTGGATTTATCATCTAAACTCTTTCTGCCTCCTTGTTCTTTGTAGGCGAAATGGGCGGCCACACCATAAGCGGCTTCGGCATGCATTTCTTTGGTGCGAATCTGAATTTCAGCAATTCCACCGGAGCCGGTAAAGATTGTGGTGTGGATAGAGCGATAGCCGTTTAATTTTGGCACAGCGATATAGTCCTTGATTCGGCCAGGCAGAGGGTTCCAGATAGAATGCACTAGTCCGAGCACGCGGTAACAATCTTCCACGGTATTAACGACAACCCGTAGCGCGACAATGTCATAAATCTTACCCATATCCATGTCGTATTTCTTGAGCTTTTTATAAAGACTATATTTGTGTTTCATCCGGTGGTTCATTTCATCTACCTCAATTTTATTTTTCTTTAGTTCTTTTTCCAGCTCATCAGCCACCTCCTTGAGATATTTTTCAAATTTTTCTTTCTCATTTTTTATTTTTTCTTCAATTTCTTTGTATTCTTTCGGATAAGCAAAAGGGAAGGCGGCATCCTCGAGTTCGCCTTTGAGTTTTCCCATTCCCAAGCGATTAGCAAGTGGCGCATATACCTCGATGGTTTCATGGGCGATTCTCTCCTGCTTGTCCTCGCGGATAAATTGCAGAGTGCGCAGGTTATGCAAGCGATCCGCGAATTTTATAATCACCACTCGCAGATCGTTGGTCATCGCGATGAAGAATTTACGCAGACTCTCCACGTGTCGTTCGTGTCCGCGATATTTTAAGGTTCCAAGTTTAGTAACTCCGTTGATTAAAAAAAGTATGTCTTCGCCAAAGTTTTTCCTTATTTCTTCTTCTTTGGTTGGGGTGTCCTCGAGCACATCATGGAGGAGTCCTGCCGCAATAGTCTGGGTATCCATGCCGAGTTTGGCTAAAATTTTTGATGTTTCAAAAACATGCAAAAAATATGGGTCTCCAGAGAGCCTCTTTTGTCCCTCGTGGGCCTTTTCGGAAAAATTATAAGCTTTAGCCAAAAGAGCAGATTCTTTTTTGGTTAAATCTTGACCCATTAGATCGGATAATTCCTTTAAGCTTGGCATATATAGAGTATAACCTCAATCCTTATATATGCGCAATTAGTAATTATAGCTTGTGTTTTATAAGAAAGTATGTTATAATATATATAGAGGAGGAGCCTATGAGCTTCTGGATGTCGGTCCTGTTCGCCGTAGCGTTCGCTTTCTTCGGGTTCTGCTCTGCCGGGTTCGCTCTGTTGGCGGACACGGAGGATGACCGAAGTAGTGGTGTGGTAGGGTGGCTCTTGCTCGTCTTCTTGGCCGTGATGTTCCCGGTCATGAAAGATCCCAGTTGGCCCATCTGGGCGCCGACGATCGGGATCATCGTGGGGACCAGCTACGCCATCGGCGAGATCCTGAAAGAAAGGAGGATCGCGAAGAAACAACAAATGGGTTCGTAAAACCCATTCCCGTGGAGACCGGGATCGTCTCCAGAAATCGGCCGGCTCGCGCTTCGCGCACCGGCCATTTCAATTTCTATAGTCTAACTCAATTTATTTTCTTAATTGTTCGGGTATAGTTTTTGGTCACAGATAATTTTCTTGCCGTCGCTCGAAAATTTCCGCGACCCCGACTCAGCTATTTTTTCTACTGAAAAAATTTGCTTCCGTCTGACAAAAACCTCTTCGCACTCAGTTTTAACTGAGTGCTTACTTCATCTTGTTGAGCCGATCAGGTCTGAAATTAGGGCATAATTTACTACTACACCTTTCGGGAATGGTTTTTGTCCCGAGCATCATCAGGCTTCCGCATTCTTTGCAGATGTTGCCGGTGGGTTTGGCTTTGATGGCATATTTACAGTCGGGGTAGTTGGAGCAAGAATAAAATATTCCGAATCTTCCACGTCGTTCGCTGATGTCTCCCACCTTGCATGTAGGGCAGGTGACTCCTGTCCTTTTTCTCGCTTCTTCGGCTTCGTCTTTCTTGATAAATTTACATTTTGGATATCTAGAGCAAGAGATGAACGTGCCGGTGCCGTCGCGCCTCGCCCTTATCACTAGTTTGCCACCACCAGACTTTCCTTTCTTTTCTCCGCATTCCGGGCAAGTTTCGCCGGTTTCCTCTGGGCCTTTTAGTTCTGTGCCATCTTCCATTAAGGCACCGTTACAATCAGGGAATTTAGAACAAGAATAAAATTTACCACCACGCGAAAGTTTGATTATCATTTTGGCTCCGCATTTCGGACACTTCAAGTGCTCTGGCGCGTCACCAAGGTTAGTAACTTTTTCCAGTTTATCTTTTGCTTTTACATCTTTCAAGAACGGCCCGTAGAAATCTTTCAATGTTTTTTCATATTCTCTTTCACCACGAGAGATATCGTCAAGCTTGTCTTCCATTTCGGAGGTAAAGGTGTCAGAGATATAGTTGGCGAAATGTTTCTCTAGGAAATCCGAGACGACCTCACCAGTGTCGGTGGGGAAAAGAGTTTTGTTTTCCTTTTTTATATAACCGCGGTCTTCGATAGTCCGCATAATCGATGCATAAGTTGAAGGGCGCCCTATACCACGACTCTCTAATTCTTTCACCAGTCCCGCCTCAGAATATCTGCCGGGTGGTTCGGTAAACTTTTCTTCACTTGATAGATCAATCAATTTTAATTTTTCTCCTTCTTTACACAAAGGCAATTCCACATCCTCGCCTCGTGCGCCGGTATCTACTGCTAGCCATCCAGGGAAAAGTAGTCGCGAGCCAGTAGCCGAGAATGCCGGCAAGTTTGCCCCGTCAATTTCAGCTGTAATTTTTGTTTTCAATAATTTTGCATCAGCCATTTGCGAGGAAACTGCGCGTTCCCAAATCAATCGGTATAGTCTCGTTTGCTCATCG
>CAYITR010000051.1:4079-5501 GCA_964366465.1 uncultured Candidatus Saccharibacteria bacterium | reverse complement strand
GTGGAGTTCAGACGTGTGCTCTTCCGATCTAATGTAAAAAAATACGAAGATATTAGTGGGGTAGAATTAGGAGAAATCTACACAACTTATGTGAACACGACGCTCAAGGCTGTGAAAGAATTCGAGCCTGAGATAGTGCACGTGTTTCATACCGCTTTTCTCCCTCCAGTAGCACGTATCATAAAGATTTTTTACGGAATTAAATTTATCATCACAACCCATGGAAGCGACCTTCACTACCTCAGTAGGGATCGGCGTCTCATCGGTCTAATAAACGATGCAAATTCGGTCGCGCGCTTTATAACTGCCAATAGCGCTTTCACCAAACGTTGGTATTTAGATATGTTCGGACATGAGCATTCCTATAAAACCAGCACTATTTTAGGCGGGGTTGATCTTAAAGACTATACGAAGGATTTCACTAATGAAATTAGCAAAATAAACAAGAAGTATTCGTTAGATGGAAAAAAAGTTGTTTTGTTCACTGGAAGATTAACAAAGTATAAGGGTGTTGATTACTTAATTCGTGCATCTAAGAACATTCAAGGAACAGTACTAATTGTCGGTGACGGTCCCGAACGCCAAAACCTTGAAAAGATAATAAAAGATTATGAGATTGTAAATGTAAAAATTTTAGGGTGGATTAAGGCGGAGGATCATATTAGTCTTCAGGCTTTTTATGCACGAGCAGATGTCTATGTTGCTCCTAGCACATGGCAAGAACCATTTGGACTCGTGATAGTGGAGGCGATGGCGTCAAAAAAACCCGTTGTAGCAACCCATAGTGGCGGAATAACCTCAATTATTAAGCACGGGGTGAATGGTTTCCTGGTCAAGACGCGAGATAGCAAAGCAATCTCAGAGACTGTAAATACGCTTCTTGAAAACGATGAATTGAGAAAAACAATAGGCAATAAGGCCTTTGAAACCGTGAAGCAAAAATTCACCTGGGAAAAAATGACAGAGCAGTATGAAAAGATTTACAGAAAATTCAGATCCACTCCTAAAGAATATCTGCATGAAGTTAAAGATGCGCCTCGCAAAACAGCAAAAAAATATATATGATGGGAGTATGATCGGCGTATCCATAGTCATACCTTGTTTTAAACGACTAGAACAGACAAAAAAAACGCTTACCCTTCTTTACCAAAGCAACGGCTGGAATGAACTGTATAATCCTGAGGTAATCATTGCCGATTCATCTCCAGACCAATCTATAAAGGAAATGGTAAGTTCATTCAAAGATCCTACTCCGGTATATAAAAGACCAGAAAAACCTGGCATAGCTGCTAACAAGAATGCTGGAGCCGAGATTGCCATTAATCAAATCTTGATTTTTTGCGACTCAGATATGGAAGTTGAACCAGAAACAATTCTTAAGACTATTCAATCACTTCAAAAGCACTCTACGTGCGGTGCCGT
>CAYITR010000051.1:0-4069 GCA_964366465.1 uncultured Candidatus Saccharibacteria bacterium | reverse complement strand
GTGATTTGGCGTGGAGGACCAAACAACGGGCAATTAGATAGACCTAGACCCGAGGATTTAATTAATCTGATTGGTGAGACAGCCTATGTTGAGGCTATCTATTCACGTTTTATTGCCACATACAAATCGGTATTTGAAAAAGTCGGCAAATATGATGAAGTAGTTTTTAATATGCGTGGGGAGGGGTCGGATCTTTCCATCCGATACTGGAGGAGTGGTTTTCCGCTCGTTCACGATCCTTCAATATCTGTTCATCATGTTCACGATGCTCCTGACTCTGCCGCACTAAGAGTTAACAAACCCGAATTAGCAGTTGCCAAAGATCTTTTTCTACTGGGATATAAGTACAATAACACCGACAATGACAGTAATTTTGTCAAAACAGTGGCTGCAAATTTTAAACAATTTGGCGACACAGGATACTTCAAAATACTCGAAGGGATAAAGCTTCATTTAGGTCTGATTTTAGAGTCTAAGCCAACATTGGACGCTTACAAAGACAATGACTCTCCCCTATTTCCATTCGTTTTTCTGGAAATTTTCTCGAACAACAATTTGTTTAAAAAATGCATTCAAAATGCACCCACATTATTAGATTCTGTACGCTCTCAAGCATTCTCATGAAGCCACTTCGCATAGCGCAACTTGTCTTGCCTTGGATTTCCCTTCCTCCAGCTAAATATGCGGGTACCGAGAGAATTGTATACAATCTGACAGAAGGTCTCGTAAAAAAAGGTCATGATGTTACGCTATTTTCCGTTGGTGAATCGAAAACATCGGCCAAACTTGAATACATATTCGAAAAATCTTTGACACTGCAAGCCGACGTATTGAAAACACTAAAATCTTCTTTTAATCCGCTGATGCACGTCGCAAACTGTTTCGAAATGCAAGATCGCTTTGACATAATTCATTCTCATGCCCAATTCTTAGGTCTTCCCTTTGCAGCGGTATCAAAAACCCCATGCATTCATACATTTCATCAGGAGCTAACATTCCAAAATCAAGATGAAAAAGATTTAGTATATCGCTACAGAAAGCTTCCTTTTACATCAATCAGCGATGCTCAAAGGGTACCGGATCTAAACTTTATCGCTACTGTTTATAACGGAGTAGATACGGATCTATACGCCCCTCTCACTACCCCACCGCAACGGACATTTCTTTTTTGGGCAGGACGTGTTGTTGAAAAAAAAGGCCCTAAATTAGCGATACATGTTTCAAAAAAACTCGGCTATCCTCTTATAATGGCGGGGAAAATTACAGATCGTGAGTATTTTGAGACACAGATCAAACCAGAGATTGATGGCAAGCTCATTCGTTTTGAAGGTGAACTATCCGATAGCCAGATGGTCACATATTTGCAAAATGCTCGCGCCACTTTATTTCCAGTAACGTGGAATGAACCTTTTGGACTCATTCCAGTTGAATCTATGGCGTGTGGCACGCCGGTAGTTTCCTTTGCTATTGGTGGAGTTAAAGAAACCGTACCAGATGGGGTGGGTGGCTTTTTAGCAGATCCAATTATTGGATTCGACGATATCCTTGTTAAGACAAAAACGCTCCTAGAGATGGACGATGAGTCATATCACAAAATGTGTAACTTGGCACGATCGCATGTTGAGGACAATTTTGGCCTCACAAAAATGGTAGATGGATATGAAAGTGTATATTATAAACAACTCGGTATTTCAGCATGAAAATTGCCATTGTAGGTACTCCTTGGATTAAGACTCCACCACACGGACACGGTGGAATAGAGGAAATGACTCATCTTTTAACTGAAGAGCTTGTAAAGAGACAGCATGAGGTCTACCTCTATGCAACTGGGGATTCAGAAACAAATGCCCATCTTCTGTATTTCCACAAAAAAGCTCTTGGTAACGACGCTATTTTGAAACTAAATCCTTATTTTATGCTTGATCATTTGGAGTATTTTTTCAAAATAGAGAAAGAGTACAAATTCGACTTGATACATTTTAATTCTGGCAAATTTGGCCTGTATTTCTTAAATTTCACATCCACCCCCTTTGTAATTACATGGCACAATCCGCTGACTCCCGCAGTAGAAGATCCGTACAAAATTGTGGAGTCTGGCAGAGAAGCACTCCAAAGACACAAGCAGCTTCCATATATTTCAATTTCTCAGAGTCAGCGGCTCGGAATGCCTGATTTAAACTACATAGCTAACATTTATAATGGAATCGAAATTGAAGACTTTAAGTTTTCGGTAGATGGAGGAACTGACGCCCTATGGCTTGGTAGAGTAATGGGTGCTAAAGGACTCGATATTGCCTTAAAAGCGGTAGAGCAAATACAAAAACCAATAAAGATTAGAGGATCGATAGACCAAAGCGATAAGGAATACTCTAATTCCGTGTTACTGGCTACAATCAATCGCAACGATCCTTCTTTTTCTGAAATAATAAATGCGGGTGATAAATCTCAATTTCTTGGAAGTGGTAGGTTATTTTTGCATACGCCCCGCTGGGAGGAACCCTTCGGCTTAGCGATTGTTGAGGCTATGGCATGTGGAACTCCAGTTATTGCGTTTGCAAAAGGGGCGTTGCCAGAAATTATTAAAGATGGAAAAACGGGCTTTCTTATAAACTCATCTGATAATGATATCCGAGGAAACTTTATAACCAAAAAGTCTGGCATTGATGGATTGTGCGAAGCAATGGAACTGCTTTATAACATGCCCGAAGATAAATACCGAGAAATGAGATTGAACTGCAGAAAACACGTTGAGGAACATTTCACCGTTAAAAGAATGGTTGATGAATACGAAAAAATTTATAATCAGTTCGCCTCAAAAGCCTAGCTAAATGGAAAACCAAGTTGATACAGCTTCTACAACTAAGGAAGCCGCTAAGAAACCTGAGCTTATGCCTAAAAAGTTTGATACGGTTATTGTATTCGGTCAGGGTCCTGTAAAGGCTGTCTTACTCCCTCATGAGCTTACGGCAGAACAAAGAGAGGTATGGGAGGAGTTTGAAAAGGATCCGCTTCACAAAAATGAACCGAATTTTAGAGTGTTGAGGGGTGGCGAAAAAGCACTGTCCATGTTAATTGGTAATCCAGAATTAACCGAAGCGGAGCGTAAAAAAATCATGGAGCCACAACGCCAGAAATGGCAAAGAACCGGAAATTATGCTTTGAACAGGTGGGGGCGTGAGAATGCACTTGCCGCAGGCCTAGGATTGGTCTCGGGGGTAACCGATCGTCTCATTTTATCCGGAGGTAAAACAAAACCCGATCTGGCAAAGGAGCAAATCACACTTCCAGAAGAGAGACTTGCCGCATGGCCTTCAGAAGCAGAGCTCATGAAACAAATTATTGTTGGTAGGTATGGCTCTCAGTATGAAAAAAATCATCCTGGCAAATCTATTGAAGACGCTATTCAAATTGAAGATAAGTCAGACAACACGCTAGAAAACCTGGCATTTACTATAAATAATCGTCCTGAATTATTAGCGAAGGAAACTAAAGTCGGCCTTCTGGCTACCGACTTCCATATTAGAAGGGTTGCGTTATTGACTCATATGTTTTCTGTCAGAGAACAACCAAAGGGGCAATTATCTGCTCAACAGGAACTTCTTGAACTTGCTGACGCAAGAGGAAAAACCAAGCTTAGAGAAATTCAAGAACACCTTACCGACGCCCTCAAAAATGAAGATCTTCGCAATCGTCTAAAAGGGGAAGAGCGATGGGAGGAGGGCTTGATCGAGCCCGACTATGTTTCTTACTGGGTAGGATTTCCTGGAGTAGTTGAGGATCCTACTGTAATTCAAAATGTTATTACGGCACTCCAAGATCCTGCATGGATAGAAGCAACTCGTCGGGAATTTGCTGAAAAAGGTTTGAATTTCGACTCTTTCACAGAAACCGATCTTCGCGATCTTGCAGCAACGGATAGGAAAAAGTATGATGAGCTAAGAGAAAATCTCAGGATATTTACAAAACGAGAGAATAGAAAAGCTCCACCCCCAAAGTGAAGTGTCTTTTTTATTCAATGGTACTGAGCCAGGACATGGTATCCACTCCAGGGACCTAGTTCCAAGGAGAC
>CAYITR010000050.1:0-5681 GCA_964366465.1 uncultured Candidatus Saccharibacteria bacterium | reverse complement strand
CCCAAATGGTCAGGCAGTTATTTCAGGTGGCTTTACTCCAGAGGCAGCCAGGACCCTCGTCGGCCGGCTAAATTCTGGCGCTTTGCCTGTGCCTATCTCACTGCTTTCAACTCAAACTATCGGCGCAATTCTGGGTGATCAAGCGTTAAACGACGGGGTTCGGGCTGCGATTATCGGATTTTTGTTGGTGGCTCTTTACCTCATTCTTTACTATCGCTTGCCGGGCTTAGTTGCAACCATTTCTTTATGTATTTTTATCGTAATAATTCTAACGTTATTTAAACTCTTGCCGGTGACACTGACCGCCACTGGTATTGCTGGATTTATAATCTCTATCGGTATTGCCGTGGATGCCAACGTGCTTATTTTCGAACGGGTTAAAGAAGAGTTAAAAGCTGGCAAAACTGTAGCCGATGCAGTGCCGGCAGGATTTACCCGAGCATGGCTAGCTATCCGGGATTCCAATATTTCCAATTTATTAACCGCGCTGATTCTATTCTGGTTTGGAACTTCTTTGATTAAAGGGTTTGCGCTGACGCTCGGTATGGGGGTTTTAGTTTCACTTTTTTCTGCCATTACCATTACCAGAATTTTTCTTTCCGCGATTATTTTATTAGGAGAGGGCAAGGTCACGAGATTTTTATTCAATTCCGGATTATCAAAATAGCGTCGCGCCAAAAGGACGGTTGCGCGACATGATTTCGCAAAATCAAATGTTTATAATAAAACACAAAAAAATATTTATCGGTTTCTCCTTAACCCTCGTGGCGTTGTCCTTGATTGCCATATTTAGCTTTGGGTTGAACATCGGTATTGATTTTAAGGGGGGCGCGCTCACTGAGGTGGCTTATGTGGGGGAGAGGCCCACGCAAGAATCCCTGACGGCACCACTAGCAGACCTGAATTTTGGCGCGATACTTCTTCAACCTGTTGGAGAGTTCGGTTATATTGTAAAGTCCCGAGATTTAAACGACGCGGAGCACAAAGCGTTACTTTCGGCGCTTTCTGGCGGGGGTAAAAATTTATTAGAAGAAAAAACTTTCAATTCCATCGGGCCATCGGTGGGTACTGAGCTTACTAGAAAAGCGCTGATTGCCATTGTCTTGGTGTCGTTTGCGATTATTTGTTTTATTGCTTTTGCTTTTCGTAAAGTTTCCAAACCGGTTTCATCTTGGCGTTATGGACTTATAGCCATTGTGACACTTCTACACGACATTATTATACCCATAGGCATTTTCTCAGTATTGTCATATTATAATGGTGTAGAAGTTGACACCTTGTTTGTTGTCGCTGTGCTTACTATTCTCGGGCTTTCCGTATCAGATACCATTGTCATCTTTGATCGCATTCGAGAAAACCTCAAAAACGAAGTTAACCTCCATAATATAAATTTTGGCGAGATAGTGGGGCACAGTCTCGACCAGTCCTATGTTCGATCAATCAGCACTTCGCTCACTGTCATCTTGGTGCTTCTGGCCTTGGTTTTCTTTGGTCCCGTATCTACGAAATATTTTGCTTTAATGTTAACTGCCGGTATGTTCTTCGGCACTTATTCATCGATTTTCCTGGCTTCGCCGATTTTGGTTACGGTGGCAGAAAAGCAACAAGGCAAGTAGCTTGACCTGCAACTTTTTGTGCTATAATTCTCAATTATGTATATAATAATTATTTTAGGCTTAGCTTTATTGTGGGTAGTCTTTATTTATAATGGTTTTGTTGGTCTTGTGAACCGAGCCAAAGAAGCTTGGGCGGATATTGAAGTTCAGCTAAAGCGCAGGTATGATTTAATCCCAAACTTAGTGAATACGGTTAAGGGTTACGCTACACACGAATCTTCGGCTTTTGAAAATGTTACTAAAGCCAGAAATATGGCTATGGGCGCTAGTGGTCCTACGGCAGAACATGCGCAAGCGGAAAATATGCTAACGGGAGCCTTGAAGTCCGTCTTTGCTCTTGCCGAGGCGTATCCGGATTTGAAAGCGAATCAAAATTTCTTAGCGCTCCAAAATGAACTTGCGGATACTGAGAATAAAATTCAAGCAGCTCGCAGGTTTTACAATGCCAACGTGCGTGACCTGAACATCAAGATAGAATCTTTTCCCTCTAATACAGTGGCTGGAATGTTCGGCTTTGCCAAGATGGAGTTCTTTGACCTTGCCGACAACGATGTGGCTCAGCAAAATGTTGAAGTGAAGTTCTAATGACGAATTTATATACAGAGCAATCCAAAAATGTCGGGAAGACTTGGCTTTTGATGACCATGTTTTTCGTTGTGGTTATCGGGCTGGGGTGGACTTTCAGTGCTTATTACAACGACCCGACTATCCTCTACTTCTTCATTATTTTCAGCGTGCTGATGAACTTTTTCTCTTACTGGTTTTCGGATAAAATTGTCCTCAAGCTTGCTGGCGCCAAAGAAGCCAAGAGGGAAGAGTATTTTGATCTATACACTAGTGTCGAGAATCTAGCCATCACAGCAGGCCTGCCGATGCCGAAAGTGTATATTATCGACGACCCAGCGCCGAATGCTTTCGCCACTGGGCGGGACAAGAATCACGCTGTAGTCGCGGCAACTACTGGACTTTTAAAAATCTTAGATAAAACAGAACTCGAAGGGGTGATGGCTCACGAGCTTTCGCATATAGGTAACCGTGACATGTTGCTCTCCACCGTCGTCGTGGTACTAGTCGGATTCGTCTCTATTGTGGCCGATGTTTTTACTAGAAATTTATTTCATGGCGGATTAAGCAGGAGTGACAATAATGACAATAAAGCACACGGACTAATTTTAATTATTGGAATAATTCTTTCAATTTTAGCGCCAATTTTTGCGACATTGATTCAGCTAGCTATTTCGCGCAAGCGTGAATTTCTGGCGGATGCATCTGGCGCATTACTTACTCGTTATCCCGAGGGTCTAGCCAATGCGCTTCGTAAAATTGCTGAACATGGTGCTCCGATGAGTCGGCAGTCAAACGCTATCGCGCATTTATACATTTCCAACCCTAGGGGTTCCAAACTCGGCCAAAAAGTCAGCAATCTTTTCGCCACCCATCCGCCTACCGAGGAACGTATTAAAGCTCTAGTGGGTAAATAATATTTCTGTTATAATCTCCTTATGAACATTAAGGATGTTGAGAATCTGGCGGAGCTGGCGAAGCTCGAGCTTTCGAGTGCAGAAAAAGAATCTTTGCTCCACGATATGGGGGGGATTTTGGATTACGTCAAACAGATAGAGTCGGTGGAGGTTGGTGATATTAAAGTGGAACACGAGATTTACAATGTCTGGCGAGAAGATGTTGCAGAACCCGAGAACCCACCAGAGGCGGGCAAGTTTTCGCGTGAATCAATTGTCGAGCAATTTCCAAACCAACAGCCCGCCCGAACGACTGACGACGTTCAGTAGGGCGGGGACGGTATTTTTTTGAAAGTGAAGAAAATTCTATGATTGATTTAAAAAATTTAACAATCGAAAAAGCGCACCAGAGTCTGAAGGCGGGAGAATATACTTGTGTGGAACTGGCACAAGCATACCTGAATGCGATTAAAGAAAAAAATTCCGGACTCAACGCTTACCTTGAAGTTTTTAATGATGTGTTGAAACAGGCAGAAGAAGCGCAGAAAAAATTTACAGACGGTAGCGCCACAGAGATGACGGGTATTCCTATCGCTATCAAAGATAATATTTTATGCCAGGGTCGCATAGCCTCCGCTGGTTCTAAGATTCTTGAAAATTACAAAGCAACTTATGATGCAACAGTGATAACGGAATTGAAGAAGGCTGGCGCTGTATTTCTGGGACGCACGAACATGGATGAATTTGCTATGGGCTCTTCTACGCAGACTTCGGCTTATGGGGTTACCAGGAATCCACTAGATACATCTAGGGTGCCTGGAGGGTCATCTGGGGGCTCTGCGGCGGCGTTGGCATCCGGTATGACCCTTGCGGCTATTGGCACAGAGACCTGTGGTTCAGTGCGTGAACCAGCGGCCTTTTGTGGACTGGTGGGGCTAAAGCCTACTTATGGGGCAGTTTCTCGACACGGGATTATAGCGATGGGTAACTCATTAGACCAGGTTTCGCCTTTCGGGAAATGCGTACGCGATGCAGAGATTCTCTTTAATCTCTTGTCGAAACATGATCCCGAAGACAGTACGTCACTGACTGCGCAATCTCGCAAAGTTTCCGCCAAAGGCGGATCCGCCTCGGGCGGAGAAAGAATCGGCGTGCCGTGGCACCTCTTCAAAGAGGGCGTAGAGTCGGGAATAGAAGAAAATTTCAAGCAGTCTTTAGAAAAATTAAAAAAACTGGGTTATGAAATTGTCGATATCGAGCTTCCACACGCACAATATTCGCTCGCTGTTTATTACATCATTATGCCGGCAGAAGTTTCTACTAATTTGTCGCGTTTTGATGGTATTCGTTATGGTTACAGCGCCGAGGGGGCGAATTTGGCCGAGGTTTATAAAAAAAGTCGTGGACAAGGATTTGGGCAGGAGGCTAGACGAAGAATTTTGCTCGGAACTTATGTGCTTTCACACGGATATTATGACGCATATTATAATAAAGCGTTAAAGGTTAGAGAAAAAATAAAAGAAGAGGTTATACAAGCATTTCATAAAGTGGATTACATCCTAACTCCGACAGTGCCGGTGACCCCATTTAAACTTGGAGAAAAAATGGATGATCCGGTGGCGATGTACTTGTGTGACATCTTCTCTGCGCCGGCTAACCTCTCTGGGGTGCCTTCTATCGCTCTGCCTTCGGGTTTTTCAAAGGAAGGGTTGCCTTTCTCTATCCAGTTTATGGCGCCTCATTTACGCGAAGATGCTCTGTTTGAAATAGGTAAGCGATTTGAATCGATTCAGGATGAGAAATTATGATATAATCACAAAGAAAAGAATGTTATGATGAAACAATTTTCATGGGAAATATCTGTTCTGGCAATTATTATATTTGTTTTTTTATCTGGGGCTACACTGATAAAATCTCAGGCGTTAAACCCCAACCACTTGTTTGAGCAAGGGTCTGTTGTTGTGCGGGAATTATATATCAAAGTTAGCGACCCAAGACTCTTTTCTCTTTTTAAAACTTTCCTTTCTTTTTTTTCTATATTTTTTATTTCAGTTATTTCTTATTGCGCTATTAAACTTCTTGAAATAAGGAAGAAAGAGCATGCGCACCTGAAGCATGAACTCGAAGAATATGCCCATCATCTAAAAGAACAAAAAGAGCTGGAGGGGGAGCGCGGGGTTTCTAAAAATGATAAATGGAACAAAGTGCTGACATATCTATTTTCTGGTAGTTCAAGTGATTGGAAATTGGCAATCATTGAAGCGGACACTATGCTGGAAGAGTTAACCATTGAACTTGGGTTTAAGGGTGATACCTTGGGGGACAGATTGAAAATGGCTAGCCAGGAAACTTTCTATGGTCTAAGCGATGCCTGGGAGGCACACACTATCAGGAATAAAATAGCGCACGAGGGTTTAACTTTTGAAATATCTCAACACGAAGCCAAAAGAGTTGTCTCTCTATATGAGCACATTTTCCATAGGTATGGGTTTATATGACCCCTCCTCAAATCCTCCCCTTGGCAGGGGAGGAAAAATTGTTGTTGCGGGACCACGAATCGAACGTGGGTCTTAAGGTTATGAGCCTTACGAGATGCCTCTTCTCT
>CAYITR010000049.1:0-5802 GCA_964366465.1 uncultured Candidatus Saccharibacteria bacterium | reverse complement strand
TTTATTTCCGATTATCTACCATCAGATGGTCAACGGAACGCCCGTAACGGTAACTAATCAACAGATGACTCGCTTCTACATGTCTCAAAAGGAGGCCATAGACCTCATTTTTTGGGCAGCTCTTAATGGTCAAGATGGTGAAATAATAATCAAAAAAATGAAATCTACAACAATTCAGAGCGTAATCACATGCTTTGCAAAAATGTTAAAAATTAAAAATAAACTTCGCATCAAAAACATAGGAATACGTGTTGGGGAAAAAATTCATGAGTCACTCATTACGGAGGACAATTTATATAGAACTAGAGAGCGCCAAGGTTATTTTATTGTCTCACCTTATCGCATTAGCGATATCATTAGTGATGAACTGCTTGTTGACGGTAAAGCATTAGAGGAGCGTAAAAAGTTTAATTCAAACAATTCGAGTAATTTTCTGACGGAAAAAGAACTAACTACATATATTAAAGACTTTATCAGCCAGCAATCATCTGAAAAGGGGATTATCTGATGACTAAGAAAATAATTCACATACTTTGCCACACCCTCAATAATGACGACACTCTCAATTACCATACTTTTGGCAATTTTGCGTCAAGGTCAGCACGGAATATAATAAAGCGTACAAATAGATACAGTTGCGAAGTTTGGATTGCCGTAAACAGCCTTAACAAAAATGCTACATATAGACGAGAGGGGGTTGTCTATCGATTGTTTCCCGCAACTACCTTAAATAAACTTCTTGAGTCTTTTTTTGGAATAATTTCTTCACCGGAAATGCTTAAAAGTCTTGGAAAGCTTGATCCATCAAATACGCTAATTAGTTTTCAAGGAGAACGAAGCTTGCTGATACATAGCATCATACGTTCTTATCCATATTTTTACTACACTCTCCAGTACCATGGGTATGGTCAACCTCGTTGGCTCGACTGGTTGGAAAACCTGCTACTTGTACCTCTTGAGCGAAAGACTTTTCCTTACATTTCGCATTTTTTTGTGCACATCCAGCCACGAATAAAATATCTTAGGAATAAAATAGGAATATCTTCGACAAAAATAACATTTCAAAATGTGGGAGTGGACTTCGACAGATTCAAACCTTACGATAGCAAAACAGCAAGAACCCAGCTTGGTCTACCTCAAAACGCCTATATTATGCTCTATGTTGGCGGACTGGTTAAAACAAAAGGCGTAGATAAGATATTAAAGGCACATCGGATACTAAAAAGAAGCCATACTAATATATACTTATTACTTATTGGTGGCCAAAAGGGTGACCCTTTATATGATAGTGCAAAGAACACTGCCGATCAGGTAGTCGAAACTATTAAAAATACCGACATGCCGCTTTATTACAATGCATGCGATGTTTATTGCTTTTTTGGGAATATGAAAACAATTCAATACGCAGGCATTGGAACAGCCCCCACAGAGGCTTTAGCTAGCAATAGTAATGTTATCTCGACTAATCTTGTTCATATTCCGGGGTACAAAACTAAAAGAATTGGTTTCGTACCAAAGAATTTTGAAGACTTTGTTTCAAAGCTAGACTTCCTAATTCGCCATCCAAAATTCAGATTTAACGCCAGAGAGACTATTGCGCCTTATACTTCCAACGACCATATGACCAAAAACCTATTCAAGGTATATGACAAACTTTTTCTCAGATAAAATTAATGCGATTAGGAATTGGCGCTTTGCGAAAATATTTTTTGCATGCATTGTCATCGCTTTAGTCTCCTTTTTAACCATCAATAAAACCTTTGGTAAACTGTCGATTGGAGGGGACACTTTTCTACCTATATTCCCTGAGTTTTCGTACAAACTTGGATATGAGTGGGTCGACACGGCAAACGGCCAGTATATATCAAATACGTATCGCGTATGGATATCTATCTTCTCGGCCTTAAAATTCGTAGGATTGGATATATATCAAGCCGCATTCGCATTTGAGTTATTTATTCTATTTTTCTCCGGTCTGGGTATCTACCGCCTCTATAACCTTTTCAATGAGGATAGCCCATTATATGGCGTTCTACCAGCATTTTTTTTCATACTCTCTCCACACCTCTTGGAGAACATGATTTACAACCTAGGAACCGTTTCGATTGTTTGGATTGGATACTTCTTAATCAAGTTCTTAAAAAACAAAACCTTTGCGGCCTTTGATGTTGTATCAATTTGCGTTTTATTAGGCATGATTACCGATCTTCCTAACCCAAAGCACCACTTCATTCTTATGATAATGTTTGTCATAGCCATAGTATTCGGAATGCTCCTGCGGATTATTGATTGGAAGACGGTAAAGGCAAACCTCGTACACTTTATTTATATTCTCCTGATTTCGGCGTATTTGTTGTTTCCTGTACTATTTTTTGCTTTTTCCTTCTTTAAGCATAATCCAGTACCTATCAATGTGAAACTTGGCTACGAGGCAACTGGAGAAACCTTGGACTTTAAGCTGGCTTCCATAGATAAAATGATGAGATTATTTCACACACCAAATCTGGGAACCGTTGGATATGAAAAGATAAATCAGCCTCTATTTTTTTTCTCTTACTACATTATTCCCATAATAGTATTGGGTCTTGCTCCGTTTGTTATTTATATGACTAGAAATAAAATGAGAAGGTATTACCTTCTATACTTGATGCTCGCTGTCATTTTTGTCTTATTATCTAAGAGCTCTAACCCTCCATTTGGATATTTGTATGAAATGTCTCTGTCTATAAAACCATTGGCCTTTTTACGTACTTCTGTTGGAATAGTCATATATGCTGCAGTTTTTTTCGCACTGTTGCTTGGGTTGGTTTTTCAACATGTTCATATGAATATTAGATATAAAAAAACAGTTATGATTTTTTTCTTATTGTTGATTGGCTTGGTGGGGTACCCTTACTGGTCCGGTCTGCGTTTTATTAATACTTGGGCTGAGCAGACGATGAAAAATAAAAATGACAAATACGGCCTTCGTATTCCAGAGGACTACTTTGACTCTGCAAAAGTATTGAGAAATTTACGGCTTGATACTAAAATTGACGTCTATCCATATGCGGTGAACTATCAGTCAAATTCATGGGGATATTTTGGCTACATTATGTATCCATGGGTATATTATCAACCAACTATAAGCTTCAACAAAGGAACGGTTGATGGATCTCTCAGATCAAAAACGAATGCGAGATACGTTCTTCATGATAAAACGTTAGTTGGATTTGCCGAAGATTATTCAAAAATTCTAGACTCAACAAACAAGAGCGTTTACACCTCCGAAAAACTAACTGTTTATAGAAAACCTGATTCTGATTTTTTACCTCATTTTTTTATAGCAAATAAAAATGTTGTTACGGATCATATACCGAAATCTTATGCAGATTCTAAAACAGCCCTACCTATGGGTTTTTTTTCATTAAAAAATCCACCAGATCTATTGAAGTTGCTACCAGAGAGTACGAAAAATAAGCCTTCAATAGAGTATAGAAAAATAAGCCCATCCAAGTATAGAGTTATAGTGCACGGAGCCAAAGATATTTTTCCAATTATTTTTACTGAGAACTACAACCCAGAGTGGAAGCTTTATCTGGGCAACATGGAATCTTATGAAAAAAAGGTCTTAACCGAGGGTTACAAAAATGCAAATTTATCCGCCATGTACAAAAGCTTCGCATATAACGAAAGCGACCAGGCGAGCATTAATGAGGTGCGAATATTTACTCAGCAAAATCTGATATCGGTACCAAATATTTCTGAGGAAGAACCACTCGAGTTTGTATCAAAAAATTTTCATGGCTCTATTCAAAACGACAATTTACTTTCAAATAACTTTTATGAAACAGTTTTTTATAAGGAGTTAAAGAACGCTCACATGCTGGTCAATTATAATTTCAATTCCTGGATCATAAATCCTGTACAAATTTGCTCCGATTCCACTAGTTGTAGGCAGAATCCTGATGGTAGCTACGAAATTGAATTTGTGGCTGAATTTTGGCCTCAGAAACTGGCCGATTTCAGCCTAACATTCTCAATTCTTGCAGCATTTATATATCTGTGTCATCGAGCATTCGTTAGAAAAAAAAATTCAACTAGATAATTATGAAGAAGCTCTTATTTATTTTTGCTCTCATAAATCTGTCCTTCTTATGCCTGCTTGGAATATTGTCACAATCAAATCCGGCGAAACCAAAGGCGGACACTCTGAAGCAGTACTATACCGAATATTCTATACGCCCTACGTTCAACAATGGATTTATACCGACTGCAAAGGTCATCTATCCCAAAGTACAGATTAAGCCTGGCAGCACAGTTTATTTTTTTAGTATTTTAAAGGAAACAAGAGACTTAATTCTAGAAAAGTATGACCCTATTTTCTTTGCCAATAAGCGAGTTGCAGAACTTATCAAGTGGGGGAGTGCCTTTGACCTGGACTCAAACTCTCCATTATACCAAGATGGTTTTTCTTCACCGACTGACACCGCTAGCGTCTTGAAGAACCGCTGGAACAATAAGCGTATAAAAAAATACGATACTTGGGAAGCTTCATTTGCCCGCTACGTAATTTTCATAGAGACATATCAATCGAAATTGATATCGCAGGGGATATCTAGCTCAACGGATAACTCCAGAGAGGCAATTATGCTGCAGTCCAAATTAAATGCACACTATAAGGACCTTTCTGATACTATACAATCTCTCACGAAACCCCGTCGTGAAAAAAAATACTTGGCGAATTTGAATATCTTTATTCATAAGTACCTCAGCGATCGACTTAATAACTACATACCGGAATTTAAACCAAATGAGGTTCCTTATTCGCTGCAAAGAGTGAGTAATGAGAATGAACAGGGGATTTATGATGTTACGGTAGTGGATAACTCATCCAGCATTTTTCTTAGTGAAGACATTTCAATTAAAATTGGAAAGTCTCAATACTTTCCTTCTAGAATAATTGACTCTGAGGATGAATTGGTTTATGAAAATGTAAGAATCACCAAAGACTTACTATCCCCATCTTCATTGACTGATGTGTCGGTTAGATTTGAACCCTATAATTTACTGGAAAACAGTGAGTGGAAAAGGCTAGAAGGGCGAGAGAGTTTCTATGTAAAAGTTGATGAACCAAAGCAACACGATAGGTATCATTTTGAGTTTAGGGGTTCATTGACGTCATCACCAGTTTTAACACTAACAAAGAATCGAACGCTAAATGACCCTTCAGGAAAGCCACACGTTCAGTCTGCGGTTTTATTTCAGCAGCAATTGATCGGTGGCGAAATGACGACAATAGAGGCAATAGTTTCTACAGAGGGTAGCGAAATTAATTCAAGCAGCTTTCAGATTACTCTAGACTTTTCTGGTCCAGTTACTACTGACGAATTGTTACATACTTCAGTGGCACTAACCCCTTTATTTGAACCGACAGTGGTTCTAAGAAAAACCTCATCACCCAGCGCTGAAGGTCAAGTTTCCGTAGCAAAAATCAATCCTTTCATGTATCGAGTAGTCTTTACAAACGAAACCTTAACAAATGAAAATTATGGACTTTATAAACTTGAGGAAGATTGGCACATATATTCTGATAAGTACGCGTCTGGCGGGGGTCTAAAAAAAAGAGAAATGACCATAATCCCACGATACACATTTGCAGCGCTAGTAATTTTAGGAATTGCCAATTCTATACTCGCACTTTATTTTTTTACATATGCAGTCAAAAAAATCTTTTTATCAATGCAGTTGAGAAAAAACATAGGCAGTTTCTTTAATTCAAGCAAGGCTAAATTTTCACATATACCTCAAATTAAGTATTTT
>CAYITR010000048.1:0-5915 GCA_964366465.1 uncultured Candidatus Saccharibacteria bacterium | reverse complement strand
CAAATCAAGCAAAAATTCGCCGCTTTACCCTCTCTACGGGGGCTCCGACACGGACTCATTTTTGCTTGATTTGCGAAGCGGGAAGGACCCTACTAAAGATCAGGCTTACTTTTTATGGACACTGGGACAGAAACAACTTTCAAAAATTATTTTCCCAATCGGGCATTTAAAAAAGACCGAAGTCCGTAAATTGGCGAAGAAGTTTAAACTGCCCGTAGCGGAGAAGAAAGACAGCCAAGGGATATGTTTCTTGGGCGCTGTGGACTTGAAAGATTTCTTAAAGCATTACATTAAAGAAAAAAGTGGTGATGTGGTGGATGAGGCGGGGCAGGTGATAGGCTGGCACAGCGGGGCGGTCTTTAGCACGCTCGGCGAACGGCATGGATTCACTATTACTAAGAAAAGTCCAAATGATAAAAGGTATTATATAATAGCGAAAAATTTAAAGAAGAATATTTTAGTCGTATCTGCGAATAAAGATGTTTCTCATTCTAATATTTTGCCTGCCCGACACGCTGAAGCGAGTCATGCGGGCGGGCAAAATTACAAAATAGAAAATACGAATTGGATTTCTAGAAGCTATCCACTAGAAGCTAGAACCTATTCTTGCCAAATCCGATACCACGGAGAATTTTTGTATTGTAAAATAGTTCGCCAAAGTCCGACTTTGGCAGAAGTTATTTTCGAAAAGCCGGTTCTCGTTGCTTCTGGGCAATCTATTGTCGTCTACGATGGCGACGTCTGCCTCGGGGGCGGGGTGGTGAAATAAAGCTACCTTTAATGTATAATAATTTTATCTATGCATTCAAGTGAAATTAGGTCAAGATTTTTAAAATTTTTC
Source organism: uncultured Candidatus Saccharibacteria bacterium (assembly GCA_964366465.1). GTDB lineage: Bacteria > Patescibacteriota > Minisyncoccia > Phycocordibacterales > UBA9973 > UBA9973. The sequence goes on along the minus strand of CAYITR010000048.1, from coordinate 5,074 downwards.
GAAAAACTGGGGCATAAAGTCATCCCTTCGGCTTCACTCGTGCCCGAGAATGACCCTTCGGTACTTTTCAATACTGCTGGCATGCAACCCCTCGTGCCGTATTTGCTTGGTGAGGCGCACCCGATGGGGAAGCGCCTCGTGAATGTGCAGAAGTGTGTGCGGACTCAGGACATCGAAGAAGTGGGGGACAATACTCACGACACATTTTTTGAAATGATGGGGAATTGGTCTCTCGGAGACTATTTCAAAGAAGACGCCATAAAATGGAGTTATGAATTTTTGACGAGCAAAGAAGAAGGTTTAGGCTTGGATAAAAATAGACTTTACATAACAGTTTTTGAAGGCGATGAAAACGCTCCACAAGATACTGAAGCATATGAGATCTGGAAAAAATACATTCCAGAGAATCGCATATATTACATGGGTGCAAAAAGTAATTGGTGGAGCGTGGGTGACAATGGTCCGTGTGGTCCGGACACCGAAATGTTTTATGATATTACAGAGAATGGTTTAGGTGACTTGACCAAAGAGGAATATTTGAAGGCAGACAGCGAGCAGAAAGTCGTGGAACTTTGGAACGATGTTTTTATGCAGTATCTGAAGAAAGATGGAAAAATAGTGGGTAAATTACCAAGCCAAAACGTAGATACTGGTTCTGGGCTCGAGAGAGTGGTGATGGCAGTGCAAGGCAAGAATAATATTTTTGACACAGATTTGTTTAATGGCGAGAAAACAAGAGAAGAAAGAATTGTTGCAGATCATATACGCACCGCACTGTTTATGATTACTGATGGAGTTATTCCAGCGAACGTGGGTAGGGGTTATGTGTTGCGTAGATTGATTCGCCGTGCGGTACGTTTCGCAAAGTCTCCACTCCGGGATTATGTAGAAAGATACAAAAAAATATACGAAGGTGTGTATGTACTTGACGACAAAGGTGAAATTGCAAAAGAAGAAGCTAAATTTAGAGAGACTTTAGAGCGTGGCTTAAAAGAATTCGAAAAAGGCACAGATCCATTCATACTTGCTACGACTTATGGCTTCCCGATAGAGCTCACCGAAGAGCTGGCGAAGGAGAACAATCGGGAAATTAATCTAGAAGATTTTAATAAAAAAATGGCAGAGCACCAGAAGCTTTCACAGACTGCTTCCGCGGGGATGTTTAAAGGGGGGCTAGCGAATCATAATGAGAAGACCGTCAAGCTACACACCGCACACCACTTACTATTGGCGGCGCTTCAGAATGTTTTAGGGCAAGAAGTAAAACAGAGAGGTAGTAATATTACTGAAGAAAGATTACGCATCGACTTTTCTTTCGGGCGCAAAATGACTAACGAAGAGAAAGAAAAAGCCGAAGCGTGGGTTAATGAACAAATCGCCAAAGGTCTCAAGGTAGTGAGGAGGGAAATGAAAAAGGAAGAAGCTGAAAGAATAGGCGCGCAAATGGAATTCGGAGTTAAATACAGTGACATAGTGTCTGTGTATTTTATCGAAGACGAAGCAGGGAATACTGTGTCTAAAGAATTCTGCGGTGGACCCCATGTGAAAAATACAGCAGAACTGTCAACCTTCAAAATTCTAAAAGAAGAAGCTGTCGCTCAGGGCATAAGGCGTATCAAAGCTGTATTAGTATGATATACTTATACTATGTTTGGTATATTTAATTCTAAAAAGAAGTATGAACTTTCGCTCGTGTTCGACATTCGGTCTTCCTCGGTGGGTGGAGCTTTAATCCAGGCGGAGGAAACCGGGGTTCCGAAAATAATTTTTTCTGTGCGAGAACCGATAGCGGAAGGGGAAGATGTTTTCAATATTGATAAATTTTTATTTTCCATGACTCAGGCTCTAGATATGGTCGCAAGTCGAATTTGGAAATCCGGACTCGGGGTGCCTAAGAAAATTTTCTGCGTTCTATCGTCTCCGTGGCATGTTTCTCAAAGACGGATTATCAGTCTTAAAAAAGACAAGCCGTTCGTGTTTTCTTTAAAGCTTGCGGACGACTTAATCAAGAAAGAAGTTCTGGCTTTTCAAGAAACACATCTGGCGCAGTATGCAAAAACACAACAAGCCGTTAGGCTAATTGAATTACATAATGTAAAAACCAAACTGAATGGGTATGCGACGCACAACCTTCTGGACCAAAAAGTTGAAGAAGTGGAAATGACGCTATTTATCTCCATGAGTCCGGAGCAGGTTTTGTCTAATATTGAAGATGTGATCAGAAAATATTTTCATTTTGAAAATATTAAATATTCTTCTTTCACCATGTCTTCTTTTGCAGTGGTTCACAATTTGTTTATAAATAAAGCCAACTTTCTTTTGATTGATGTCGGTGGGGAGGTAACGGATATATCGATGGTCAAGAAGAATGTCCTGCGTGAATCTATTTCTTTCCCGATGGGGCGTCATTTTATTATTCGCGAGTTAGCATCTCTCCTTTCGTGTTCCATGAGTCATGCTGAGTCATATCTGTCACTTTACCATCTGGGGCACGCTGACACTAAAACCCAAAAGAAGCTCAAGCCTATGATCGATAAATTGCAAGCGGAATGGTTGAAGAATTTTCAAGAATCCTTGGCCAATCTATCGAAGGATATCTCAGTGCCTTATACTATTTACCTTTCTGCTGATGAAGATTTCTTGCAATTTTTCGGCGAAATAATTAAAGCGGAGCAATTCAATCAATACACTTTAACCGAATCGAAATTCCAGATCGCTTATTTAAATTCAGAGACACTGCACGGTGTGGCGGATTTTGGAAAAGACACTATTCGCGACCCATTCCTTGTTATCGATTCTGCTTATATTAATCATTTTCTAGTTTACCCGGCGCAAGCGGGGCAAATATAAAATTATGCCAAAAAGTATATTTCAAGATATGGTAAAAATTAATCAGGACCGAAGGCGATCAACTGGAGAAGTGAAAAAAAACCCAGAGCCTAGGGTTGTCTATGAGGAAGAAGAGGTGGCAACAGTAACTCCGAGCATAGGCGTACTTTCTAAAAGTAAAAATAGGCTTTGGTTGGTGGCGGTGGTGGCAGTAATCTTCTTTCTGTTTGCGCTTTCGTTTCTGTTCTCAAGGGCTGAAGTTTTGATAGATCCAAAAATTGAAAATATTCCACTAGATAAAAGTTTCTCCGCAAGCCTGGATGGGGGTGGAGATGGGATCAATTTTGAATTGGTTGCCGTCTCTGGTGAAGAGAGTAAAACGGTACAAGCCACTGGGCAAGAAGAAGTCGCGCGAAGTGCCCGCGGTACGGTAATCATTTACAACACTTTTAGTTCCGCTAGTCAGCGACTCGATATTGACACTCGACTAGAAGGTTCCAACGGTAAGATTTATAAAACAGAACGGGCACTTACTGTGCCAGGCATGAAAGGCGCTATACCGGGGTCTGTCGAAGTTAGCGTTTATGGCGCTATTGCCGGGCCGGAATACAATAGCGGACCTCTTGATTTTAAAATTCTTGGTTTCAAAGGGGGTCCAAAATATTCTAAATTTTACGGCAGGTCCAAAGGGGATTTGAGTGGAGGCTACAAAGGCCTCTCTCCGATAGTTTCTGAAGAAACTAAAACCCAAGCAATAGCGGAGATTCGAGCCACCCTCGAGGCGAAACTTTTACAGAAAGCTACAGACCAAATACCCAGCGGATTTATTTTATTTAAGGATGCAGTATCTTATGAAGTAGGGGATGTTGTGGATGGCGCAGAAGCTTCGTCCGAAGGCTCCTTGTCTTTAAAGCTCGAAGGTACGCTCTACGGTGTCTTACTCAAAGAAGAATCTCTATCGAGTAAAATCTCAGAAGATATGATAGAAAAATATGGCGGGGAGGCTTATGTATCCAACATTAAAGATCTAGCTTTGACGTTGGTTAAAAACGGGACTTCGCTCAAAGATGCGAAGATAATTGATTTTAATTTATCCGGCACCGCTAAAGTCGTCTGGAAACTGGATGTTGAAAAACTTCGATTAGATTTATTAAATAAACCAAAAAAGGATTTTAATAAAATTTTATTGGAATATCCCAACATCAGCTCCGCTAAACTCTCATTAAGCCCCGTCTGGAACAGGACGATACCTAGCAACGCTGAAGATATAAATATAGTAGTGAATTATCCGGAGTAGAGAACAGACAGAGCCTAAAGCACTGTCTAGGGTTTTATTTGACTTTATACCATTTTTTTATTATAGTACTCTATAATATACATGAGTGATTCGAAAAATGAAAAATTATTGACGGTGAAGGGTGTCGTGACCGAGGCTCTGCCTTCTACTTTGTTTCGGGTAAATATTTCTGATAAAGCAAAAAATGAAGCGGGGGAATCGCAAGAGATCTTAGCTTATTTATCAGGGAAAATGCGGATGCATCGAATTAAAGTTTTGATTGGTGATTCTGTAGAAGTTGTGCTCGATCCATATGGAGGCAAAGGGAGAATAATAAAGAGGTTGTAATTTTTTTCAAGATAGTGTATGATAGCAAGTATAGTTTTTAAAAGTTAGAAGCATTGAAAAATAAGGGTTTTTTCCTTGTTTTTCTTTTTTGCGTAAAATAAAAAATGAAAGTCAAGTCGGCAGTTAAAAAAATTTGTGATAATTGTAAAATGGTCCGTCGGGCTAGACATTTACGCGTTATATGTTCTAATCCAAAGCATAAACAGAAACAATAATTATGAGAATCCTTGGTATTACAGTCCCAAATGACAAGAGGCTTGAGGTTGGTCTAACCTGTTTTTATGGTATTGGCCGATCTTCGGCTTGCAAGATTTTGGATCAGGTGGGCATAGACTATGGTAAAAAAGCTAAAGACTTGACCCCTGAGGAAGAAAACAAAATTCGTCTGATTATTGAAAAAATTCCGATTGAGGGAAATTTAAAAAGAGAAATTTCTGCCAACATTAAACGGTTGAAAGACATTAAGAGTTATCGAGGCACCAGACACATGAAAGGTTTGCCAACTCGCGGACAGAGCACCAAAACAAATTCGCGAACAGTCCGGGGTAACGTCAGGAAGACAATGGCCTCAGGAAGAAGGAAGGAAACCAAGACATAGAGTAGAAAGTGAAAAGTATAAAG
>CAYITR010000047.1:0-6029 GCA_964366465.1 uncultured Candidatus Saccharibacteria bacterium | reverse complement strand
CTCTTTCCCTACACGACGCTCTTCCGATCTCGTGCCGGCAACTTTCTTCATCGCCTTAATCTGCGCGCTTGAACCCACGCGAGACACCGAGCTACCGACGTTCACCGCTGGTCGAATGCCTTTATAGAAAAGGTCTGTCTCGAGGAAAATCTGCCCATCAGTGATGGAGATGACGTTGGTCGGGATGTAAGCCGAGATGTCGCCCGCTTGAGTTTCAATAATCGGGAAAGCTGTTATAGACCCACCGCCGTATTTCGCATTTCGGCGACACGCCCGCTCGAGTAATCGAGAATGCAAGTAGAAGACATCGCCCGGGTAAGCCTCACGCCCCGGCGGACGACGAAGAAGCAAAGAAATTTCTCGGTAAGCCACGGCGTGTTTAGACAAATCGTCGTAAATTATTAAAACATCTTTGCCTTGATCCATGAAATATTCCGCAATTGATACTCCAGTATATGGAGCGATGTATGACAGCGCCGCAGACTCAGAAGCGCCAGCGGAAACTATCACAGTGTAGGCCATAGCCCCACCCTCCTCGAGGCGAGCTTCGAGCTTGCGAAGTTTAGAATCTTTTTGACCAATAGATACATAAACACAAATCATGTTCTGCCCTTTTTGATTTAAAATAGCGTCGATGACAAGCGCGGTCTTGCCTGTCTGCCTGTCGCCGATGATGAGCTCGCGCTGACCACGCCCGACAGGGATTATGGCGTCAATAACTTTGATACCTGTCGCCACGGGTTGATCCACTCCCTGACGCGTTACCACACCAGGAGCAACTCTCTCTACTGGGTAAGACTTAGTGGACTTGATAGCTCCCTTGCCATCAATTGGCTCTCCAATAGCATTCACCACTCTACCTAGGATGCTATCTGATACGGGAACTTCGAGAATCCTGCCTGTCGCCCGCACTTCATCGCCTTCTTTAATATGTGAAAAGTCTCCGAGCACGATGACCCCGACAGCGTCCTCTTCCAAGTTGAGCGCCACGCCCACCTCACCATTTTTGAATGTGACCATCTCGGACGATTTCAAATCCGTAAGTCCAGAGACTTTGACAATGCCATCGAAAACTTCCATCACATTGCCTACTTTCTCCACCTGCATAGTGGATTTAAAGTTTTCTATTTCTTTCTTTAAATTTTCTACAATGTGATTATTCATGGGTTTTTGTTAAATGTTCTGTTAATTGCTTAATTTTATTTTGCAGGGTCAGGTCTATCGATTCGTCCCCTATTTGTATTTTGAAACCTCCAAGCAATTTACTGTCCAGACTTTCCACAAAAACAAAATTTTTATTCTTGTATTTTTTCTCAAGCATTGCTTTGAGGAGGGCTTTGGTTGCGTGACCTAGGGGCTCACTGCTACGCACCAACACCTCTACTGTATTGTTTTTTTTGTAAATTATTTTCTGCAAAGCAGAGACTACTGCGCCACTTTTAGACAGCAGGCGACGACGGAACAACATTCTAATCGCATTTTTTAGAACTTCACTAAGCTCATGCTCACTTTTACCCACCGTGGAGAGGTAGATGGCTTCGGCTATGTCGTTGTGAGTCATGGTCGTCATGAAATTATAATGATTTCAAATCGTTAAGCGCTTTTTCGTCAAAAGAACCTTTTTCTTTTCCTGTCAGCTTCTCAGCCGCCAAAATAGCCAATGTTACAATTTCTTTTTTTGCTCCATCAATTAAGGCTTTCTTGTCAACCTCTAATTGCTCGGCTCTCTTCTTCATCCACTCATCATTGTCTTTTTTGATTCTATCCAAGTTTTCAGTTCGCAATTTTTCTAAGTTTTTTTCTAATTCCTTGTGCGCGTCAATTCCAATTTGTCTAAGCTTTATTGTATTCTTCTCATATTCTTCCGTAGCTTTTTTCAATAATTCATTTGACTCTTTGGCATCAATCACACCTTTATTAATCTTTTGGGAGCGCTCTTCCATCAGCTTGGCAAGTGGCTTGAGCGCGTAAACATACAACACCGCAAAAACGATGCCGAAGTTCACCGCCTGAGCGATAATTATTTTCCAATCTATGTGAAATGTCGCGATAATTGATTCCATAAAAACAAATACTTGTTTAAGTATTTTACTAATCCCGCAAGAAATCCAAACTGTCTAATCTCTAACGGGATCCATAAAACACTTAAAGTGAAAAAGCGATAACAAGCGCGTAGATGGCGATTGCCTCAGCGAATGCACAAGACAGAAGCATCGGCACTAGGATCTTCCCTGCCGCTTCTGGGTTGCGTCCGATTGACTCCATGGCTTTTGAGCCAATCATACCGATAGCTACAGCGGGAGCGATAGCTCCGACAGCCATAACTATTGCTTTTGCGAATGGTGCGAATTCCATATTTTTTTAAAAAAATTAACTAATAATGTTGACCCCCGACTGAACGACTAGTCGGGCAGGTTTAATAAATTTAAACTGCGTGGACAGATTTCAAATCTTCAGTGCCGTGTGGCTCGTGACCCTCCCTGCCCGAATCGCCTTGCGAAGCATGGTGGGCGGGTTCATGTTCATCGTGATCGCTGGCAGAAATTGTAAAATAAACCACCAGAAGAATCGAGAAGATAGCCGCCTGCACTACGCCGACGAGTATCTCCAGGAACAGAAACGGTATCGGGATGAAGTAAGGCGCGATGGCTGCCATGGATACCAGCAACACCTCTCCGGCGAAGACGTTACCGAAGAGACGAAAGGAGAGTGAAGCTACTTTTGCAAACTCGCCGACTATTTCAATCAAACCGACAAAGAACGTGATCGGAGCAACGATAATCACCGTAGGGTCTTTACGGACCTTGGTGAAAACTCCCCCGAGCACATTTAGATTAACATACTTGTTGAAAGTTTTCCAGATACCCAGTGAAAAAACTCCGAAGATATTCGCACCCACCACTGCCATCACCGCGAGCGCCAGAGTGGTGTTGATGTCTGCTGTGCCACCACGCAGATATGGTATGAAGGCCAGCCCGTGCTCACCCTCCTCTATTATTCCAAATCCGCCGAGGGGCATGATGCCGAGCCAGTTGTTGACTAATATAAATAGAAAAATAGAAACCGCGATTGGGAAAATTTTCACCGAAAGTGCTCGGCTATTGGTTATCTGGTCACACAGGTCAAGCGCGCCCTCCACCACAATTTCAAAAAGATTTTGCAACTTCCCCGGCACCTCGCGAAGCCGTGAACGTAAAGCAAAAGACACAATGCCAATAATTAAAACCACAAACCAAGAAGTGAAAAGCGCGTTGGTAATATTAAAATCTCCAATATGGAAAACCGGTTCAGCAAAAAGTGTAACCTCGTGTGCTACTTCCCCGCTCGCATCAGCATTTAACTCATAATTTACTTCCGAGTTTTCTTCTTTAATTGCTTGTTTTGTTGACATCTTTAGATTTAGTTTCCTCGGTTATTTTATTTATATATTTCTTAACCACCTTCACAATACCAAATGTTGAAACCAGGAATGCGATACCCGTCAGCCCGAGGAATATGAGTGGCGTCGTGCCAAATCTTCCGTCCAAATATTTACCTAAAATTAAAGCAAATATTATCGGCCCGATGATGTAGCCCGAAACTTCGGACACAATCTCGAGCGCCTGTGCCCAGCTCGCCCCACCTTTGCGTGACAATTTATTGTCGTTCTCTACCATAAAAACAAAGCCGTTCGAGGCTTTCCAGTATTATATAGTAAGAAAAATGGGTATGCAACATGTTGACTAAACCATAAAAATATGTTATTCCTCGTTTGAACCAGTACACAAGGAGAGAAGCGCCATGGAAAGCAAGAAGTCGGCCACGTTTCGCCTCAAGTTCGTGGAGTTGCTGTGGGTCGTCCTGGTGTCCATCATATTGGTGGGGACTACAATATACGGCCCCTTCTTCCTCCCCAAGCCCCCGTCGCTCAAGGGCTTCCAGGTGGCCAAGATCGAGGGCGTCTGCTGGGACCTCCCGACGGGCTACTCCGTGGGCAAGAACATCGCCCAGGAGATAGCCGATCTCGGCGGGCAGGCCGAGATGATGTATGACCACACGTGGGAGATCTCCTGGCACAGAAAAGCCTGCAGAGAGAGCATCCCCTCTGCAAGGGCGGGAGGCCGGGTCATCCACTACGAGGCCGCCTGTTACGACACAGGTTGCCGAGTCGTCATTCGGATGGACGCTATCACTGCGATGGGTGAAGCGGAGGCCTCGGACATCTGTATCAACTGTCCGCCTCCGCACCCCGACCTCCTCCTTGACCTGGCCGTGGAGAGGGTCGTCCAGGACATGGCCAGGAAACGGCAGAAGAAACAACGCAGATAGCGTACACATCATCGTCGCCCGGCACGAAAGTCACCCGACTTCCGAGCCGGGCGACTTTCATTTTATCTATTTAAAAATGTGATAGTTAATTGCAAGACTGTCGCAAATGAAACCCAGAGCAGATATGGGATTTGAATATAAGTAACCCACTTCATATGTGGGTATATGGCAATCATCGCCCAGATGAGAGTCCCTAGAACTAAAACGATGTCAACCGCTGCCAGAAAATTATTTTGCAAAGTAAATTGAATCGGACTAAAAGCAAAATTGAAAACGAGGTTCAGCAAGAAAGGCAAAGCTACAGAAAACGAAATTTGTTTCTGCCACACACTCCAAAATACTTTGCCGAACGACACAGCAATCAAAATATAAAGCAAAGTCCACACCGGCCCAAAGAGCCAAGCAGGCGGAGCCCATGTTGGCTTGATAAGTTGCGAATACCAGTTGTATGTCTGCATCTCTATATATTAAACCTTTTTATAATTCTTGTAAAAACATTTTTCGGGCTTTCTAATTTGAATTAATTGACTTTTACTCTAAAACGTGTTAAGGTCTGCACGACATCAAGCCATAGTGGCTTTTTGTACCTTAACAGACAGGAATACACGCCATGACCATGAAGTTGACGACACGGGACGTCTCGCGTTTCGTGGGCGGACAGATGGAGATCCAGAACACGAACGAGGGCTACCTCTACCGTGGCGAGATCGCCACGATCGTCGTCGAGAACAACGAGATCCTGGTCAGGTTCGCCTGGCTGGCGAAGGGCGAGGGTTTCCCCCCGATCCCGCGCAACTGGGTCAGGCACAACGTCCTCGACTTCGTGGCCAACCTCGAGATCTACTCGGCGAGCGACATCGGCCCGGGGAGCGAAGGAGGCAACCGGCTGTGCCTCCAGAGCGAGATCATCGGCGAGACCATCGTACTCTTCCCGCCCGACGGCAGCAAGCTCGACCGCGCGAAGGTCAAGGGACTCGAGGCGGTTCCGGCGTAGAGCACAAAACGGACTCGATGGGTCCGTGCATCAAATCAAAGGCGTCGTTTGGGACTTCGTAGAGAAGGTACCATCGATGCCTTTTCTATTTATATACATTACTAATCTCTACCATACAAAACTCCCCGTCCAGTTTTGCCGTTTTGTTTTATTTTTCCTTCTTCTTCTAATTGAGAGAGATACCGAGTCGCTGTTGCATCCAAACGGCTCATCGAGCGCTCGATGAGCCGTTTGCCTCTTCCGTTTTTTTAGCCCACCATTTTTTCGCTCGTTCCCTCTGAAGTTCGGAATAGTGAGCGTGGATGGGATCGAACCATCGGCCTCTGTCTTATCAGGACAGCGTTCTACCACTGAACTACACGCTCAAAATGACTGAAAACAATATTAAGAAATATAACACAATTAAAACAAAAAACCACCCTCATGGGTGATTTTTTGTTTTCTTAGAAATATAATTAAACCCCGCCTAAGCTAGGCGCGGCAAGTTAGTATTCCCTTCGTCCACCGCCATTGCCACCACCGTATCCGCCAGATCCACCACTTCGTGGAGGTCGAGCTTCCATAGGGCGAGCTTCGTTGACTGTAAGCTTGCGTCCTTCGAATTCTTGGTCATTGAACATTGAGATAGCCTTTGCTGCCTCTTCTTGTGATGACATTTCTACGAATCCAAAACCTTTTGAAAGATCGGAAGAGCGTCGTGTAGGGAAAGAGTGTAGATCTCGGTGGT
>CAYITR010000046.1:0-6075 GCA_964366465.1 uncultured Candidatus Saccharibacteria bacterium | reverse complement strand
ATGGCAACATGAAGGAAAAAGTAATGGAGTCCCTGAAAGACAATTTCCGTCCGGAATTTCTAAATCGTATCGATGAAATTATTGTTTTTGATATTCTCTCTCTGTCTGCGATTGCGGAGATAGTTAACCTCAGGGTTCAGGTGGTTAAAGATCGCTTGGCTGGCAAAGGAATTATGTTTGAAATCAATAAAGAAGCGCTCGAATATTTAGCGAAGGAAGGATACAACCCGCACTATGGCGCGAGACCACTTAATCGTCTGATTCAAAATAAAATTCTAAATCCGGTGGCATCTTATATTATTTCAAACGGGGTTAAGAAAGGGGACACTGTTCTGGTGTCTGTTAAAAACAAAGAACTTCTAATTGAAAAACAAAAAGGCCGTGCTGGAAAAATCAAAAGCTCCATCCGCGTCCAAACCCGCTCGGAGGTGTAAGATAGTAAAATTAAATTATTTTGGAGTATCTTTTTTTATTGCTTCAATTACTTTTTTAACTATCGCCCTGTTGTAGAAATCCTCTGATTCAGGATGAGCTTCAGGTTTAGATGCTCTAAAATTCTCATACATATGATTGGTAAGTTTTGCACAAACAATGTCAGTATATGAGGTTTTATCACGAATTGAAAGTTGCGCAAGAATATCATGCAGTTGATCTTCTGCGGTTTGGATTTCAAGAAAAATAGGTCTAAATTTGGCAACCAAAGCAGGGTCTATCGTTTCGGTACTATATTCATTTAGATCGAATACTTTTACTTTAGCAGCTGCTTCTTTATAAGCCTTTTGTGCTCGTTCGGCGACTGTAAACGTATCTTCTTCTTTTAAAATAGCATCAAGTGCAGCTTTTGCTTTACCGTCAAACAATCCGAGCGTGGCACGCTGTTTTTTAATTGCAGGGATGAATTTTGCATAATCAATATTTTCTCCTTGTCGGAATAGGTCGTTAAGAAATACTGCTATATTATTATATTTCTGTCCGTGCGGTAATTTTCTACTTGCGTCGCTAACTACTCTTTGGGCTGCATCGATGGCTTTGTTGTAAGGCTGACTTTTTTTGTTTGAGTCATTAATGGCCTCAGTTCGGCGTTTCTTCCAGTCTTCTATTGCTTCACTTAATTTAGGAACTTCTTCATCTATTCGTGTTTCAATATGGTTAGCAATTTCTTTTCGTCTTTTTTGTAATTCCACAATTCTTTTTTGCTCATTTCTTGTGCCATCTTCTTCTTGAGCCTGTTTATAAACTTTGTCATAGACATCTGAATTTTCCATTATAGTAGCGCTTCTATCCAGCACTGCTTTTCTTTGTTCTTCTAAAGAAGCGACAAGGTTTCTTGAGTCTTTTAAATCTTCAGCCACTTCTGCTTCTTTCAAAACTCCGGAGTGGATTTGTTCTTCATAATACGCTAGATTTTTCATGGCCTCTTTCAACAAAAGCTTGAGTTTAACCTCTTCTTTAACGAGAGCATCTCTGTCGTTTAGGTGTTTCGCCACATCAGCTTCTCTTTTCGCTTTAATTAGAGCGACCTTCTGTTTCAACTCTTCTCCTTTGGCCTTTAATTCTTCAATCGTGGGTATTGTGTCCGGTTTTACCCCATCCGGTGTTGGTTCTTTCATGCCTTAATTTTACTCCTTGTTATGAAAATCGTCAAACTCGCCTGTGTATGTAACCAATTACGTAATACATTACGTAATTTGTTAGCCAACAAAAGATGCAAAAAATAGTTTTTTATGTTATTTTGTTTGTATTGCACCGGTCGGATAGCGGCTATTCCAGGTGACTGTAAATCACCCGCCTTCGGGCATCGTTGGTTCGAGTCCAACCCGGTGCACAATGAAAAAACCCTTGCGGAATTTTATTTTAATAGTTATTCTTCTTATCGGTCTTGCTTTTTTCTTGTGGCCTAGTCTGGGCTCGGATGCGCGGGAGTATTTCCTGGCGAAGGTGCTAGGTAGTGAATTTTGTCCAAAAGGACAAGGGGGTGACTTTGACGATGAAATATTGGTTTATGTAAATAAAGAAATTTCACTGCCTTCTAATTATATTCCCAAAAGTCTTGTTTTAATTCCAAAAGAAGTGAAGACAACAAACGCGATATGCGTGAAGTCAGAAGTCGTGCCGTATCTGAAAGATATGTTTGACGACGCATTGACGCAAAATATAAATCTTGCCGTTACTTCTGGCTTTCGTAGCGAGGAAACTCAAGCCTTTCTTTACAACGCGCTTTTTAAACTGAAGGGGGAGAAGGCGAAGGACAGGATTGCTAAGCCACTCCACTCTGAGCACCAGCTCGGCACCACGATGGACATTTCTGGAGAGTCTATAGGTTATGTAAGCGCGAGCAATAGGTTTATTGACACCCTGGAAGCTTTATGGCTAGAACAGAACGCATATAAATACGGTTTCGTTTTGAGTTACCAGAAAGATAAAACTCCCATAACAGGCTATGATTACGAGCCTTGGCATTACCGGTTTGTAGGGCTAGAAACTGCGCAAAAAATCTTTGAACAAAAGATCACGATTGAGGAGTATCTGATTTCTTCTGAAATGTAGGTAGATAAATTTGCTTTCTCAAATGATATGATTTCTGTTTCTAAAGATAAGTTGTTGTCTACAAAACCTCTTATTGAAAACATTAAAAAAGTTTTGAAAAATTAGTGTTAAAGTAAATTTATGAGTAATCCTAATGAAATGCCTACATCTATGGAAACAATGCCAATTTTAAGGCGTTTTGAAATTAAAGACAAAGAAGCTGTTTATAACCTTCATGTTAAAGCAATGAAGCACGCAGGAACTTTCGCTGAGGCTCCAGATTTGAGAACTGCATGGGACAAAGATTTTCAAAATATAGAAGAAGTATATATTAATAACAAGGGTGAGTTTTTTGTCGTTACGATTGATGGAAAACTGATAGGCATGGGTGCATTGCGTAAAGTTGACGAAACTACTGCGGAGGTAAAAAGAATGCGAGTCGAACCTTCTTTACAGGGTCAAGGGATTGGTAAAATGATTTTAGATAAACTAATTGAAAGAGCTAAAGAATTTGGATACAACAAACTTGTTTTAGATGTTGCGGAAAAACAAGCGGGAGCACGACACTTATACGAAACTCGTGGCTTTAAAGAATTTAAAAGGGGACAGCTAGGGGGTCAAGAAACTATATATTACGAGCGAGAGCTTTAGAATGAAGGGGATTTAGACTTGTATCCACAGTGAAGTTATGTTATTATATTGGAAGTTTCAAAAAGGCCTTAGGGCTTTTTTGTTTCACTGGCGAAAAATATAAATATAAAATTATGGAAATCAGAAACATAGCAATAATAGCCCACGTGGACCACGGCAAGACTACTTTGACCGATGCGCTAATGAAGCAAAATGGCGGGCTTCAAGACGAAGGTGTGTCTATGGATTCAAACGCCCTTGAAAAAGAGCGAGGTATTACTATATATTCTAAAAATACTTCTATTCTATATAAAGATACGAAAATAAACATCGTGGATACTCCTGGGCACGCGGATTTCGGTTCAGAGGTGGAGCGGGTTTTGCGAGCTATTGATTCAGTGCTTCTCTTAGTGGATGCCGTGGAGGGGCCGATGCCACAAACAAGATTTGTGCTCAAGAAGTCATTAGAGCTGGGGCTCAAACCGATAGTGGTTATAAATAAAATAGACAAGCCGGCTTCCGACCCGCATCGAGTGCATGATGAAATTTTAGACTTATTTTTTGAACTGGGTGCGAGTGAAGATCAGGCCAACTTCGAAACTATTTATGCTATCGGGCGTGAGGGCAAGGCTTTTCGAAAACTGGGGGACAGTTCAGTTGACTTATCTCCGTTACTTGATTTGATATTAGAAAAAGTTCCATCGGTAGATGTTGGCTTGAGTGAGAATAAAATGTCAGCCCAAGTGTTTAACCTCGGCTATGATAATTTTCTCGGGCGTATGGCCGTGGCACGAATTTATTCCGGCAAAATTATTTCTGGTCGCAACATTTTTGTTAAAGGGGAAAACGGGACGAGGAAGGGCAAGATTAGTAAACTTTTCGTTTTTGAAGGTATCACAAGAAAAGAAGTTGAGCAGGCTGAATCCGGTGATGTGGTCTTGCTCGCGGGCATTCCCGACATATATATCGGTGAGACTCTGTGTGAAGATGAGAGTGTGGAGAGGCGACCAGCCATTGCCATAGATGAACCGACTCTTTCTTTAAATTTTCTCGTTAATGATTCTCCGTTTGCTGGCCGTGAAGGCAAGCTCTTGACCTCGCGACAGATAAAAGAAAGATTAGAAAAAGAATTGGAAATAAATGTGGGGCTTCGGGTGGATTTTAGTCCTGATCAAGGTGATAAGTTTGGTCCGAGCTTTTTCAAAGTTTACGGCAGGGGCGAGCTACATGTGGCTATTTTGCTCGAAAATATGCGTCGAGAAGGGTTTGAAGTGCAAGTATCTGAACCAGAAGTGATAGTGCGAGATGTGGATGGTGTAAAGACGGAACCATATGAAGAATTAGTGATTGATGTGCCGATGGAGTCCTCAGGGGGTGTGATTGAGAAGATAGGTAAAAGGCGCGGAATAATGAAAGACATGGCTGAAAAGCATGGTATAGCAAGGGTTATTTTCGATATACCGACTCGGGGCCTGTTAGGCTATCGCGGGGAATTCATTATTGATACCAAGGGCGAGGGAATTATGTCTTCTAGGGTTACAGGGTTCAAGGAATACGCTGGAGAGATCAAAAAGAGGGAGTATGGGTCGATGGTTTCCATGACTCCGGGTAAAGCAGTGGCCTTTTCGCTTGCAAATTTACAAGAACGTGGTATATTGTACATAGAACACGGAACAGAAGTTTATGAAGGCATGGTTGTCGGGAATGTTTTGAAGGGGGAGGACATGTCGGTGAACCCTACCAAGGGTAAACAGCTTACCAACATGCGCGCCTCTGGCACCGATGAAGCCATTACCTTGAATCCGGTTTTTATTTTAAGTATCGAAAGAGGATTAGAGGTAATGAGTGGAGATGAATATCTGGAAATCACCCCAAAGTCAGTCCGTTTGCGTAAGAAATACTTAACTGAAATTGAACGCGCTAAAAGTAAAAGATAATATAAAAAATTATGTCAACAATATCTTTCAAACCTAAAAAAGTTACTAAAAAAATAATTTCTCATCTACAAGAGCGCGCGAGCGATGTCATAATGCATCGTTTTGGATTGACTGCGGACGGCGCTAGGAAAACTCTCGAGGAAATCGGCAAGAAATATAATATAACCCGTGAGCGTGTGCGCCAGATTGAGAATGTGGCTATTTCTTTGATTAAAAAATCGGCTGCGTATAAAAGCGAACAGGCAACCTTCGACGAATTAAAAAAGCTTATTTTAGAACTAGGAACTATCGTTTCCGAGCAGGACCTTCTGTCACATATTACTAAAGACAAGTCAACTCAGAACCACATCCATTTTTATTTAGTGTTAGGAGACGCTTTCAAGAAACATCGGGAAGATGATCACTTTCATGCTCGCTGGAGCGTGGATGACGTAATGGCGGAGAAAGTTCACGATTCTCTCCGAAAGCTTTATGCCAATCTGAATGATGAAGACCTTGTCCCAGAAACAGAAATGATTAAGAAATTCTTTGAACACATGAAAGATGTGGCGGAGCAGTATAAAAATGAAGAGATAGCTAAAAGGTGGCTTGCGATGTCTAAGGTTGTTTCCAAGAATCCCCTCGGTGAGTGGGGTAAGACAAGCTCTCCAAATATTCGCACCCGCGGAGTCAAGGACTATGCTTTCTTGGTGATGCGTCGTCATGGAACGCCATTGCATTTCAAGGAAGTTGCCGACGCCATTTCCAAAACTTTTAGTAAGAAAATTCACTATGCTACTTGCCACAATGAACTGATCAAGGATCCGAGGTTTGTGCTAGTTGGGCGAGGCATGTATGCGCTTGCCGAATGGGGCTACAAGGCTGGGATTGCTCGCGAAGTTATACGCGATATTCTAAAAAGGGAGGGTCCACTAGGGAAGGACGACATCGTGGCCCGAGTGAATAAAGAAAGGTATTTCAAGAAAAATACTATTTTGGTTAA
>CAYITR010000045.1:0-6180 GCA_964366465.1 uncultured Candidatus Saccharibacteria bacterium | reverse complement strand
AAAAAGCGGGGAGAATATAGTTTTATCTAAAGAAAAAGTGGAATTGTAATTATATGTTCGTCGTCAGAAGATCACATCACAACCCAATACTTATCCCAGAGAAAAACCATTATTGGGAATCTTTTGCGACTTTTAATATGAGTGTGGTGCGAGTGGGGAAGTTATTTTACGGGGTTTATCGCGCGATATCTTCTTCGGATCAATTGCGTAACCCAGATCGTATTTCGACAATAGGTATTTGTCAGAGTAAAGACGGCACGCATTTCGAGGAGCGGGTGTCCTTCATTGCTCCGGAGGAAGAGTGGGAGAAATTTGGTTGCGAAGATCCGCGAATTACATATTTCGAAGGCAATTATTATACTTTCTATACGGCGCTTTCTAAATATCCATTTGAAGCAAGTGGCATCAAGGTGGCTGTGGCCATTTCCAAGGATTTAAAAAAAATAAAAGAACGGCACTTGGTTACACCTTTTAATGCAAAGGCCATGACCCTTTTCCCTGAGCGGGTGGGTGGGAAAATTACGGCGATACTTTCAGTGAATACCGATATGCCTCCCGTGAAAATAGCTATTGCTCAAGTAGATAAAATAGAAGAGTTCTGGGACGAGAAGTTCTGGGAGGGATGGTATGCCGAGATAGATACTCATACGATTGATTTTAAAAAGTCTGAATCGGATCATGTCGAAGTAGGGGCCACACCTATCAAGACCAAGCATGGCTGGCTACTGGTGTATTCGCATATTCAAAATTATTTTTCTTCCGCGGAACATCATAATCGAATCTTTGGTATTGAAGCGGTGGTTTTAGACACTATTAATCCGCGGAAAGTTCTCGGGCAGACACGGGGCCCGCTCGTGGCCCCCAGAGAGTCTTACGAACTGTCGGGGTATGTGCCGAACATTGTTTTCCCATCGGGGGCTATTGTCAGAAAGGACATGCTTTATATATATTACGGAGCTGCAGATACCACTACCTGCGTGGCTTATGTGAGTATGGAGGATTTACTAAATACAATTTTACCGCAAACGAGTCCTGACTGGCATTTCAAACGCTTTGCTAAAAATCCAATTATCACCCCGAATAAAAATCATCCATGGGAAGCTACGGCGACCTTCAACCCAGCGGCCTTGCGGATAAAAAATAAAACTCACATCCTTTATCGGACATTAGCAGAGGACAACACTTCTTATATCGGATACGCTTCCAGCCGTGACGGATTAAACATTGACGAACGTGATGAAGATCCTGTGTATGTGCCGAGGGAGGAATTCGAATTAAAAAAAATAGCTGGCGGAAATTCAGGCTGTGAAGATCCGCGTTTGTCGAAGATAGGGGACACTATCTATATGTGCTACACCGCTTTCGACAGTATCGGCCCGCCGAGAGTTGCCGTGACTTCTATCTCCGAGAAAGATTTCTTGCGAAAGAATTGGAAATGGGAAAAGCCTATCTTGATTACCCCCGAGGGCTTCGATGACAAAGACACCTGTATCTTCCCAGAGAAAACCAAGGGTGAATATTTTATTTTGCACCGCGTCGGCAATGAAATCTGTGGAGATTATTTCAAAACTCTGAATTTCAAAAAAGAGCGAGTTAAGAAATGCATTCGGATAATCGGTCCACGCATAAATACTTGGGACAGTGACAAAGTGGGCATCTCGGCGCCACCCATCAAGACCAAAGCTGGCTGGCTGCTCTTGTACCACGGGGTGTCGAAAGCGCACCACACTTACCGCCTCGGAGCGGTGTTGCTCGACCTGAAAGACCCAGCACTGGTCATTGCTCGCACCACGGACTCTATATTTGAACCAGATGAATTGTATGAAAAAGTTGGTGTGGTCAACAACGTTGTTTTCCCTTGTGGCCTCACCGAGCACCAAGGTATGCTCTACATATACTACGGAGGCGCAGACACCGTGGTCGGCGTAGCGACTATGAAGCTCTCTATAATCCTCAAGGCCCTAACCCGAAATATCAGGAGGGAGAAATAATTTATTCTTATTTATTCTTCGAGTTTTGGCTTTTCTACTTCAAGAACGTTGATGTCGGGGGAGGCGCCGGCGATACGGAGGACGTCTTTGTCTATCTTTTTTAATTCTTTGTTGGAGGCGTTGTAGTGGTTGACTACGGTGCTGAGCGCATTGCCCAGTCTGTTGTGAGATTCATCATAGGACTTCAGGTGCTTACCGAGTTCACCAACTCTTTTTATTATTTCTGACGCTTCTTTTTCGATTTTCAGTGCATTCAAACCTTGCAAGACTGTTTGCAAGTAGGCGAGGAAGGAGGTAGGGGAGACGATGATAACTTTGTATTTGTTGGCAGCGCGCTGGATTAAGTTCTCATCTTCATCTTTGCCGACTCGGCCTATCAAAAGGTCGTAATAGATCGCTTCGTGCGGGATGAACATGAAAGCGAATCCGAGGGTGTTAAGCTCTGGGCGGACGTATTTCGCTGTTTCCATGATCCTATTCTTCAAATCATTTTCAAAAACTTTCTCTAAACGCTCTTTTTCTATTTCGTCTTTCTCGTCGATGATGCGGTTGTAATTCTCAAGCGAGAATTTAGAATCAATGGGAATTATTTTTTCCTTCACGAATACGACTGCGTCTGGTATCAAGTCTTCACCCTCTTCATTTTTACCAAGTTTGTACTGCATTTCGTAACTTCCGGGAGGCATGGTGTTCCGCAGAAGTGTTTCTAAATAATATTCTCCTAGGATTCCGCGTTGTTTCGGATTTTTTAAAATATTCTGGAGGCTTTGGAGCTGGTCGGCAAAAGAGATGACTTGCTTGTTGGTTTCGTCGAGTCTGGTTAGCCTCTCGGTGATGTCGCGGATTATTTTATTGGATTCGCTGGAGTGGAACTTCAGACTTTCGTTGACTTCTTTTTGAGATTCACCTATCTTGTGGTCGACAGTGCGCGAGAGCTCATTTAATTGAGTTAAAATAAGGTTAAGTCCGACGCCGTCTTTCTGGTCGCCGACTTTGTTCTTATTTATAATGATATAGACAACAATGCCGACAACCAAGGCAAGCACTATAAGCTCAAAAATTTGCATACCCGTATTCTAGCACAATTTCTAGACTTTTAGATAATGCTCTAAAGTGTAGATCCAGTCTTCATCCAGAGTGTCACCGTTCTTTTTTTGCGCCAAAAGCCATTCTAAATATCCGCGATCTGACTTTAAAACTTCCTCAATCTTCTGGCCGTTGTATTTGCCAAACTTGAAAGTGCGGAGGAGGGACGGATGGGAAGAGACTTCGATCATTTTTTTTATTGCCTGTTCTTCGTCCAGACCCTCTGTCGTCATTATTTTCTTTTTTAATCTCTCAAAGAGTTGTTCGAGTACAAGGACGTCGCCCAGCGCGTCATGCGCTGTGGCATCCACTTCTATCTCTAGCAAGTAGCGCAGGTATTGCAGATTGTATCGCTCTATCTTTTCTTCTGGGTCGAGGTATCTGGCTAGGCGGAGAGTGCAAATGAAATTCTCTGGCTCGATGCCTTCCTTTTTTATTATCATTTTGTCGAATGGCGCGTTGTGGGCTACTAGCACGGAGTCCTTGTCTTCAAAAAGTGTTTTTATTTTTACGAAATCTTCGCTTGCCTGAAAAGCCGGTTTGTCGGCGACCATTTTGTTGGTGATGTGATGCACCGCGGAAGCTTCGGGGGGAATCTTCGCTTCGGGTTTGTATAAACCACTAAAATTTTCATTGTCCATTCTGTATGCTATCTGAACCAAGAAGTCATTCTCAGTATTGCCAGTGGTTTCCGTGTCGAAAAAAATTATTTTACTCATTTGGTTATTTTAACATATTTTGCTATAATATACAGGAAAGTTGTTTTTATAAAGCAATCTATCTAGCAAAGCTTTGCTAGCGAACTGCTCGTCGCTCAAGAAAATAATAATCGGATTACCGCTTTTATTTTCTAAGCTCCTGCGCAAGGCTTTCTAAAAATAACTTTCCTGTATTATGGCATTACATGAACAAATCAAAAATAGTATAAAAGACGCCATGATGGCGAAAGATGCTGTCAGGCTAGAAACTTTGCGCGCTATGGTGGCGGGCTTTATGAACGAGCTGGTGGCGAAAGGCAGGAAGCCTCAGGAGATGCTTACAGACGAAGAAGCCCTTGTGGTCATAACCAAACTCTCCAAACAGCGCAAGGATTCAATCGAACAATTTAAGAAGGGCAACAGGGAAGACTTAGTAAAAGTGGAAGAAGCCCAGCTGGCAATTTTGGAAAAATATTTACCGAAAATGATGGAGAAAAGGGAAGTAGAGAAAATCGCTCGTGCCAAAAAAGAAGAATTAGGAATAACTGACGCCACCAAGAAAGGTATGCTTATGTCGGCGTTGATGAAAGACCTGAAGGGTAAGGCCGATGGTATGGTTGTAAAAGAAGCGGTGGACGGACTTTTTTAAATATGGAAAAAAATAAATTAAAACTTATAACCCATAGTGGGCCTTTTCACACCGATGATATTTTTGCCACGGCTACTCTATCTATTTTGCTAGAGAGAAAAGGGGAAGTGTTTGAGATTATTCGCACTCGCGACGAAGAAATAATTAAAACAGGAGACTACGTTTTTGATGTGGGTGGCATATATGACGAAGCGACGAACAGGTTTGACCATCATCAAGTCGGCGGAGCTGGAAGTAGGCTTGTTGAAGAAACAAATATTGAGTATTCGTCTTTTGGTTTGGTTTGGAAAAAGTTCGGGTTAGAACTTTGCGGAGATCAGAAAGTGGTTGATTGGATAGACAAGAGATTTGTCGCGCCTGTAGATGCTGACGACAATGGCTTCTCATTGTTTGATAAAAGATACGACGTATCGCCATTTCTTATTCAAAATATGTTTTTATTAATGCGTCCAACATGGAAAGAATCTGCCGAAGACTACGACAAGAATTTCCTAAAAGCAGTGACCGTCGCCAAAGAAGTTTTGTTGCGAAGCATAGCTCATGGGCAAGGTAAAATCGAAGCTGGAGCTCGCATAAACGAAGCGTATGAAAATGCGAAAGATAAAAGAGTTATTATTTTAGACAATTATTACCCATTTGGAGACATCCTCGATGGTCTAGCAGAACCCCTATTTGTGATTTATCCAAAAGAAAATAATGATGAGTGGTGTGTGAAGGCTGTCCGAGAAAAGGGAAAAGAGTTTGAAAATAGGAAAGATTTCCCAAAAGCTTGGGCGGGGCTTCGCGATGAAGAATTCCAGAAAATTACGGGGGTGTCGGACGCTGTGTTTTGCCACCGAGCGCTTTTCATGGCTGTGGCCAAGTCGAAAGAGGGTGCGATAGCACTCGCAAAGCAAGCACTACAAGTGGAAAGTGCAAAGTAAAAAGTTGAAAGAAAAACCAAAAAAACTTTATGAACTTTATACTTTTAACTTTATAACTTACTGATATGGCATTTATCGATGAAATAAAAATATATGCAGAGGCGGGGCGCGGAGGCGACGGCGTGGTGCGCTGGCGTCAGGAAAAGTTCGTGCCGAAGGGCGGACCGGCTGGAGGTGACGGCGGGCGGGGTGGAGACTTTTTCGTCGAAGCTGTGCGCGACATACACATTCTCTCAAAATATAAAGCTAAAAAAGAATTCCAGGCTGGGCGAGGCGAAGATGGTGGCAAGAAAAATTTGCATGGCAAGACGGGCGAAGATTTTGTTTTACAATTACCGATCGGGTCTATCATCAAGAGCATTGAAACAGATGAAAGCTGGCAACTTCTCGAAGAGGGACAAAAGATAATGCTTCTGCGTGGCGGATACGGCGGATACGGCAATGAGCATTTCAAAAGTTCGACTAACACCACTCCGAAAGAATCTCGCGAGGGGCAAGAGGGGCAGAAGGGGCATTTTGAAATAGAACTCGAACTTTTTGCCGACATTGGGTTCATCGGTTTGCCGAATGCGGGCAAGTCTTCGCTATTGAATTCTCTGACTAACGCAAAGGCGCAAGTGGGGGATTATGCGTTTACTACTCTTGATCCGAATCTGGGGGATTTCTATGGATATGTTGTGGCTGATATTCCGGGGCTGATCGAAGGTGCATCAGAGGGCAAGGGACTTGGGGTAAAATTCTTGCGACACATTAAACGCACCTCTATGCTGGCGCATTTGATTTCATTCGAAAATTTAGATAAGGGTTCTGCGGGTATGATGAAAGCATATAAA
>CAYITR010000044.1:0-6190 GCA_964366465.1 uncultured Candidatus Saccharibacteria bacterium | reverse complement strand
TCAGCTGAGAAGTACTAATGTTTCGATTCCTGTTAAGAAATTTGGAAATCACAACCCTAGTTGTCCTAGGGAAAAATTATTCGCAGATTAAAAAATTGAATTGAGTTTTCAGTGTTGGTGATTTGTCGCAAGGGTTACACCTCTTCCCATTCCGAACAGAGAAGTTAAGCCTTGTTGAGCCGATGATAGTCTTAACGGCAAAAGTAGGTAGTCGCCAACACTGAGTATTTAATTCCTTATTCTCCCCGAAGACCGTCTTCGGGGATTTTGCGTTGCTTGACACGCCTACTTTTTAGCTTATTATTATTTTATGAAACTAAATCTTGACATGGGTGATCCCAGAAAAACAAACAGGATTAATGATGTAGAAAAAGCTCATATGATGGCGCATGCTTCTACGCGTTCGCGGAGTGAGGCATCCGAGTTACGGAGCGAGGGTGGGAGTGTTACAGTTGCTATGCTTTACGATAAACTGGCGGAAATTTTAGAAAATCAAGCTGGTGATAGACATGACAATAGAAAAAAAGCTTTAAATAAGTTAAATGTGGATGAGTTAAAAGAAAGACTTTTAATGGCAAAAGCCCTTAAAGATTTATTGGTAAAAAGCGAGCATGATTTGATTGCGCGACAGGAACAGGGAGACAGAGTGGCAGAGGGGTTAAGAAAGAAAGTTATGGAAGATTATTTAAATGTGGTAGATGTTATAGATTTAATAACAAAAAGGCTTTCGGCGTAGCGAGGCCCTATTCTTGACTTTTCGGGTGAAATAGTATATAATATAAAACAGAGGTGACCATGCCGACATACGTCTGGGCCGTCATCGTGTCGTTGTTGTTTTTGGCGGCCATCGTGACCGCCGAACTGACGTGGCCATTGTGGCCCTGGTGGTTGAAGAGAAAGTACTTGGCCGCCGAAAACAAAATCCAGACGTGGCTTCGGCTCCGGGAGGGGCAATGATAGAATCAGCTGTTTCAGGTTTCCTTAGTTGCCTCTTGACGGTGGTGTTCATCGTCAAGGTGGTGCCTGCGTTCTTCCGCTGGGCAGTGGTGCCACTGCTTCGCGAGTTGGTGTACATCGCCGAAGAAAGGATGAAGTTGGTTAAGGCCGCGCGCGAACGTCACAAGAAGACGCGTGCGGCGATCGCAGCTCGCCACTTGCCCAAGGCGAGCTGATCTCGAGAGCCCGGTGCCCCGCTTTGCGGATGGCCCGGGCTCGGTCTTTTTCTAGCTCATTTTTTCTGCTATACTATCTGCATGACATGGGCTTTCAAAAGGCAGGTTTTGGACTTATTTATTTTTATTCTAGCGCTAGCGCTTTTTGGATTTTTAATACTTTATCCTTTTTTAAGTAAAGAGCCGACTTGTAAAGACGGCAAGCAGAACGGTACCGAGACGGGCGTGGATTGCGGAGGCTCTTGCGCCTTAGCTTGCGTCGCGGACATTGACCCGGTTTCGATACTTTGGTCGCGCGCTTTTAAAGTGGCGAGCGGGCGCTACAACGCTGTCGCTTATCTTGAGAATCACAACCAAAACACCGCGGTCAGTAAAATAAATTATCGATTCCGTTTTGCGGACGAGAATAATATTTATATAGGCAAGCGCGAGGGGACGACCTTCATTCCGCCTTCCGGCAAATTTGCCGTGTTTGAGCCGGCTGTAGAGCTAGGCAATTCAGTGCCAGTTTATACGACCTTTGAATTCACCACCGCGCCGGCGTGGACCCAAGTTTCAGAAGACAAGATTAGTCAATTGAGGATATTGATTTCCGATATTGTCCTTGAAAATGAAACCACCAATCCCAGACTTTTTGCCACGATTAGAAACGGCTCGCTGTTTACTATACCTAGTGTTAATGTCGTCGCTATTTTATACGATGGACTCGGCAATGCCATCTCGGTCAGCCAGACATACCTCGAAGCTTTACTCGGAGAAGAAACCAGAAATGTAACATTCACCTGGCCGGAGCCTATGGCAAGCGCGGTAATAGCCAAGGAAATAATCCCGATGTTCAATATTTTTGAAGCCAAACTAAAGTAATGATACTTATTGAATCGTTGCAGGATTTTGTCAGGCGAGTTTCCGGAGGGGTGGACTGGCTCCTTGTTTTTTTTATAATTCCGATAATCACTGCCGGTCTGGTGACCATGAAATCTTTCACCGCGATTGAAAGCGGGGGAGACTTCGCCGGCAAGCAAGCTATCTGGGTTGCCGTCTGCTTCACTGTGTTCTTTGTTTTCTCTTTTATTGATTTCAGATTTTTAAAAAATACCAATGTGCTGGTGGCTGTCTTTCTCCTTGTATCTTTGATGTTATTTTTGTTATTTATTTTGGGCAAAATTTCTCATGGAGCGCAGAGCTGGTTTGACTTCGGCTTCTTTTCTTTTCAGCCGTCGGATTTAATGAAGCTGGTACTAGTACTCATTCTAGCCAAATATTTTTCGCGTCGGCATGTGGAGATACGAGACACCAAACATATTTTTATTTCCTTTTTTTACGCTTTAGTGCCTCTAGTCTTGGTGTTGATGCAGCCGGATTTCGGCTCGGCGATAATTATATTTTGTATTTGGCTTGGGATGGTGCTTGTCTCCGGGATTTCCAAAAAGCATTTGTTTCTGGTTTTTATATCCGGCGCGGGGGTTTTCGCCCTGCTTTGGTTCTTCGTCTTTGCGCCGTATCAAAAAGCTCGTATTACGAACTTCTTAAACCCACTGGCAGACATTCATGGTTCTGGCTACAACGCCTTTCAGTCCACTATCGCGGTTGGGAGCGGGCAGATTCTCGGTAAGGGGCTTGGCTTCGGCACCCAGTCGCGACTTAAATTCTTGCCACAACCCCAGTCTGATTTTATATTTGCCGCGTATGCCGAGGAATGGGGTCTAGTTGGTTCTGTTTTAATTCTGGTCTTGTATTGCTTGGTAATCTGGCGGATACTCAGCATCGCTTCACTGGGCGCGTCGAATTTCGAAATACTTTTCGGCATGGGTATTGCTATTTTCTTTATGAGTCATATATTTATAAACGTCGGCATGAATCTGGGGCTTATGCCGGTGACCGGTATTCCGCTTCCGTTTATGAGCTACGGAGGCTCGCATCTCTTGGCTGAATTTATGGGGCTTGGAATACTGATGAGCATGAAGAGATATTCAAGGTTGGCTCATCGGGATGATATTAAAAATGAATTTTTAGGGATATGATGAATTAGGTGTTAGGGTCTAGTTGCTAGTGACTAGAACCCAGAACCTAGAACCTATGAATATAATTGATGGTAGAAAATTGAGTTTAGAGATTTTGGAAAAAGTAAAACACGAGGTGGCAACTTTGCCATTTGTGCCAGTTTTCTGCGATGTGTTGGTGGGGGATGACCCCGCTTCTGTTCAGTATGTAGGGATGAAAAAGAAAAAGGCTGAATCTGTCGGCATAAAATTCCACAATGCTAATTTTTCAGCGAATATCCAAACTCATGAGTTAATTACTGAGATAAAAAATTTAAATAAAGTACCAAATATGTGCGGGATTATTATTCAGCTTCCTCTGCCGGAGCACATAGACAAGCAAGTAGTCCTTAACGCTATTGAGCCGGAACTTGATGTAGACTGCTTGGGTTCTGTGGCCAGTGAGAAGTTTTACCAAGGGGAACCCTTGGTAGGATTCCCTACGGCGCTAGCCTGTATGGCTATTTTAGATTCTTTAAGTTTAGACTTAACCAATAAAAACATAGTGGTGTTGGGGCAAGGGGACTTAGTAGGCAAACCAGTGGCAGCTTTACTAACTTTCCGTAAATTAAATCCTGCCATAGTCCGCAGTAAGACGGAAAATAAAGACGAACTCTTAAAAAATGCCGATATTATAATCTCTGGCATTGGCAAAGGGAAATTTATTACGGGGGATAAAATAAAAAAAGATGCGGTGATTATAGATGCTGGGACTTCAGAAGATGGTGGTAGTATTATTGGCGACGTGGATCTGGAGTCTGTTCAAGATGTCGTCTCTTTTGTGTCCCCAGTGCCCGGTGGCGTGGGGCCTGTCACCGTGGCCATGCTACTTAATAATGTACTTACTGTGGCGAAGTCCAAATGACAATAATTCTTAGTTATATTTTTTATCTTGTTGCGTCCAGCACTTCTTCTCTCCAGAGGCGTTTTTTATTTAAGCATAAAGAATATACCACTGCTGAGCAAATAACTTTTACATTTCAGTGCATTTTTATGCTTTTTCTAGGGAGTTTATTTTTTCCATTTTTTAGTCCGTTTTATATTTCGGGTGGATTTTTTTACTTATTTTTGCTTGCATTAACTTGTGCATTTTTTGGTACTGCTTCAAATATTGCAAGTTATGTTGCTCAAAAACATATGGATGCGGGGGTAACCAGTGTCGTATGGAATATTTATACTCCGGTGACTATATTTTTATCTTCCGTTCTACTTCATGAGGGTTTAACAATTATCCAAGTATGGGGTACAGTTCTTTTGTTTGTCGCTATTTTTATCATTTCCAAGAAACATCGCATTGGTAGATTTTCTTTTGATAAATATTTCTTACTAACGATTCTCGGTGGAATTTTGATTTCTGGGGTACTCGTAGCCGAACGAGCATTACAAAACACTACTGGTTTTTCGGCTGGGGTGATGATTTCTTGGGGAGCTCAGGCTATAGGTCTAGGTATTGTAAGTTTGTTTTTCGGACACAAACATACTTATACTAACAAAGAAGTATTAACTACCGGTGGACTTCAATTTGTTCAAGCGCTATCATATGTAATTCTAGTCTGGGTGGTTGGTAATTTGAGTGTTGTATCTTCCATAACAACCTTTAAGATTGTGGTAGTTTTCATCGGAGCTGCAATATTTTTACACGAAAGAGAAGACCTGCCACGAAAAATTTTAGGTAGTATAATTGCAGTTATTGGCCTTCTGTTGATGAAATGATATTATATGTATATGAATAGTTCGATTTTTTACTTTTTTTATAACTTTGCGCATCAGTCGGCTTATCTGGACGGAATCATAATTTTCTTTGCGGTTTATTTGCCATACATAATCATGATTATTGCTGGACTTTTCTTGCTTTTTCATCATGAAGTTTTTCGCGCTGATAACCCCTACCGAGTTTTCTTGCAAAAGAAAAAAGAAATATTCTTGGTGTTCCTGACTTCCGGGTTTGCTTGGGTTATTGCCAGAATTATAAAATTAGTAATTCTTACCGATCGTCCCTTTGTGTTGTATTCTGATGTGCGGGCGCTTTTCCCAGAAACTGGCTTTGCTTTTCCATCCGGTCACGCGACACTGTTTATGGCTCTTGCCGTCTCGATTTATTTCTTACATAAAAAAGTTGGCTACTGGTTTATACTGTCTGCCGTCATTGTAGGACTAGCTCGCATCATGGGTGGCGTGCATTTTCCTCTCGATATTTTGGGCGGATTTGCTCTAGGTACATTAGTTGCATATTTGGTAAAAATGTATAGAATGAAGTGACATATTTTTATGCGACACAAGATTGCTTCAGTATTGTTAGTGCTTATATTAAGCGGGGCTCTGGGCTTTTTCGTGGTTAAGTCCGAGCCCAGACTAAACACAAATTTTGAGAATGAGGGTTCTTTCTTTAAGAACCACCCTTTTCGCCTGGGGCTAGACCTTTCTGGCGGGACACACTTGGTGTATAAGGCAGATGTTGGCGCACTTTCAGAAGATCAGGTGGCGGGTTCTATGGATGCTCTTCGCGACATCATTGAGCGTCGTGTGAACCTCTTTGGTGTTTCTGAGCCGGTGGTGCAGGTTCAGCGCGCGGGGCTGGTTTCTGGCGAGGAAGAAAAATTAATTGTTGACTTGCCGGGGGTGACAGACGTGACCAAGGCTATAGAGATGATCGGCCAGACTCCACTCCTTGAATTCAAAATTGAAAAATCAAAAGACCAACCTATAAAAGTCAAACCCGGGAAAGACGGTGTAGTGGATTTGAGTACAATTAATTTAGATGAGCAATTTACCGATACTGAACTCACTGGACGATATTTAAAAAAAGCAGTTGTGGAATTCGATGTGAATACTCGCGAGCCCATGGTGAGCTTGCAGTTTGACGACACTGGTACAGAACTTTTCGCAAAAATTACTAAAGAAAATATCGGCAAGATGGTGGCAATTTATCTAGACGGCGCGCCAATATCTACTCCGGTTGTTCGTGAAGAAATCCCAAAT
>CAYITR010000043.1:0-6290 GCA_964366465.1 uncultured Candidatus Saccharibacteria bacterium | reverse complement strand
AATCCGCAGACAAAGGAATCCAATGTCTGGGGGAAGACCGGCATTAAACCAGCGGGCGCAAGCGGAGCGATAGAAACGGTGGAGATTTATGGTCCGCTCGCCAAGGCGATGGCCGAAGGCAAGACTGTCATCTTCGATGAATTTACAGCTTTACCCAAAGAACAGATGGTTTTTATTAAGGGTGTTTTCAATGCAAAAGTGGGCGACAAGATAAACATCGTAGGTAATGGCATAGTGGAGATACAACCTGGTTTCCAGATGATTTTTACGGCCAATTTAAAATCGGAAAAAAATCCGGAACGGCAGGATTTGCCTCCGGAAATTGCTCGCGAATTTGAACAAAACAATCTAAAAATAAATTATATAAGTCCTACGGAAGCCTACGATGTCATGCTGGCCCGACTACTCAATCCTGATGGTTCTATGGACATGTCTTACTACGATCTACGCACGACACTGCCGACCTTGGCCAAGGCAATGGCTGAAATACAGGAATCCTACACCGGTGCCACGAACACCGAGTTAGGGAGGCGCACCGGCACGCTGGATGCTTCCGGCAAGGTCCACTCTTTGAAGAAATTTGTCTTCACTCAAGGCTCCATCGAGGCAATCCTTTCTTCTTGGAGCATTGAGAGTAGAATGAAAAAGTCTGGCCGAGCCTTCGCGGAATTTCTGGATGAAAGATTCAAAACCGCTTTAACTTTTGAAGAATATTCCAAAGAAGATAGAATACTTGTTGCTAAAATTTTAGCTTCGCACGGTTTTTTGTTGACATTAACCCCGCAAGATCTTGGCCTACCCGAAGATGTATTTGCTTTTAGCACACTGAAAGCTTTGCGAGGAGAAGATGCCACAGAAGAATTACACAAAGAATCCAGTAATGTTCGACATTTGAGCCTAAGAGAAGTCGCTGAGCTTGATCCTTTCAACCAGAGAGCGATACATATGAATAGAGAAGCCGACGGATTTTTGGAAGAGGAAGCCCTAGACCCGTTTCTGGCCACTGCTACGCAAAGGTTGAATAAAATTTTCGGTAAACATTCATCCATTCCAGTAATACCCATCACAGCCACCTACGAACGTGCGCCTATCACCATCGACTTATCTCAGAAACTAACAGAATTCCAAACTTTCTATCAAACTCACGGCATCGACACGCCTGTCGATTTCGAAGATCAAATCCAAGAAATCTGGAATCGGAACGGTCCAGAAATACAGAAAGCTATCGAACAAAACGGTTTCGACGATGTTCTACTCATGCCTACCAACTTGTCTCTACCCGATCTACACACTAAAACTACCGCAGGCTACAACCCAACATGGCAAGGAGGCAACTTTACCGCTGGTGGTTCATTTGCAGGCGCTCAGAGTCAAAACGCTGACAAACCCCGCATAGTATTAGTTCACAAAACTCAAAACCTTAAAGACAGACCCGAATTACAGAAAACTTTAAATGTAAAAGGTCAAGATGTAAACTTGGACCAAGTTCTGTCTTTAGAGGATTATCTTGTTTTTCAAAGTAAATATCTACAGGAAACAGGCAAACATTTGGATGAAGAAGGCTGGACATGGCTCTCCACCAAGTCGGGGTCTCGGCTCGTCTGCGCGAATTGGCATCCCGACACTGGCAAGCTCGCGGTGAATGCGCTTGATCTCGACTATCAGAATGCGAATCTTGGCGCTCGCCCCTCCCGCAGTTTCTTTTAGAGGGTAGCTTGTAGTTTGAGTTTTGTATGGATTGATTTGGTTTTTTATTTTATTTTGTATCGGATTTTAATTTTTTATCTTCGGTTAGTATAACTACAAGCGATTGACTAGTTTACCGAAGTGCACAAGACAAATGAAAGATGACCTAAATTATTTTTTGGTCAGATAATTTATTTTATGCAGAAATAACAAAGAACTGCAGTTTTGTATTGGGTATGTAGCCCTGATCAATAGAGTATGGTTTCCATTCTTGATACGGATAATACAAAGCTAAAAGTGGGGTGGGTCTCGGCTCGTCAACGCGAATTGGAATCCCGACACTGGCAAGCTCGAAGTGAATGCGAATGATCTCGACTATCAGAATACGAATCTTGGCGCTCGCCCCTCCCGCCGTTCTCAGGCCATATTTCTCGCATATTTTATCCAACCCTGAGTCATTTTGCCTGTTTCTTGCAGTTTGTCCTCAATATCGAGATATTCTCTACTCTCCAATATTTTACAGTTTAGAGAAATTCTAAAAAGTATTTTCAAAAGTTCTATTTTTGAATTTGCTTGAGCTAGAACTTTTTCTTTCTCGTATTTTGATACTTGATTGGCGAATACAAAAAGCTCTATGGAATCCAATATAGTTCTTTCAATCTTTTCTCCTAAGGTGTATCGTTCGTGCTTTGGGAATTTAAAGATAAGTTTGTGTGTAATCTCATAAAGCACAAAGAGTTTTATTACAACCGGTATTTCTAATTTAGAAAAATTCTGATGAGTATTGTTATCCATAAAAGTTATGAGGAATTATTTAGCCTTGATAATCTGTTTTCGGCATGGCGAGCTTTCAGGCGGGGAAAGGCAAGAAAAAAGGATGTAATGGCTTTTGAGATGCATCTGGAAGATAATATATTTTCTTTGTATAAAGAGCTAGAAAGTGCCACATACCAGCATTCATCATATACATACTTCCAGATTTTTGATAATAAGAAAAGAGATATTTACAAGGCGTTCGTTCGGGATAGAATAGTCCATCAAGTTATTTACGAATGCTTGTTATCACGCTTTGAATCTGTTTTTATTTCGGACTCTTATGCCTCTAGAGAAAACAAAGGTCAGTATAAGGCCATAGACACTTTTCGTTATTTTGTAAAACTTGCGCGTAATCAGCATAAAGAATGCTATGTTTTAAAATGTGATGTGAGAAAATATTTTGACAATGTTGATCACGGCGTTTTACTAGGTTTCATAAAAGAAAAAGTTTCTTGTGAAAAAGTTTTAAAAATAATAAAAGAAATACTAACAAGTTATTCGTCTAACGGCTCGCCCAAGGGAATACCCTTAGGGAATATTACCAGTCAGATATTTGCCAACATTTATCTCAATAAGTTAGATCAGTATGTAAAAAAAGAGTTGAGATGCAGGTTTTATGTTCGATATAATGATGACCTAGTGGTCGTTTCTTCTGATAGTAAAGATCTTATAAAGATCAAAGAAAAAATAATAGTTTTTGTAAAACAAAAATTGTTTTTAGATATACCACTTGCTAAAACGAGTATAAGAAAAATAAGCTGGGGTGTGGATTTTCTTGGTTTTACTATTTTGCCTGAAGCGGTAATGCTAAGAAACAAAACTAAGAATAAAATATACGCAAACATTAGTATAAAAAATGCCCATTCCTATTTAGCTATTTTGAAACACTGTAATTCCTATAATTTAAAGACAAAAATTGTGGCAATGGAAAAAATATACAAAATTTGATAATATTGGGGCATGGAGGGCAGAACCATTACTGAGATAAAAAAGGGACAAAAGCCTGAAGAATTGTCCGAAAAAGACGAACATAGCGAAGCTGTGGCTTTTGTGGAGAGCCACAGGGACTATTTTGAACATTACGCTGGCGGAAGGATAAAAATTGCTCCAGCCCCAAAGGGCTTGAAAACTTTCGCGTTTGATCTCCAAACGGACACACTTTTTATCAACGCAATGTTCTACAAACGGCTGGGTTTTCCTGAACAAAAAACTATTTTTGCCACCTGTCATGAGATAGAGCATTTTTTGGAGAAAATCCAAATACTTTCTGAAGAGGGAGGAGAGAAAGCGTTCGAGAAATTCTTGAAAAGAATCAAAAGTTCCCGAGCCTTTTCACTAATGGATAATTGTGTTGCAGATATTCATATCAATAAAACAGTTGTTTCTAGGAGGCCGGTCATGGGTGAACTAGAAAGGAAAGTCTATCAAGAAGATTTGTTTCCAGAAACGGATTTTACGCCGGCACCTCGGCACATTCAGTTTTGCCAGGCGCTTTTACGCGAGGCTAGAGTTCCAGGCGAGCAATGTGTGGTTGCTCCCGAGGTCAGGCAGGCTCTCGACGAGTTGGCGAAGATTAAAAGCAAAACTGGTGCCGGACTAATGAAGGTAATGACCGACCCGCAAACACCGATGTCAACGCGTTTAAAACTGCAAGATAAATACATCTGGCCAAAAGTGGAAGCGTTGATGGAAAAAGATATAGAAGATAAGAAAAAAGAGAATAATCCAGAAAAGGGTGAAGGAGAAGGTGAGGAAGCGCCTGAAGAAACAGAGGGTGAGCCAAGTGAAGGAGAAGATGGCGATAAGAGTGAAAGCAAAAAACAAAAACCTGAAAA
Source organism: uncultured Candidatus Saccharibacteria bacterium (assembly GCA_964366465.1). Lineage (GTDB taxonomy): Bacteria > Patescibacteriota > Minisyncoccia > Phycocordibacterales > UBA9973 > UBA9973. The sequence continues at coordinate 1,953 of CAYITR010000043.1, read as the reverse complement.
AGGTGAAAGTAGTAGCAAAACAGGGGAAAAAGAAGAAGGGGGGTCTGGTGAGGAAGAAACGGACCCAGACAAGATTTTTGCCGACGAATACACTAAGGCAGAGAAAAAGTTTTCTGAAGCAGTGCCTGTTGAAGAAATAGAAAAAACTCTAAAAGAGTGGAAAGAAGAAAAACAGAAAAATAATCCTGATAAAATAGACCAAGATTATGCAGATAAAATAGGGGTTGAAAAGAAAGATTTGCAAGAATATAGAAAAATAGTTGAAGCTCTGCAAAAAATAGTTAATCCAGAAACTGATGTAAGTGTGTTGGAAGAACTTCGAAATTTGTTTAGTAGGATTATTTCTAAAAGGATTAAACCAAGACAATCCCCCCGATATCCCGTAGAAGAAGGCGATGAGCTATCTGACCCAGCTCAACTCGTGTCTGATGTGAAATCTGGAAATTTAAATCCAAAAGTATGGGAAGATACTGAGATTAGAGAAAAGAGAGGTGATAAGTTTGGAGAAATAGAAATAACCCTAGTGTGCGACAGATCTAGCTCTATGACCGAGGGAGATGGTCAAAAAGCGGTGGAGCAGAGGAAGTCTGCCGTTCTCATCATGGAAGTTTTGCAAGATTTTGCGGAGATATGCGATGATGAGAAAACGCAAATGGACAAACCCCTTGCAGTCCGATCCGAGATATATAGTTTTGCCAGTAGCGCAGAAGACAAGACACCGCTTAAGAAAATGTCTAAAGAACTAGGAGAAGCTGAGCGAATCAATGTTCTGAAAAAATTACAAAACTTGCCGGGCTCCACCACTGATTTCAGTTGTCTGGAAGCGATACATGAGGGCTTGGATGATGAAACCAGACAAAAAATCGCAATAGGAGAACTCAAGAAAATAGTTTTTGTGTTGACTGATGGCGGAAGCGACAACGTTGCCCGTGTTCGAACAGCCTTGAAAATTTTGCGCGATGCTGGAATAATAGTTGTGGGTGTGGGCCTGACCGAGGCCGGAGCGCCCGCGCGAACGACTTATGCACCGAACGCGCAGGTGGTGGAGAGTGTAGCCCGATTGCCTATTGTTCTGGGGGAATTATTGAAAGAGCATTTGAAAGATATTTAGTATATAATCCAATGATGTTCAAGAATCCATTCGAAAAACCTAAAACAGTTAAAAAACCCGCCAAGTCTCAGACCGAACTGCGCGAGACCTTCAAAGAGCGATTTCTAGGTATGAAAGGAATTATCAGAGATGCTCTAGAAGAATACACGGAAGCTTTAAAAGCAGGTTCTTTTAAAGATCAAGATGGCGAGACCGAAGGGGGTGGAGAACGAAGGAAAGAAGTCGCGCAGGCTAAAGTGAATGCACTCTTTGAGCGCGCGGAACAAATGCAAAAGAAACTAGATAGCGGGGAAGACTTGCTAGGTTACACGGATTCTGTGTCTGCAACTTATCGTCATCCAGATGGCAGAGCGGAGAAGATACCTTTCCATCTGGAGATAGAATTAAAAAAAATCATAGAACTCTATAAAAAAACCAAACTCGATTTGCCTCCGAATTTTAAAGATACGGTCAGAGAGATTTGGGAAACTAACATAGAAGCTATACAAAAAGCGATCGAAGAAAATGGGTTTGATGAAATGCTAATTGTTCCATCCACTCCAGGTATTGGAGCTCTTTCGGAAAAGATGAAAATGGAAAATGGTTATTATGATTATATTAAATCAAATTCTACTGTTCAAACACTAGGCGGTATACCTTTAGTTAGTTCAAACGCAGACAAACCTCGGATAGTCTTAGTTCACAAAACGCAAAACCTTAAAGACAGACCCGAATTACAGAAAACTTTAAATATAAAAGGCGAAGACGTGAAATTAGATCAAGTTTTGACTCTAGAAGATTATATAATATTTCAGAGGAAATATTTTGAAGAAACTGGAAAGCACTTAGATGAAGTGGGTTGG
>CAYITR010000042.1:0-6376 GCA_964366465.1 uncultured Candidatus Saccharibacteria bacterium | reverse complement strand
CACGCTCTTCCGATCTTACATAAACAAAAAATTTCACAAGCATATGTCAAAAAAATTAAAATTAAAAATAGTTACCCCAGAGCGACTTATCCTCGAAGAACTTGTGGATCAAGTTAGCTTGCCGACCACTTTGGGCGAGATAACCGTTCTGCCAGAGCATATACCGCTTATAACCAGCTTGACTGCCGGAGACGTCGTGGCGTTGTCAGATGGAGAATATGTGCCGATGGCAGTTGTCGGTGGTTTTATCGAAGTGAAGCAAGGCGAAGGTGGAGTTACGGAAGTTGCCGTGCTTGCGGATTTCGCTGAGCATGTGGGAGAAATATCGGATGAAAAAATCGAGCAAGCTAAAAAGAAGTCCGAAGAATTGAAATTGAAGATGGCCAATAAAGAATTGGTGGACTTCGAACACTTCGAAGCTGAGCTTGAACGCTCTCTCACTCGTGTAAAAATCGCCGACAAATGGAGGACGAAGAAGTATCGTAAATAAACTCATGAGTAAATTTTTTGTAGTGGCGACGCCGATAGGCAATATGGGAGACATAACTCTCCGAGCTATTGAGACGCTAAAAAGTGTGGACTTGATTTTGTGCGAAGACACTCGCGAGACGAAAAAGATTTTAAATAAATATAATATCAACAAGCCGACGATGAGCTATCACGCTCAGAGTAAGCTAGCGAAGACGGATAAGATTTTTGCATTACTTGAAGAGGGGAAGGACTTAGCACTAGTGTCAGATGCTGGCACGCCCGGGATTTCAGATCCGGGTGCGATGTTGGTGTCGCAAATTAAAGAAAAATACAACCTCATCCCTTCGCCCCTCTCCTTGTCAAGGAGAGGGGTTGGGGGAGAGGTGAGTGTGCATGTGGTTCCGATTCCTGGTCCGACTGCGCTCATCACAGCACTCTCAGCTTCAGGGTTGCCTACACACGAATTCACTTTCCTCGGATTTCTGCCGCACAAAAAGGGGAGGGAAACATTGTTTAAAGAAATAGCTGAGGCAAAGCGGACGATGGTGTTTTATGAATCGCCCCATAGAATTTTGAAAACTCTCGAATCACTTATAAAATTCTGCCCCAATAAAAAAGTCTGCCTCGCGCGTGAACTGACGAAAATTTATGAAGAATTTAAAACTGGCACACCGGCTGAAGTTTTAGAATACCTAGAAAAAAATAAAGAAAAACAAAGAGGGGAATTCACGGTGCTGGTAAGTAATTAATTACAAAAAGAAAACCCGTCCGGCGACCGAAGGACGAGCCTTCTTCCGCCCGGACGGGCGATTACTTGCCGGTCCCCACACCTCCTTCATGGGGGACTTCGATCGTACGGGAGTGCTTGTTCTTAGGGCTGGAGCATTGCGGGCAGGGCAGAGCCAACAGTTGTCCCCCCTCCCCAAAGAGGCGTTCAGCCTTATTGAGTGCCTCCTCGGCTCCTTCTCCTCGGTCCCTCAGGTGGTGTTTGCGACCACTCAAGGTGTAGTAGTAGTCGGGCATCTGAACTCCTTCCACCCAGAATATATATTATTCTAAAATTTTTTACAACAAGTCTTCCGGATCGACAGAGACAGTGAAAGCTGGCGGGAGCGAGGCGAGTTTGGCAAGGAGGTTCATATCGATCTCGGCATTTGAGGAGAGTTCGCGGTAAGACCACTTTTTCGGATCGACTTTTATCAAAGCGTTGGTCACATATTTGTCTTTGAGCTTGGCATGAAAACCGGAAAAGATTAAAGGACTGTATTCTTTAAAAATTTCCGTTAATATTTCTTTGGCTTTCTGGGTTTTTATTTTATCTCCAAGGTGAGTGATTTTGATAAAGCGTTTGAATGGTGGGTATTCGAGTTTCTCTCTGTCTTTTATCTCTTCACGGATAAAAGAAAGCAGGTTGCCATTTTGCACAGCGATGAGGGCGGGGTCTTCTAGATTCTTAGTTTGAATAATTATTTTTTTCTCAGCTTTGTTTGTGATAGCAATAATAAGTTGTAAAATTTTCTCGCTCATTCTGAAACTCGGGATGCTGTAAAGTGAATCGAAGGAGGCAATTACAGCAAGCGAGATTTTTTCTTTGATGTAGAAGAAAGCCATCTCCGTGCCGATCAAGATTGCTCCTTTTGTGTTTGCAAACTCTTCTACAATTTGTTCTGCACCTTTAGCTGACACAGCGGACTCCTTGTCGAGTTTGAAAATTTTTGTTTTCTTTAATTTCCCCTCATCTTTTTGTAAATCTTTTAAATATTCAACCACGGTATCTGTACCCACCCCGAGTGGGAGTAGGTTCCAGCTCCCACAGTGTTCACATTTTGTATCGGCGTCGAGCTCGGTTTTGCATTTATTGCACACCAGCATTCTTTTCTTGCCATCTTTAGATGTGTACAAGACCACAGGCGCCCGACAGGTCTGGCAGGCCACCATTTCTCCGCAGTCTTTACAAATAGTCATCGTGGCTAGGCCCTTGCGAAGTGAAAAGATAAAAACATTTTTACCTTTATCTAGAGTTTCTTTTATCTCTGTAACAGTCTGATCGGCAAGGATTTTGAATTTCTTATCTTCACTGGAGTTTGGGCTCAAGACCTCTATTTCTCCGCCGAAATCTATCCTGAAAGAAAGCGGGTAAAGCGGGTGAAAACCGTCTAGATCTTGCCTTGCTAGAGTTTCTAGCCGGAGCAGAGTGTCGCCCAGTATCAGCTTTGCATTTATTTTCGAGGCAAAAAGTTCAGCAAAGACTCGCCAGTCCAGCTTTAGCTTTGTAAATGTTCTGTAGGCGTTCGAGCTCTCATGTTCGAGGATTATGACCCCGATATCATTTCGCGGGACAGCAAGGAATGGCGCTGTTCCCAATATGAGCACTGGATGCACAGAGTTTATGGCGGAGGTGATTTCAGCTAGAGTTTTTTTAGTCTGAGATCCGCTTTTGATGGCGAAAGTGAACTGCTCGATGCCTTTTGACAGAGACTCTTGAAATATTTTGATATCTTGTTCGGTTGGCAAGACCAAGAATACGGATTTCTTGAGGGCGAAGTTTTCACGAATCAGCGTTTTGTAAATCAAGATGCGGTCGATGAGTGGAAGTTGCAGGAGTAATTTTTCTGTTTTTAATTTATTTTCCTTTTGAACGGGGATTTCCGGCAGAGTTAGGTTCTGATTTATTTTGTCATACTTTTCTAAAAATATTGCCGGAAGCAAGGACGCAACGACGCTACTCTTTTGGGACACGAAGTAGTCGCTAAGCATTAACGCGGACTCCAAGTACTCTGGCCGGAAGATGGAGCGGTCTTTCACCTCCTCCACTTTTTTCAAATCAAAGGATAAGTCTTTGATATTTATTTTTGTATCTGTAACATTTTCCACATATATAACGAGCCCAAGGATCTTTTTCTTGCGTATTGATACCGTCACGATGTCCCCATTTTTTACCTCCTTTGATGTAAAGTAGGTTAGATTGTCACTAAATACTCCCTTTTTGAGCGGAATGACGGTGACTGTTTTCATAATTTTAATTTTAACACAGATGTGGTATATTCTTCTTACATGGGAATGTTTGTCCGAAAACTTGGGATAGATTTAGGAACGGCCAATACGCTGGTTTTCTTGCCTGGCAAAGGGGTGGTTTTGAACGAGCCTTCGGTGGTGGCGGTATCTCTCCAAGACAATAAAATTTTAGCCATTGGTTTCGATGCCAAAGACATGATAGGTAAAACTCCGGATTCGATAATTACTTATTGTCCGATGAAAGACGGCGTCATTGCTGACTATCGGATAACCGAAGCGATGCTAAAATATTTCATCAACAAAGCTTTGGGAAAATTTAATTTCTTTAAACCTGACGTGATGGTTTCAGTGCCGGCTGGAGTAACCTCGACCGAGCGTCGGGCTGTGATAGAGGCCGCGATAAAAGCTGGCGCGTTAAATGCTTATGTGGTGAAGGAGCCGATCCTCGCCGCTATTGGCGCGGGAATACCTATCTATGAATCCAAGGGGCACATGATTGTGGACATCGGTGGAGGGACGACGGATGTGGCAGTGATTTCGCTCGGCGGTATTGTGGCTTCGACTTCAGTGAAATGCGCTGGTAATAAAATAGACGCCGCGATTGCGGACTATATCAAGAAAACTTTCAACCTTGCTATCGGTGACAGAACGGCCGAAGAAGTAAAAATAAAAATCGGCGCTGCGGTGCCACTCGAAGAAGAGCTTCGGGTGACCATCAAGGGGCGCGATTACATTCAAGGCTTACCGAGGTCCGCTCAAGTCGGCACCAATGAAATAGTCAAGGCGATAGACAGCGAGCTCAAGCAGATAATAAAAGCCATCAAGGATGTTTTGCAAGAAACTCCGCCCGAGCTTGCCTCTGACATTATGGACTCGGGCATAATAATGACTGGGGGTTCGTCACTACTTCGCAATTTACCGGATTTGGTTTATAGAAAAACAGGTGTTAAGGCGACTCTGGCGGAAGATCCGCTTTTCTGCGTGGTGAAGGGCACCGGTGTCGCGCTTGAACATTTGGATGTGTATAAAAAAGCAGTCTTGAGTAAAAAGTAGACTTTTACTTTTAACTTTGCACTTTATAACTTTATGAACTTGTTCAAGCATCTAGACAAAGACAATTTACATCATGCGTATTTGATAGCGGGCGAGCGGGAAGCAACCTCTCTCGAGGTTCTAGGATTTATTAAACAAAGTTTTAATGTTGAGGTGCACGGCAATGCGAATGTTGTCCGAATTGCGCTGGATTCCTTCAAAGTTGAAGACGCGCGTACGCTGAAAGCTTATGCTGGAGAGAAAGGTTTTTCTGCCGGTAAAAAATTCTTTATAATTTCAGCCAATAATTTTCTTTTGGATGCGCAAAATACATTGCTTAAAGTTTTTGAAGAGCCGATAAAAGACACACACTTCTTTTTAATAGTTCCCGACACTAATGCACTGCTTCCGACATTTATCTCTAGATTTTATTTACTTTCCCCGAAGACGGTCTTCGGGGAAGAGGCAGAAAGCGCGGAAAAATTCCTAGCTATGCCACTTCGAAGCCGTCTGGAATTTGTAAAAGAATTAACGGCAAATCCAGAAGATGAGGAAGAAGACGTGGTTGACCTGAACCCCGCTCGTGCGAAAGCCCTGAAATTCTTAAACGCTCTCGAATCTGCTCTCCACAGCAAAGTGTCAAGGATGCCCCTTGACATTGGGTGCTTCCATCAGATTTTCAAAGTTCGCGAATTTCTACGTATGCCCGGCTCGTCTCCCAAAACTTTAATGGAATCCGTGGCGTTAGTGGTGCCAAATTTTTAAATTTCTGTTATACTAACGGGATGCAATACAACTTTTCACAATTCAAAACTGAGCTCAAGAAAATAGAAGATTTTCTAGCGAAAGAATATACCCAGCTCAACATAGGCCGAGCGTCGCCGATGGTTCTTGACGGTGTGTCGGTGGAGGCTTACGGTTCACGCATGCCACTGAAAAATGTCGCGAATATTTCCATAGAGGATCCTAAGACTTTGCGCATCGCGCCTTTTGATAAAAGTCAGATTAAAGATATAGAGAAGGCTATCGTCGCTGGCAACCTCGGGCTTTCGGTAGCTACTGATGACATGGGTATCCGAGTCATCTTCCCGCAGTTGACTACCGAGACTCGTGGCTCATTGGTGAAAATCCTAAAAGAAAAATTGGAAGAAGCGAGGATAACAGTGCGTCGCGAACGCGAAAATGTATGGAAGGATGTCGAGGTGAAAGAGAAGGAAGCCAAGTTGACTGAAGACGAAAAGTTTCGCGCCAAGGAAGAGCTCCAGAAGCTTATCGACACAGTTAACAATAACTTGGAAAGTATTTTTGACAAGAAAGAGAAGGAGGTAATGGGGTAAGCACGACATGAACATCATTATATTCTTCATAATTCTATTAACGTTGGTCCTTGTTCATGAAGCAGGGCATTTTTTTATGGCGAAAAAGTTCGGCATTCGGGTAGATGAATTCGGTTTCGGTTTTCCGCCTAAACTTTTCGGTAGAAAATATGGGGAGACGGAATATACTGTCAACCTCCTGCCTATCGGCGGATTTGTGAAAATTTTTGGCGAAGACCCTTCTGACGAAAATACTAACGGCCCTGACAGAGAAAGAAGCTTTGTGCATAAACCTAAATGGCAACAAGCCTGTGTTTTATTCGCCGGAGTTTTCGCGAATTTTATTTTAGCCTGGTTTTTGTTTTCTATTGGCTTCATGTCTGGATTGCCAACTTCAATCAATGGTGGAATAGAAAATACTAAAATTAACGATATACATTTGGTTGTTGTTTCTGTCACGCCCGAGTCTCCGGCAGAACTCGCGGGTCTAAAATCCGGAGACAAAATTGTTTATGTAGAAAAAAATAATTTATCCACCCGAT
>CAYITR010000041.1:0-6494 GCA_964366465.1 uncultured Candidatus Saccharibacteria bacterium | reverse complement strand
AAAGTAAGAAGGTGAGTAGGGAAGACGTGGAGGAGCTTACTGGCGCGCCGAAGACGACCCTCGTCAATGAATACATAAAGGCAATAGCGGAAAAGAGTGTAGAGCAAGGCATAAATGCGGTCAAACAAGCTGAAGATTCTGCTATGGATATGCGCCTCTTCTTTAAATTAATAATTGAGAAGTTCCGCGTCGCCATAATCCTCCGCTATGCGCCGAAGTTAGAGAAAAGTATGGCCAGTGATCTAGGTGAAGAAGATTTAGAATTTTTGAAAAAGTTAGTGAAAGCTGATATAGAAGGCATGCTCCGCTCAAAAGGGCTGGCTATTTTACTCGAAGAATATCAAAACCTCGACAACGCCTTCATCCCCGCGCTCCCGCTCGAACTTGCGTTGATACGCATCATAGGGGAGAAATAAAATACCATAATTAGTCACGGCGGCCGACCCCCTTGGGGCCGTCCGCCGTTGATGATTTTTATGTCTTGAATACGGTCCGGGCGGCTTTAAACCGCGCTGCGCACCCCTCTGGGAAGATGCCCTTCCGAGCATCCTTGACGTGTTCCTCCACCCATGTGCAGTCAGTGAAGGTGAGACGACCATCTTTGGGAGGCTCGTCTCCAGTGACGAGGAATGCGAGAGCGTAACGAAAACGCTCCTCGCGTGCCTTGAACAAACAGAGTTCGGCGGGGTGAAATGCTTGCACGAACCCCCTGACATCCTCGACGTATCTGACTATGCTCTCGAAGTCTTCCACCGTCGGAAGAGCTACGTTCTGGCCCATAAGAGCCCTCCTTTTCTAAGGCAAACATTACGTCATATTTATGGTTTTGTAAAGAGATAAAGTTGGTTGGGGGTTTGGTGCGAAGCTAGCACCTCGTTATTTAATAATGCCAGGATGGCGCTCGCAACTTCTTCAATGCTTAGTTTGTCTGTTTCAATAATTTCAAAACCATCAAATTCTTTTGAGTGAATAATATTGTAAACCTCGTTAAATCTTTCTATATTGGTAGCTCTATTGCTTGCCAAGTCTCTGTTTTGCACACGAGTTAAAATGGTGTCTTTGTCGGCTTTTAGAAAAAATTTATACAACTTAGCTTTTGTATTTTGAGTTATAATTTCAAAATTAGAAACACGCTCTGTAGTCAAACCACAATCCACAATAACGTTTTTGCCATTTATTAAATTTTCTTCTACTTTATTTAAAATAATTACAAAAGCTTCTCTATTTAATTCTTTTCTCGTTTTATTTTCTACTGGTAATTTTCTTCTTTCCGCATCTAATCCTAGATATATTGCATTTTTTAAATTTTCCAACAAAATATTACTCGTAGAAGTTTTTCCAGCACCCTTTGAGCCATCTAATAATATAAGCATAATAAAAATATTTATTTTTTGCTGGGATACATGGATTCGAACCACGATTAAAGGCTTCAAAGGCCTCTGTCCTACCATTAGACGATATCCCAATATTACTTCAAAACACTTAATTTATAACACAAATTTTTAGAAAAAACTAGATAAATCTGCTATAATGTACCAACATGTTAAATAAGCATATGAAAAACTCAATTCTTAAAATCATGGGATGGGCGACGGTGGCACTCATTATTCCTTTGCTCGGGAATCAATTTGTTGATGGCTGGAATTGGAACTGGAACGAGTTCGTCTTCGCTTGGGTGTTTTGGGTAATTATGGGCACCACTATTCTTTTTGTAACAAAACAGTTTACTAAGTATCGAGGAGTCATTGGACTAGTTGTCTTTCTTGCCTTCGCCACTATTTGGGTAATGCTCGCCACAGGGTAGAGTAAAGTTTTTCGACATTTACTCAGTCTTTCTCCCATCTCCACTTATAGGTATTTCTTCTCCTAAATATTTCGGTTCTCTTTTGAGAATAAGGTTGATAACTGCTTTTACGTTGGCGAACATTTCCCTTACATAATTTTTGAATTTATATTGTCCATCGTCGGCATTCATCCCGTATGCATTAAGGCCTAGCGTTCTAGCAATAAAAACAGATCGCGGTAAATGAAAAGACTGCGTGACCACCGTCATAGACTCTGCCAAGAAAATATCTCGCGCCCGATACATCGAGCTATAGGTGTCAAACCCCGCGTGATCTAGGAAAATATCTTTGTCAGGAATGTTATTTCTTAATAAATATATCCTGACAGGGTTAACTTCGTTATAAGCTAAACTACTGTTGTCTCCGGTCACCAAAATCTTTTTTACCTTTTCTGACTCATATAATTTTATCGCAGCCTCAACCCTGTCGACCAATATTGGCGACAGGCTTCCATCCGATAATATAGAAGCCCCCAGAATAACAGCTACTTCTGTTTTTGGAATATTAGTGACATCATCGTAAGTATATGCTCGCGTTTTTAATTTTATTATTATAAATGTAGCGAATATACAAAATACAATTAGAAAGCCAGTGTAAATTATTATTTTAACAATCCTTTTCATTATTTATAAGTATAACAAATTTATTCATCAGATACCCAGTAGCGACTTTTTGTCGTATAATAATGCATATGTACTTTGTATATATCCTAGAATGCAAAGATAGGTCGCTTTATACTGGATGTACCAATGATATTGAACACAGACTTAATCAACATAATAATTCCAGATCTGGTGCGCATTACACGAAAATCCGCAGGCCAGTAACCCTAAGATATTCTGAAACATTCCCGACATTGAACGAAGCCAGAAAAAGGGAAGCCGAGATAAAGAAATGGAATCGAAACAAGAAGATGTCACTCATAATACAAAAAACCTAAATTTAGCATGAAAAACTAGGTACTGAGGTCAGCAGACCGAACGTACAGAGATTAAGAGTTGGAAACGAAAAAAGAAAATAGAACTTATTTCAAAAATAGGAGTTTCCGTATCCTAAGATTGGTAGTATAATGACCCAATGAATAATAAACTATTAGCTGGCATTGTCGCGCTTATTGTCGTAGGGGTTGTTGTGTGGGGAAAGTATGCACAAGATGCATTCGGGTCAAATGCAAAGAACACGACATACATAATCGACGGTCAGAGCGTAACTCTAAAAAATGGATTATCTGAAATACCTATCCCAGATTCCAGTGCAAAAGTCACCACTCGTTATTTTGGCAATGAAATAAAACATGATTTAAACGACGACCAGAGAGAAGATGTGGCTTTTCTTATAACTCAAGAAGCTGGTGGTAGTGGCATTTTTTATTATCTTGTCGTCGCTCTAAATACTCCGAAAGGCTTCGTTGGCGGAGAGGCATTTTTCTTGGGTGACCGTATTGCTCCACAAACAATAGAGATAAATGAAGATAAAACAGCCATAGGGACAAATAGGCAAAATGTTATTGTTGTAAATTACGCTGTCCGCTTACCAGATGAACCTTTTACCACCTCACCCTCAGTAGGCAAAAGTGTTTGGCTCAAACTTGACCCAGTCACTATGCGGTTTGGTGAAGTAGCTCAAAATTTTGAAGGCGAATCTAGATAAAAGCTCACTGACATAAAGAAATTACTTAAGAAATTAATCTAACCTATTTTATATAATTAGTACTTATGATTTACTACAAGAAAACCGAAGAAGGTGAGTGGATAAAATACGAAGAACGAAAGTGGCTTGCTGTTCTTTCGTGGATCTGGCTTATCGTAATTCTCTCTCTTTCTTCTGATCAAATTAGTTCAGTAGTGTATAAAAATATTGAAGATGGTTTCCAAACCATACTCTTCATTATCTCGCTTTTTATTTTTATTATCTCGCTTTCATTTTCAAAATTTGAACATACTTTTATCTGTTGGCGACATAATATATATAATCGCCCTTTAAGCGACTATGCGTGCTCAAAAGCAGGGGGCATATTCACTCTTCCATATCCTAAATGGTTCGAAATTCGTAATAAAAAATAAATGAACATAGTCTCTATTCAAAACGGCACAGTGCATAAAATGCCAGCAGATTTGCGGAAGGCCATTATTACTGTCCCGAAAGTGCAAGCTCTCTGGCAAGACATAACTCCACTCGCTCGTAATGAATGGATTTGCTGGGTCACTTCTGGCAAGAAAGCCGATACGAGGGGTATCCGTATAGAGAAAGCTATATCAAAGATGTCTGGCGGAATGCGCCGACCTTGTTGCTGGGCTGGGTGCATTCATCGGTAAATAGATGCATTTTACTATTGACAAAAACGTATAGATAGGCCAGTACTATTTTCGAATGTATAAGTGTCTATTGGAATGTCAGACAGATATATTTTTTCTATTTCTATATCTGGGACGCTTTTTACTCCGAGTATAAAATTGTCGAGCATAGTATCCGAATTTCTGCCTCGGGCAGGCGAACAGGAAAGAGCTATAATTTGCATCTTTGTATTTTACAACAAATAGCCCGTAAATAAAAATGAGTATGGTAAAATAATCACATGGGCGCGGAATCAGCAAATTGGAAAAAAATTGAAATTAAAAAATTACACGGCACGCAATTTCAGCAGAAAGTCTGGCAAGAAATTGCCAAGATTCCGAAAGGCGAAGTTATTACTTACAAAGAACTGGCAATAAAAATAGGCATGCCAAAGGCTGTCCGCGCGGTGGGCAACGCTGTTGGGGCCAATCCGCTACCTATCACAATCCCATGCCACAGGGTTATAAGGAGCGATGGTCGGCTCGGTGGGTATTCTGGTAAAGGGGGCAGTAAAACCAAACACGCGCTTCTTTTTAAAGAAGGAGTTGAATTTAAAGAACTTAATGGAAAACAAATTTTCTGAACAACTAGATTTCACAAAAATAGGAATAACAATACTGTTCTTAGTATTGTTATCGTTTTTAGTTGATATCGAAAGCATGAAGGCATGGGTTGTAAATGTAGGTGTATGGGCACCGCTTGCTTTTATATTTTTTAAAATTTTAACATTAGTGATAGCCCCATTGTCGGGAAGTCCACTATACCCTTTGGTTGGATTACTTTTTGGATTTTGGCCAGGATTATTATACATAGCCATTGGAGATTTTCTGGGTCACACAATAAATTTTGGTATAAGTAGAGTGTTCGGCAGAAAGATAGTCGAGAAAATGCTTGGTGGCAAAGAAGGGACATTGTTGTCGAAAATCATAGACCATATCGGAACATCGAAGGGGTTTTTTCAGGCGACACTTGCACTTTTTGCTTCCCCTGAACTTTTATCTTATGGAGCAGGTCTCTCAAAGCTCTCGTATTTAAAATTCATTTTTATACTTTGGCCAATGACATTGATTGGCTCGACAGTCTTAATCCTTTTAGGGTCCAGCCTTGGTCTTTCTAAAAACTCACTTTTGATTTCACTAGGAATACCAGCATTAGGAGCACTCTGTATAATAATAGGAGGATCGTCATTTATAAAAGCAATAAAAAAATAAAAATTGACTCCGTAATTTTTTGCGTGTATTATGTAGCCATAATAAAATCAAATGGCTGGTAAAAAAAGCAAACAAAATTCTAAAGGATCTATGCCGGAGGATTTGGGCCAAGGGCTGACTTTTGATGATGTGCTACTAGTACCAAACTATAGCGAAGTCTTGCCGAAAAATGTAATAACAAAGACAAGGCTAACAAAAAATATTACTTTAGAGATACCTCTCATGTCCGCCGCCATGGACACAGTCACAGAGAGTGCCATGGCCATAGCTATCGCTGAGCTAGGCGGTATCGGCATAATTCATAAAAATCTTTCAATTGAAGACCAAGCCAGTGAAGTAGGGCGAGTGAAGAGGTATGAATCGGGGAGGATTTTGAATCCCATCACAGTCCTTGACACTTCTACAGTTGGAGATATATTCAAGATTCAAAAAGAGCACCACTTTGGGGGTTTTCCAGTATTAAATAAAAGCGGGGTCTTGGTGGGTATTGTTACAAATCGCGATCTTCGTTTTCAAAATGATGAGTCCACTCTGATTAGTAAAGTAATGACGACCAAGCTCATAACTGGCGGGCCGAATACCACCGTAGAAGAAGCAAATAATCTTTTTAATAAATACGCCATCGAGAAGCTTCCACTTGTTGATAAAAATAAAAAGTTGGTTGGGCTCATTACATATCGCGATATTGCTAAATCCAAAGAATATCCCAACGCTACAAAAGACAAAGAAGGCCGGCTCCGAGTTGGCGCCGCTGTCGGCGCAGGCAAGGACGTTCTAGTACAGGTGGAGGCGTTAGTGCAAAGCGGAGTTGACGTCGTCTGTGTAGATACCGCGCATGGGCATTCGAAGGGTGTGCTTGAAGCTGTAAAGCGTATAAGGAAGGCATATCCTAAGCTCGATATTATTGCTGGTAATGTAGCCACAGGAGCATCTGCTCTGGCTTTGATTAAGGCCGGCGCCAGTGCTATCAAAGTCGGCATCGGCCCGGGGTCAATATGTACCACGCGTATTGATTCTGGAGAAGGCGTACCTCAACTCACAGCAGTGGGATCTCAATATGCAGTATGTAAAAAATTAGGAATTCCCCTAATAGCCCATGCAGGCA
>CAYITR010000040.1:0-6525 GCA_964366465.1 uncultured Candidatus Saccharibacteria bacterium | reverse complement strand
ACCTTCTTACTTTTAGAAAAATTTAAAACTTTCTGCAATTCTCCAAGAGCGTTTCGGAAAGAGCCGTCCCCAAGGATCGCCAAGATTTCTGCACTTCCGGCTTCCAGCTCGTAGCCTTCATCTTTCGCCACGTCCTTCAACATTTTACGCAAGATAGTGTCGCTCGCCTTTTTGAAAGTGAAAACCTGACAGCGGGAAATAATTGTTTCCGGAACTTTATGGAATTCTGTAGTAGCGAGGATGAAGATAACGTGCGCTGGTGGCTCCTCGAGAGTTTTAAGCAACGCGCCCCAAGCATCCTTGGAGAGCATATGCACCTCGTCTATTATGTAAATTTTGTATTTAGAATCAAAAGGTAGGACTCGCACGCCGTCCCGAAGCTCTTTGATGTCATCTATCCCGCGGTTGCTCGCTGCGTCTATCTCATACATGTCGTTCACTGACACACCTATCTCCTTGGCGAAGATCCGCGCCACAGAAGTCTTGCCTGTACCTCGCGAGCCTACGAAAAGGTATGCGTGCGAAACGGTATCATTCTTGACCGAGCTCTCTAGTGCACCCACGATGTGAGCCTGCCCTAGGACTTCCTTGAAAGTTTTCGGTCTGTATTTACGATAAAGGGCGGTGTGTTCCATAGGGTGTATTCTACCCCGAAGTAAAGTTTTTTCAAAATAAAAAAGAAAGGACCGGCACACCTCTGGGGTGCGTCGGTCCTGCGCCTTGATACGTTAGGCGACGTTGGAGCTACTTGGGCGCTTGGGCGCGCTCGTAGGGGAGGTTTTCCTCCACGATGAGATCATCGAGCCAATCCCAGCTGAAGCGATCGGCATTGTCCATCTCCACCAGAATGGTGGTGCCACCGTGGCCGAGCACGGTTGCGTTGTACTCCTTCTGGAGGAGCTTCAGTAGCTCGGGGAGAGTCACCGAACTGTCTTGCTTTAGCATCACGACATACTTGGCCATCGTCAGTCACCTCGCTTGAAATTTACATCCTGAAAAACCTTACCCAAAAACGGATAGAATGTAAAGGTGGGGATTGTTGCCCCAGAATTAACAAAGCCCCGGGTCGGTGGTTACCGGCCCAGGGCTAGAAGTATCGCAAGGGAGATATGAAAAATAAAAAGAGGGGGTGGTCCAGCAGGTCAGCCGACCAACCCCCCCCGCCCGAGCCACTGGGCGATCTACTGTAGGATAAGGAAGCGATCTTTATCCTACTTCGTTTCTGACGCCCGGGCAACAGGCGCCCCACTATTTTGCTCCCTTGATTAACTGCTCGAAGGGGAGACCGGGATTAGTAGTTCCCACCACAACTGCATCGTTCGCAGTTTGACCGCTTGTGGCTTCGTTACGGTCGTACCTGGTTTATCGAAAACCAGGAAAGAACTCGTTTCAGTGGCATAGCCACTCCTTTCTATCCTAGCGAGCGCGTCCCCGTTGCGTGTAAACATTGGGGCGAATAGCTCACTTCAATCCACATATAGTGTAGCATATTATAAAATATTTGTCAAGTAGTAAATTGAACACAAAAAAAGCATTAAAACCAAAGGTTTTAATGGGAAGTGTTTATTTACCGAGTTTACTAAAAAAATCACGGGTGATTTTTTCTACCTCATCTGCATTTTCGGCCTCCATTAGTTTCATTCGAAGTTCTTTTGCCCCATCGAAGCCGTTCACGTAAGCCTTGTAATGCTTCTTCATAATTGCAAAATTCTTTTCGCCCCCAAGCATTTCTTCAAAAAGTTTCGTGTGCTCGAGCATTACTTCGAGCTTCTTTTTTACTTCCTCCCTTGCCAAGGGGAGGAGCGAGGTGGGGTCGACCCCCTCAGCCTTCGGCAGCTCCCCCTTGGCAGGGGGAGCAAACAAAAATGGATTCCCAAATATTGCACGGCCCAACATTATGCCATCACACCCGGTTTCTTTACACTTTTGTTTTGCATCTTCTAAGTCAATGACGTCGCCATTACCGAAGATTAAAGTTTCTGGGCTCACTTCGTCCCGCAGGGCCACTATGTCTTTCATAAGATCCCAATGCGCTGGCACATTCGACATTTCTTTACGAGTGCGCAAGTGCACAGTGAGCAAGGGCAACTTTTGTTCGAGCAAAAATCGTATCCAAGTATTTACTTCATTTTTATTGTAACCAATGCGTGTTTTCACAGACACGGGTATTTCGCCTGCTTGCCCGCCGAAGCCTTGGCGTAGGCGGGCACCTTCTCTTGCTGATTCAATTATTTTCTTTGCTAGCTCAGGATCCTTGATCATCCCTGCGCCAGCGCATTGCTTCTCTATGGATTTGTCTGGACAGCCCATATTGATATCAACTCCGTCAAAGCCGAGCTCGGCGCAGAGCCGTGCGGCTTCCTTAATATTTTCTGGTTTACCTCCGAAGATCTGCGCCACTATCGGATGCTCGTTTTCTCCATACTTCAAATCAATCATAAGCTTCTTACGTGCTTCCGGATGAGCCAGCCCGTCTGCGGATACGAATTCGGTCCAGAAAACTGGCGGTTTGCCGTATTTATTTATTATCTGCCTGAAAGCGCAATCCGTCACATCTGCCATCGGCGCCAATACGAAAATTGGCTTTTGTAACTTTTCCCAAATCATTGGAATTTGTAATAGACCTTATTACCAAAACGTAAATCTATATATAAAAGCGAAGAATATTTCTTTTTAAAGTCCGAACGCAAGGGGTCTACAGAAAGCGCAGACTGCAGGTTCTCAGCCAGCCTCTCGAAATCAGAACCTGTTTTAAAAAGTATTTCCGGCCCAAAAACTGAAGATTTCGCGCTAGATAAATATATTTTCGCTTCTTCGGCGTTCACCAGATAAAGCGCTGTTGGTTTCATGTCGATGTTCTTTAACATTTGAATAAAAGAAACTACCCCAGCGAAGTTGGCTCCTGAAAAATATTTACCCACAGGAGCATCACTACCACCGCCATCCACTGAACCGTAAAATCTGAAATACACGTCTCCTGAAAAATACGGTGCCCCGTCGAAAACATACCCGCTGTTGTCTAGAAAATAACACTGACTTCCGTCAGCAAATTCACCTTCAGGGTCGGGGATGTCTCCACACCATGTATATTCTGCCGTTCGTTCTTCGAGAGATATGCGAAGGATTTTATTATCTACAATTAAAAACTTAATTTCTTTCAGGCGTTTAAAACTCTCATATAGTTTAGCCTCAATACTTTTCTTAGGATAAAAAAGTAAGTTAGTTTTCGGAAAAAGCCACAAATACTTTTGCGCGAGCTCCTCGTCCACTATAGCGTTCACGAGCTCGGTATCTGTGACTCCATCGTTGACTATCTCCACAGAGTCGATGTTTAGTTTATCTATTCGAGAGATATAAACTAAAAGAAAAAATACAATCAAGAGGCCAAAGCCCCGCAAGATTATTTTCTTTAGTAATATCTTCTGCCTTCTTTTTTTAATTTCCAGAAGGCGTGGAGAATTGAGTAAGTTGCGCTTCATCATACTACTTTATAAACTCTCTTCCCCCCATATATGGACGCAGGGCTTCCGGAATTTTAATAGAGCCGTCGGCTTGCTGATAGTTTTCGATAATAGCGATTAAGGTTCGCCCACTAGCCACAACTGTGGCATCATTCATATGCACATGTTCTATCTTGCCGTCTGCGCGACGAACTCTGGTATTCAACCTGCGGGCCTGGAAACCTCCGGTATAGTCCGAACTATGTGTCTCTCTATATTTGTTTTGTCCGGGCATCCATGTCTCAATATCGAGTTGTCGTGTATCAGGGAAACCCATATCGCCAGTGCAAACAGCCACAACTTGGTAAGGAAGGTTTAAAGTTTTTAAAACATGTTCCTGAATTGCTACCAAAAAATTCTGTTCCTGCATGCCGTTCTCAGGTAAAGAGAAAACTTCCATTTCGAGTTTATCAAATTGATGCTGGCGTAAAATACCGTTTGTGTCCTTGCCGGCTGCGCCTGCTTCACGACGAAATGCTGTCGAATAACCAGCGTAACGGATAGGTAAATCTTTCTCTTCAAAAATTTTATCGATATGCATTGAACCTAAGGTATGCTCCGCGCTTCCGATCAACATAAGGTCATCGCTCGGGAACATGTAATGCTCTTCTGGGGTCATAAACCTAGCCATCTTGACCTGCACTAACGGCCTTATAAATACCGGAGGCAAAACTGGAAGAAAAGTCGAAGGATTGATTGTAATGTTCGCTTCTTTCGCTATTTTTTCGAGCAATTCTTTATTGGTTAAAATTTCAAAACACATTTGTATTAAGGCGAATTGTAATAAAACTAAATCCCCTTTCAAATACGCAAATCGAGAACCGGAAACTTCTCCTGCTGTCTCGGTGTCGATAATTCCTAAAGCCTTACCTATTTCAAAATGTTCTTTGGGTGTGAAATTAAATTGCGGTTTTTCGCCGAAGCTTCTGACGACTTGATTGCTTTCTTCATCTTTACCTTCTGGAGTATCAACCGAAGGAACGTTGGGTATGCGAAGCATCATCTTCTGCCACCCTTCCATAATCGCTTTGAGCTTTTCTTCTTTAGTCTTGATTTCTTCTTTGACTCCGCGCATTTCTTCTATCAACTGCACCTTCAGGGCCGGGTCTTGGTCACGGGCTATGTCGTTCGAAACTTTGTTTATTTCTCCGCGAAGCTCTTCAACTTCTTTCAATATTTTCAACCGCTCGTCATCGAGCGCAATGAGCTGGTCAATATCAATTTCCACGCGCTTTTTCTTGGCGCCTGTTTGCACAATGTCTTTATTTTCACGAATAAACTTTATATCCAGCATTCTTATAGTATATACTATAGATTATGGAAATCAAAAAACTTTCCAAAAAGGAATTCCCGAAAGCTTTACTTGAACTCCCGCAACCACCGAAAGATTTATGGGTGCTCGGTGAAATGCCACCCGAAAATTTAATTTATTTATGCATCGTCGGATCTCGGAAATTTACTTCTTATGGACGCGAAGCTTGTGAGAAAATAATTGCTGGACTGCGAGGCTACCCGATAGTTGTCGTCTCAGGGCTGGCTATGGGTATAGACGCTATAGCTCACCGAAAAGCGCTTTCCGTGGGGCTCAAGGCTATGGTTTTCCCCGGGTCGGGCCTACACCCTTCGGCTATGTATCCTAAAACAAATGTACAACTTGCGAAAGAGGTCGTCTCGGGTGGCGGATGTTTGGTTTCAGAATTTGAACCGGACTTCAAAGCAACATTGTGGGGCTTCCCTATGCGTAACCGCTTGATGGCTGGGATTTCTAAAGCAACTCTGGTCATCGAAGCTGCGGAAAGATCTGGCACAACTATCACCGCACGACTGGCCACTGAATACAATCGTGATTTGTTGGTAGTGCCGGGTTCTATTTTCTCTCCGAATTCTGCTGGCACCAACAGGCTTCTACGAAGTGGCGCCACACCAGTTACATGCTCCGATGATGTGCTCGAAGCGCTCGGCTTCGAGAGACCAAAAGACGAAGAAAAGCAAAAGAAACTTTTTGCTGACTTGTCGCCCGAAGAAAAAATAGTTACAACGCTTCTCCGTGAACCAATGCCTCGCGATGATTTAATCCGCGCCATGAAAATGAATATACCAACAGCGAACGCCCTGCTTTCAGTGATGGAAATCAAGGGACTTATAAAAGAAGAAATGGGTGAAATTAAACTAGCGTAATTTGCTTTGCAAAACTATTTCGTGTAATACTGGGAATTATGAAATTACTGATTGTTGAATCGCCATCGAAAGCGAAGACTATCGAAAAATATTTGGGTGGGGCTTTTACTGTGCGCGCATCGGTAGGCCATATTCGCGATTTACCAAAATCCAATAAAACTGCCATCGACATCGAAGGTGGGTTTATACCTCGTTATGAAATCTCTAAAGGAAAAGAAAAAGTTGTGCACGAACTTCAACACCTAGCCGAGAAGGCAGACAAAATACTTTTGGCAACTGACCCTGACCGTGAAGGTGAAGCTATTGCTTGGCACATCGAAACACTTCTGAAAGAAGATAAGAAACTGAAAGCGCCTATAGAACGTGTAACATTTCATGAAATCACTAAAGAAGCAGTCGAAGAAGCGCTGAAATCCCCACGTAAAATCGATACTGCTTTGCGTAAAGCTCAAGAAGCGCGACGCGTACTAGACAGACTTGTGGGTTATGACCTCTCTGGGCTTATTTGGAAAAAGGTTCGCTACGGGCTCTCGGCTGGACGAGTGCAGTCTCCAGCTCTCAGAATAATAATGGAGCGTGAACGTGAAATCCGCGCTTTTGTGCCGGAGAAATTCTGGAGACTTGTAGGACTGTTTGAAACAATTAAAAAAGATAAACTAACGCTGGAATGCGTCGAAGAACCACGTGATGAAAAGCTGGTAGAAAAAATATTAGAAGAAGGAAAAAAGGGTACATGGCTAGTAAAAAGCGTAAAAGAATCAGAAAAAAAGCGAACTCCGCGAGCGCCTTTCACCACATCTACCCTCCAGCAATCAGCAAGCTCGCGACTCGGCTACTCCCCTTCACG
>CAYITR010000039.1:0-6756 GCA_964366465.1 uncultured Candidatus Saccharibacteria bacterium | reverse complement strand
AGACCCGATAGAATCAATGATGTTTATCGCAGCGACTATAGTTACCGACTCCAAGCTTACCATCACCAGAGCGCCGATTGATTTCTTGGCTCTGGAACTAGAAAAACTAAAAAGAATGAAGCTAAGATATAAAATATTAAGACAGTATAAATCCTACAACGAACGCACAAACCTTGTTGATATTGAAATTTTACCTAGCAAGCTAATGGCGCTGGAAGATAAAATACACGCCAACCCTTACCCCGGCATCAATGTGGATAATCTCCCCTTCTTCGCCTTAATAGCAACCAAAGCAAAAGGCCAGACAATGATCCATGACTGGGTGTACGACAACAGGGCAATATATTTGACTGAGTTAAACCGCCTTGGCGCTAACACAACACTCGCCGACCCGCATCGCCTTTTTATCGAAGGACGCACAGTGCTCAAACCAGCGCAACTAGTCTGCCCGCCAGCCCTGCGCCCAGCCATGGTTCTACTTATCGCTATGCTTGGCGCTCCGGGTAAATCTATCTTACATAATGTTTATATGATAAAACGAGGCTATGAAGAAATTACTGAACGATTAAATTCCATCGGCGCTGATGTTAAAATAATATCAGCCCAAGGCTGATCCCTGCCCGCCGGATTTGGCAGGCGTGGCGCCTCTCCCGGACAAGAAACATATGCCGAAACCAAAAGTAATTGTAATTCTAGGGCAAACTTCTACGGGCAAGACGGCGCTCTCGGTAAAAATTGCCAAAAAATTTTCCGGAGAAATTATCTCTGCTGATTCAAGACAGGTCTATAAAGGCCTCGATATAGGAACAGGGAAAATCACTAGGAGAGAAATGCGCGGGATTCCGCATCACTTGCTCGACATGGTGAGTCCGAAAAAAGTATTCACTGTTGCGGAATATCAAAAAAAGGCAATCTACGCCATGGCGGAGATTGCAAAAAATGGCAAAATTCCAATAGTGGTCGGCGGAACAGGGTTTTATATTGATTCAGTAACCAAAGGCATAATTTTCCCAGAAGTTGCGCCCAATACTAAACTCAGGAAAACCTTGAGCAAGAAAAGTACGCAAGAATTATTTAAAGTACTTGAAAATTTAGACAAAGCCCGCGCAAAAAACATCGACAAGAACAACAAAGTCCGATTAATTAGGGCAATAGAAATAGCAAAGGCTCTAGGAAAGGTCCCTAGCATTACGGAGGCAACGCCTCCGTATGAATTCGTGAAAATCGGACTTGTCCTCCCTCCACTTGAACTCCAAAAGAAAATTGAAAAAAGGACAAAGAAAATGTTTAAGGCGGGATTATTAAATGAAATTAAAAAATTAAAGAAAATCGGAGTTTCTCAAAAAAGATTACAGGAATTTGGATTTGAATACAACAACCCAATCTATGAAAAAGTAATTATTGAAACTATTAATTATGCCAAGCGTCAGATGACATGGTTTAAACGCGACAAAGAAATCAAGTGGTTCTCGCCCTTAGAATACAAAAAAATAGAAAAGTACCTGAAGCAAAAATTAAAAGCCTAAAATTCTTTTTCCTTTCGCATCTCCCAAATCATCGGCAAGGCGGATATTAGCACAATGAGAATAACAACAATAGAAACATAGTCCTTGATATGCGGGAAGAGTTGCCCTAAGAAATAACCAAGCAGGGTCATGCTAGTGGACCACAGAAATGAACTTAGTAGGCTGTATCTCAAAAACTGAGAATAATTCATGCGCGCGATTCCCGCGACTATTGGGACAAATGTTCGCGCAAATGGGACAAAACGCGAAAGGATGACCGCCACTCCACCGTGCTTCTCGAAAAATTGATGCGCCCTTTTTAAATGTCCTTCTTTAATAATTTTTCGAAAAAACGAATACTTGCGAAGTTTATCTAAATTCACTCCTATTTCATAACCAACTATTCCCCCGAGAAATGTAGCAAAAAATACTAGTGGAATAAGTAAGAAAAGATCAAGGTTTAGCACAGCTGTTAGTAACCCTGCGGTAAAGAGCAAACTGTCTCCCGGTAGTGCAAAAAAGATGCCCGATTCTAAAAAAACAATAATAAAAACACCCAGATAACCATAGGTGCTAAGAATGAATTGAATGTCGAAAAGTTGCGTCATGGTTGTATTTATAATATCATATCATAATCTTATGAAGATTTCGAACTTGGGAAAAATGAGAGAAAAGGACCTGATTGTGTTTGACTTGGACGGAACGCTAATCCATACAAAGTCTCCAATGGACACTGAGATGTCGCAACTGCTAGTCCGCCTTTTGGCCACAAGACAAGTAGCAGTAATCGGCGGTGGAACGTACGCTATTTTTCAAGAATTATTTTTACGCAAACTTAAATGCCAAAAAAATCTTTTAGAGAAACTTTCTTTGTTCCCAGTAACAGGTACGGCTTTCTATAAATATAAAAATAGGTGGAAAAATGTTTACTCTTTGCAATTAACTGCATCTGAAATCACTAAAATACAAAAGGCTTTCGAAGATGTATTCAAAGAGATAGGTTACCAGCACCCCAAAAAGACATATGGAGAAATTATCGAAAACAGAGGAGGGTCTCAGGTTTCCTTTTCGGTCTACGGACAAGACATAGTGAAAGTATTAGGAATGAAAGGAGTAAGAATGAAAGAGCAATGGCTCAAAGATAATTTGAAATTAAAAATGAAAATTGCAAAGCTTACGGCTAAGAAACTCCCCAACTTAGAAGTTAAGGCCGCTGGATTTACTACAATTGATGTGACGAAAAAAGGAATTGATAAAGCCTACGGTATTCATCAAATGCAAAAATATTTGAAAATCCCAATCAGTAAAATGTTTTTTGTTGGTGATGCGATGTTTGTGGGAGGTAATGATCATGCAGTGGTGAAAACTGGTGTGGACTACATGGCCACTAATGGTCCAGAAGAAACAAAGAAAATTATTAATAAAATTTTAAACATATGATTACAGGATTCACCTGCGGGGCTATGGACTTGCTCCACGCCGGACATGTGCTGATGCTTAAAGAATGCCGAGCACAATGCGACTTCCTGATAGTCGGGCTTCAGGTTGACCCGTCTATGGACCGCTCCGATAAACAAAAGCCGATTGAAACTCTAGAAGAACGCAAAATCCGCCTCGAAGGCTCAAAATATGTGGACAAAATAATCGTTTATAAAGACGAAGTTGACCTGTACAATCTTCTAAAGAAACTAAATCCGGATGTTCGCTTTATGGGCGAAGATTGGCGAGATAGACCCAACTATTCCCGAGATCTCCTGCCAAACATGAAAGTCATCTACAACACCCGAGGGCATAATTTCTCAAGCACAAATCTCCGCGAAAGAATCCTGCGGGCCCACTAGGAATCGAACCTAGGTCAATCGTTTTGGAGACGATTATTCTACCTCTGAACTATGGACCCCTATAAACCAAAACAACCCTTATGGGTCGTTTTAAGTATAACAGAAAAGCAAAGAAAATCTATTTCTTGATTTCCTTGTGCTTAGTGCCCTTCTTGCACCACTTGCAAAACTTCTTGAGCTCGATTTTTTTAGTAACGAGTTTCTTATTCTTGCTGGACCAGTAATTGATACGCTTGCAGGTACCGCAGGCGAGTTTTATAAGTCTATCTTGTGACATGGATAGATATTAGTATAAAAACACTTAAATTGCAACCCCGAACCCTTTAATTTTCTTCTTTAGTAACTTGCTCGCCACCTTACTGAATTTCACCGGACTCCCTGTGGTCAGATATGTGTCTCGCCCTTTTGATTTATTTAAAATTTTGTTCTTCTGCAGTAAAGACTTTGTCCTCACGGCAATAGCCTTACCTGAATCCACTAGCTTCACCTTGGAGCCAAGTATCCCCGTGATGGCTCCTCCTAAAAATGGATAATGGGTACAACCCAGCACCAGATAATCCGCATTAGAACTTTTTATTCTTTCTAAATACTTTTTTAATAAAGTATCTACCTTTAAACCATCCAAACTTCCTTCTTCGACCACACCCACAAGATCTTTACAACCAATATTAAGAACACTTGTCCCCTGGCAATTGTCTTTGATTAGTTTCTTTAACGCATAACTTCGCGACGTCGATGGCGTAGAGAGAACTGCAATGGTCTTTGATTTGGTTTTCTCCGCTGCGGGCTTTACCCCTGGTATGGTGCCAATGATGGGAAAAAAGTATTTCTTTCGAAGCGCTTGGATGGCATTTGCAGTAGCCGTATTGCAGGCAACCACCATTATCTTGATTTTGTGATTTTCAATAAAATAATCTGCGACGCTTGAACACCTATCGATGAGTTCTTGTTTGCCTTTCTCTCCGTAGGGTATGTAAGCTTGATCAGCTAAATAAACAAAATTTTCTTTCGGTAATAATTTTTTTAGCTCAATCAATATCGACAGCCCACCCACACCGGAATCAAAAACTCCAATGGGTTTATCTGATTCATTGTCCATATTTTAAAAAGTGCTTTTTAACTTCTGTTCGTTTTTAAAACGCTCAAGAGCGAAACCAACCAGCATGTCTAGTAAATTTGTAAAAGGCACTCCGCTCGCCTCCCACATCCGTCTAAACATTACCGGACCCGGGATAGTATTGATTTCATTCACCAGCACTTCACCATTCTTTTTCAAAAAACAATCCACTCGCCCCATGCCGGCACATTCCAGAATCTGATAAGCCTTCCGGACCGTGTCCTGTACTTTCTTAATAGTTTTGTCAGGCAGAGAAGCAGGGACTTCGTACACAGTCCCGCTTGTGTCGTCATACTTTGCTTTGTAAGTATAAAATTCGTCCCCTGGAATAAGCTCTCCAGGTAAAGAAACAAGTGGCTCATCATTGCCGACGACTCCACACTCTATTTCTCGGCCAGTTATGGATTCTTCGGCAATTACTTTCAGGTCGTATCGCAGGGCTTCAGTCACAGCTTTTGCATACTCTTCTTTGGTGCTGACTTTTGTAATGCCCACCGAAGATCCGGCATTAACCGGCTTTATAAACATCGGCACACCAAGCTTTCTTTTTATTTCTTCAAATTTTAAAACATTGTGTCTTCGAAAAACCACAAATTTAGCCACGGGTATGCCGGCATCGCGAAGCAATCTCTTCATCACGTCTTTGTCCATACCCACCGCCGAACCCAGGACCGAAGCGCCAGTGAATGGCACACCGATGAGTTTCAGAAGTCCCTGCACAGTACCGTCCTCACCAAAAAGTCCGTGCAAAACCGGAATCACAACATCGTATCTTTTCAAAATATTAAAATTGAACTCGCCGTTTTTCGGAATTTTGTGTTTGAAAACTTTATACTTTTTTTTATTCAAGGCATCTATCACCTTACCGGCAGAAACAATGGACACTTCGTGCTCTGGCGATTTACCCCCGAACAAAACTGCAACTTCTAACCTCTTTTTCATCGTGGTTCTAATATAGCACTTTTTAGATTTTTAGGCACATTGGTCAAGCATTTAGCGCCACTTTTTGTGATTAAATACATATCTTCAATCCGTACACCACCAAAACCTTTGAGGTAAATACCCGGTTCTATGGTCATCACACAGCCAGCAGGAATAATGTCTTCACTATTTGGTTTAAAATTTGGCCATTCGTGGATCACTGTGCCCACACCGTGCCCAAGCCCGTGTTTAAAATTGTTCTTATACTTTTTCGCCAAGAAATCTCGCGCAACTTTGTCTATCATTCTTGCTCGGCGTTCGCCATTTTTTATTTTATTTTCGGCAAGTTCTTGGGCTTTTAAAACATCCAGATAAACTTTCTTCTGCTTGGCATTCGGCTTACCCCAAAAATATGTGCGAGTCATGTCTGAACAATAGTGGTTCACAGTGGTGCCTATATCAAATATAACAGTATCGCCTACTTTTAACTTCGTATTATTAGGTTCATGATGAATATTTGCAGAATTTTTACCGAAAGCGACAATAGGCGGGAACGATAACACTGGCGCACGCAGGCCCTTGTATGCTTTCTTTATTAAATTCGCGATCTGTATTTCAGAAACTCCAGTCTTTAGTTCACCGACAGCATACTTCAAAACTTGCTCACTTATCCTCTGCGCTTTGATTATATTCGCCAGCTCGCTTTTAGTTTTCACAGCCCGCACTTCATGAATTAACTTTGTTTGCATAAATTTATTATTCTACAATTCTATAGAATTATAGAATAGGTTTAAAACAATTTCACTATATCGTGATAAGTAATCACAATCATGAAGAGTATCAGAATACTAAAGCCAATCATATTGGCGGTGTTGGCAACTTTTGGATTTATGACCGAGCCTTTGATTTTTTCAATCAATAAAAAGAAAAGCCGTCCGCCGTCTAGCGCTGGAAACGGAAGTATATTAATAATTGCCAGATTTACCGAAATCAATGCCGCAAACGACATCAGGTAGACAAAGCCGAACTCATACGCATCCCCCACGATACCCACCATGCCCACCGGCCCCGTCACACCATCGAGGCTTCCTTGCCCCTTTATACCATCAAATATAAGCCCAAATAGGCCCACAGCAGTGCTTTTGGTCACAAACAGGGTTAGCCTCATTCCTTCCCAAAATGCTGAAAAAACAGGCAATTTAGCCGTGCCAATCTGATCCATGGCGATACCTATCACATAGTTGCCGTCTTCCCCCTTTTCTGGTGTAATTTTTAAATTTTTTTCCTCAGCGTTCTGCCCTCTTAGATAACTTATTTTTATTTCACTACCATCCGCGACCATAGACCTGATTGTTTCCGGACTTATGTATCG
>CAYITR010000038.1:0-7191 GCA_964366465.1 uncultured Candidatus Saccharibacteria bacterium | reverse complement strand
TTCAGACGTGTGCTCTTCCGATCTAAGGAGAGGGCTAGGGTGAGGTATTATATTACTTCCGGTGCTAAAGAAATTATCTTCTGAAATCCTTTTTCGGCAAGCTCTCGTGGAATCGGCCCGAATATTCTCCCTGCCTTAGGGTCTTTCTTGTCTTTTTCTAAAATAACCACCGCGTTATCGTCAAAACGAATATAGGAACCATCTTTGCGCCTGTAGGCATCACGGGTCCTGACCACCACAGCCTGATGCACGTCCTTCTTCTTGACTGCCTTTCGAGGGCTCGCGACTTTCACAGAAATAATCACCAAATCCCCTATTTTAGCGTATCTCTTTTTCGAAGAACCTAAAACTTTGAAGACCGCTCCTAGCGTGCCTCCGGCGTTGTCTGTTATTTTAACTAATGTTCGTGGTTGAATCATATACTTGTGCGCCTATGGCGTATTTATACTACTTTGTGGTGCTTATCTTTCGACATCGGCCTGGTTTCCATTATCTCCACCTTGTCTCCTATTTTGTATTTATTCTCGGCGTCATGCGCTTTATACTTCTTGCTCACTTTGTAAAATTTGCCGTATAGCGGATGCTTGATAAATCTGGACACAGAAACGACAATGGTCTTATCCATCTTGTCTCCAACCACTACGCCTTTTAGCGTACTAGTTTTCTTGTTTCCTATTTCTTTTTTATCTTTTGTTTGCATTTTACTTTATGGCTTTTTGGTTTATAACTGTCAGCGCTCTGGCGACTTCTTTGCGCAAAGATGAACCTTCCTTCACATTTTTGGACTTGGATCCTTCAGCCTTGAAATGAATCGCGCGAATCCTCTCTCGCAAAGATGCGACCTCTTTCGCAAGTTCCTCTTTTTTCATGTTTTTAAATTTGTTCTGATTCTTTTTCATTTTATCTTTGTATTTTCTAGAAGCTAGCCCCTAGAACCTAATCTACTGGTTGTGAACTCTGGAAACAATCCTGACTTTTATGGGCAACTTGGTGCCAGCCTTGCGCAATGCTTCACGCGCCACCTTTTCCTCCACACCATCTACCTCGAACACAAGCCGTCCAGGGAAAACGTCGAAGCAGTAGCCCTGTGGATCCCCTTTTCCCTTTCCCATGCCCACTTCGGCGGCCTTCGCAGTATAAGGACGATCTGGGAAAATGCGAATCCAATATTTGCCGGCTTTGGTTAGAGTTCTAGAAATTACCTTACGAGCGGCTTCAATCTGGGTCGATTTAATGCGTGCCTGAGTTTCAGACTTCAGCCCAAAGGACCCAAAGGCCAACTTGGTGCCCCGAGAATCCGGACGAACCGCTTTCGGGTTCGAGCGTCCGGTCTGCCATTTTCTAAATTTTACTTTTTTGGGTAACAACATAAATTTAATCAGTTTTCATTTTTTTACTTTTTTCATCGGTGGTGGCAACTTCACGCTTTTTGTCAGCAAAAATCTTGCCACGGTAAATCCAGACCTTGATCCCGATAACGCCATAAGAAAGAGTTGCACGCTCGCGCTTGAAATCAATGTCCGCGCGGAAAGTCTGAAGCGGGATACTTCCACGCTTAAGCTCTTCCGTGCGAGCAATTTCAGCTCCACCCAGACGACCCGATAGCACTACTCTCGCACCCTCCACCCCACGTGCTTGCATCACCTTCTCAATGATCGTTTTGATGACTCGGCGATAAGGCATACGCTTCTCTAAGCCTTCGGCTATCATGTAAGCGACGATAGCTGCATCTGCTTCTGGATTGCCTATCTCCACAACTTCCAATTTAAAATCTTCCGGTCGAGGAATGCCGAGCTTGTCCATCTTTTTCAAAATGTCTTCTTTTAGCTTCGTTGCGCCTTCACCTGAACGCCCGATGACCAGCCCCGGACGAGAAGTACGGATGATGAATCGAGTGGCCTTGCGACTTCGCTCTATCTCAATGGTTGATACGTACATACCGCGCAGTTTCTTCTCGAGATATTGCCTAATCAAAACATCCCCTTTCAAATAAGTTACATATTTTTTAGGGTCGGCAAACCAGCGAGACTTCCAGTCTCTAAGTATTATCAATCTATGCGCGTATGGGTGAACTATTTTACTCATAAAATTACTTTTTCTTTTTCTCAGCTCGAGGCTTACCAGCCTTTGGCTGGGACTTCTTTACTTCGATTACTTTCTCGGCCAATACCAACTCAACATGACTTGTTCTTTTATTGATCCTGTGTCCACTCCCCATGGCGGCCGGCATCATGCGCTTCATTGTTATGCCTTTGTCCACTCGAAGTTCTTTGATATATAAATTGTCTTTTTCAACCCCGACATTTTTAGCATTGGCCACCGCGGAAAGTAGAAGCTTGCGAATCGGAAGCGAAGCGCGCTTAGGTAAAAACTCAAGCGAAGCCAGAGCCTGGGGAACACCCTTCCTTCGAATTAAACCCGCCACTAGGCGAACTTTTCTCGGCGACTGTCTGTAATTTTTCAAATATGCTTTCATTGTTTTACTTTATACTTTCTACTTTTTGGCTCCCTTAGCTTCCGTTGCAGCTTCTGTCGCGCCTTTAGCCGCTGCTATCTCTGCCTCTTTCTTTTTCATTTCCAATTCTTTCTGCATTTTACCACCGTGCTTGGTGAATTTCTTGGTTGGTGAAAATTCTCCGAGTCTGTGCCCCACCATGTCTTCCGTAACTAAAACATCCACATGCGTCTTGCCGTTGTGTACACCGAAAGTAAAGCCGAGCATCTCGGGCGATATCACCGAAGCGCGTTTCCAAGTCTTGATGGTTGGAGTGGACAACGGACTTTTGCCTGCTATTTTTAGAAGCAGTCCTTCGTCTACATTTATTCCTTTTTTGATTGATCGGGTCATTGGTATTTTGCACTAAGAAAACAAAACAGCTCTTATTAGAGCCTCGGAATGATACTAGCAAATATGGCGAAAATGTCAATTATATAGAACGTTTTTGTGGGTGGCCCAAGCGATGAAAGCTCGAGCGCACCCACGATGAATGGGGGATGTCTTACACGGGTCGCTAGATTATGAAACGCGACCCGTTGGCGGGAGGAACTACTTCTGGGCACCCCTCGGCTTCGGGGTGGTCTTGGGCATGCGCGCCCACCTCTCTCCCCGCCGACGCAGGATCCGGGACTCCTTCTTGGCGCTCACTTGCCGGCCGCCTTGGCCTGTTGCATCCGCGCCACGGCCTCCCACTGGAGACTGGCGCGATTGGTGCTCTCCGCCGCCTTCCGCATGCTGGCGGCGACCTTCAAGGCGAGACCGGACTTCCGCTTGCTCATGATGTGTCCCCTCCCTGTTCTGATCTTAGTCAGCCACGCTTGGCCAACTTTCTTAAAGAACAGGTTTGGGTAAAAGAGTAAAACTTTTGAGAGGAATAGTCAAGTAAAATTGTGCAAAAACAAAAATCCCCTTACGGGGATTTTTGTTTTTTTTATTTATTCTTTCCAGTTTTTCTTCGACTAACGATGAATACATTTGAGTATTTCTTCGGAGTGCGGGTTTTGCGTCCGCCAGTCACCTTACCCCACATTGTCTTCGGTCGCTTGGTTCCGCGTCCTTGTCGGCCTTCACCTCCACCATATGGATGGTCTACGGGGTTCATGGCTGTTCCGCGCACTGTTGGGCGTATACCCTTCCAGCGACTTCGTCATGCTTTACCGTAATTTTCCAAATGATGTTCTTCGTTTGAAACAGTACCAACAGATGCCCAAGAATTTTCATTAATTTTACGAATTTCCGTTGAAGGCATTTTGATGTTGGTATAGCCGTCCGCATTCGCCACCACTTGTGCAAATATTCCCGCGCTTCTACCAATCTTGGCACCACCTTGTGGCTTTATCTCGATGTTATATACGAAAGTTCCTACTGGAATATTTTTTAAAGGCAGACGGTTAGCTGGTTTTAACTCAGCTTTTTCTGAAACGATGAAAGTGTCGCCGGGCTTGATGGATTTAGGTAGAATCACATACCTCTTCTCGCCGTCTTTGTAGACAGCCAAGCCGATGAAGGCAGAACGGTTTGGATCATACTCCACTGATTTAATTATCGCTTCAATTTCTTTTTTGTTATATAAAAAGTCCACATCGCGATACAGGCGCTTGTGTCCCCCACCCTTGTGCCTCATGGTTATGCGCCCTTGACTGTTGCGTCCGACAGAGCGTTTGAATCCGTGCACTAGAGATTTGGTTGGCGTTGACTTCGAAAGAACATCGCGATAATTGATGTTGGTCATCTGCCTTCTGGATTTACTTGTGGGTTTGTATGTTTTCATAATTTTACTTTATAACTTTATACTTTCTACTTTATACTTTATACTACTTCCAGCTTATCTCCCTTTTTTAAATACACCAACGCTTTACGCCCTCCGCCTTTTACTCCCACTTGCCCTCTCGAAACAACGCTCTTGCGCGGTATCGACAAAACATTTACTTTAAGTGGTTTTACTTTATAGAGCGCGAAAATGGCTTTGCGTATTTCGGTTTTGTTGGCAGAAGGCGCCACGTCGAAAGTATAGACGTTTTGCTCTACAGCAAAAGAAGCTTTCTCGGTAACTCTTGGATTTTTAATAATGCTTGTCATAATATTTATCCTCTATTTTCTAAAAATTTTACGCTTTCAGCCGGATTTTCTATTAAAAGATACTTATAATTCAAAACGTCCATCGGATTTAAATTTTTTAGAAATACCAACTCTAGCGATGATACGTTTCGATAACTCTTTTCGGTTTTTGGATTACGGCCGTTCAAAGCTACAAGAATTTTCGGCTTTTTAGTATTTATGTTTTTTAAATTTCCAACTTTGGCTAAGGCGTCTACTACTTCAACCGCTTTTTTGGTTTTAATATCAGCCATTTCAAGTGAATCCACAAACATTATTTCTCCATCTTTCAGCTTGCGAGAAAGCACTGAGAAGAGAGCTTGCGCGCGCATTGACTTCGAAATTTTCCTTTTATAATTTTTCTCCGCAAGTGGGCCATGCGTCACGCCTCCACCCACCCAGATAGGGCTACGTGTGGATCCGTGCCTAGCTCGGCCGGTACCCTTTTGCTTCCAAGGCTTCTTGCCTCCACCGCGGACTTCTCCGCGGTCCTTGGTGTCTGCTGTACCGGCGCGCTTGTTGCTACGCATGCCTTCTACCACTTGGTGCACCAAATCTGCGCGCCACTTCGCGCCGAAAACTTTTACAGGCAAATCTATCAATCCTGCCTCTTTTCCTTTTTGACTATATATTTTTGCTGAAATCTTTGCTTCCATAATTTTACTAACTACTTACTACTATCTACTAACTATCTCAACTAAAGTTCCACGACGTCCTGCTATGGCACCCTTTATCAACATTAAATTGTTTTCTTTGTCCACCAATACAACTTTAAGATTTTTCTGGGTAATTCTGTCGCTACCCATTCTACCTGCCATTCTCATACCCTTCGGCACATGAGTGCGGAGTCCTCCCCCGATGCTACCCGGCTCTCTCTCGGAATGTTTCTGTCCGTGACTGCGCGGGCCACCAGCAAAGCCGTGTCGCTTGACCACACCCTGAAATCCTTTACCTTTGGAAACACTGGTTACTTGCAAGCTGTCTCCCGGCGCAAATGAAGACACATCTATCACATCGCCCACCTTGGCCTCGCTCTTGTCACCCGGTTTTAATCTGAATTCTTTCAAGGTCTTGAATAAACCATTCTTCATGGTACCGAGCTGAGCTTTGTTTATTTTGTTTTCTTTCTCCACACTAAAACCAACCTGCACGGCGTTATAACCATCCTTCTCGGGAGAAGTTATCTTGGTGACAGTAACCGGACCAGCTGAAACAACAGTAACCGGAACAACTTCCCCGTCCTCCGAGAAATACTCCATCATATTTTCTTTTTTCCCTAAAATGAATTTCATGGCATTACAACATTTTCACATCGATATCAACTCCAGAAGGAAGTGATAAGTTGGTCAGAGCTTCAACGGTTTTAGCGTTGGGATTGATAATATCAATTAATCTTTTGTGGACCCTGATTTCAAACTGTTCTCTGGCGTTTTTGTAGATAAAAGCAGAACGGTTGACCGTATATTTTTTGATTTCCGTAGGCAGTGGCACTGGCCCAATGATCTTGGCATCGTGCCTGACCGCGGTGTCCATTATTTGTTTTACTGAGCTATCGAGAATTTTACTTTCATACGCTCGTACACGTATGCGAAGTACAACTTTATCGTCTGTCTTTTTAGAAGCTTTGGATATTTTAGACTTCCCGCTCGAACGTGCTGAAGCACCTTCGGTACGGGCGGGCTTTGCTTTTGTTTCTGTTGTTGTCATTGTACTTGGCTTTTTAACTTATGGCTAACCAGCTGGTTAGCAGGCTCACTATCCTAATATCTTGGAAACAACTCCTGCGCCGACTGTCTTGCCTCCTTCGCGTATTGCAAATCTCTGAGATTCTTCAAGCGCGACTGGAGTAACAAGCTTAACTGTAATTTTAACGGTGTCTCCTGGCATAACCATTTCAGTGCCTTCAGCAAGGGTAACGTCTCCAGTCACATCCGTGGTACGGATGTAGAATTGTGGTTTGTAACCCTTGAAGAAAGGAGTGTGACGTCCACCCTCTTCCTTTTTCAACACGTATATTTCCGCAGTGAAATGATCATGAGGAGTAGTTGTGCCTGGTTTACATAGAACTTGCCCACGAGTGATATCTTCTTTCTTTAAGCCTCGCAAAAGGATACCAGCGTTGTCTCCAGCCATACCTTCTTGAAGATTCTTGTTAAACATTTCGATACCAGTAACAGTGGTCTTTTGAGTAGCTTTAATTCCAACAACTTCTACATCTTCACCAACTTTTACTACACCTCTTTCGATTTTACCAGTAACGACTGTCCCTCGGCCTTCGATTGAGAATATGTCTTCAACTGGCATAAGGAAAGGCTTCGCTGTATCACGAACTGGGATAGGGATATAGGTGTCGAGTGCATTTACAAGCTCCATAACTTTCTTAGCCCATTCGTCATCCATAGACTTAGCTTCAAGGGCTTTAAGTCCAGAACCGCGAATGATTGGACAATCCTTATCGAATCCTTGTTTTGCAAGAAGTTCACGTATTTCTTCTTCCACCAAGTCAATCATGTCTTTGTCGTCAACCATGTCGCACTTGTTTAGAAAAACAATAATTTTAGGCACACCAACTTGCTTGGCAAGCAGGACGTGTTCGC
>CAYITR010000037.1:0-7205 GCA_964366465.1 uncultured Candidatus Saccharibacteria bacterium | reverse complement strand
CACGACGCTCTTCCGATCTCATGAACCAGCCACTCTGGCTTAGTTACTAACTTGCCCACCTTAGGCGGGCGTTATTAATCCCGACGATTCTGTCGGGACCCCGACTTTTTACGTCGGGGTTAACTTATAATAATCAAACTTATAAAAATACAAAACAAAAACTGCCAAAAGTGCAGTTATTAACATACTAACAAATTATAGGACAATGTCAAATGCTGTAAAGTGGTTCACTAGCTTGGACGGATTACCTGTATTTTCTAATTTCTTCGCAAAGTTTTTGCGCTTCGGCTTTTGTCTGCCCTCTTTTTAGCTCGTCTTTCTGCGCGAGACACTTGAGTCTCCGCTACTTTTTTCTTGCGACGACGCAACGCTTCTAGTGCTAAAGCACCTACTCCAATTACCGTAGCGGGTATACCAATTTCAAATACTTTATTTAAACCACTAGCATCCGGGTGAAGAAGTATGCCTGTAGTAAGATAATCTTGGTTACCTACGATATCTTCAGCCAAATTAGTATTGTGAATTTCAATTATTTCACTACATAAACCATTCACTAGATCAGGTTTATCAAGTAACATATCTATCTGACTGAAAATTTGATTAGCTCGCCCCGCTTTCGTTTGATCATCTATAGTAATTCCATACTTCTCTGGTTCTTTAGAAATTAATTCAGTCATTTTACGCAAAATCCATTTATTGGCGATTCCATGTACACCCATTGTATTACTGCTCCGAGAAGCATTGATGAACCTAAGAAGAGTCCACGCTTTATCTCGAGAAGAAATGAGTTGAATCAATAATGGATTAATTTCTCTGTGAACGCCAAAATTCATTCCCGTTCTGGATATTTCTTCAGAGTTGGTACTTCGTATAAATGGTAAAAATTTTCTAAAATCAAGAAGCTGCGCATCGACTAAATGCCTTGTCTCGTGCTCGATAGTTTCAAATTCAAAATCCTCATACAGAAGTGGAAATTTAATACGACGAACAATTTCCGGTGTAACAATATCTGCTGCAGTCAACCAACTGTCGTTTCTTCTAAGTCCATTTCTTTCATGATCAGCCAATGTGAAAGCAGGTATCGCGTTGATTTTAGCTTGTAAATCACGCAATGCATTTGTTTCTACATCAGATTGAAATTTTAAATCAGCATCAGAAACTGCAATATTTCCAAAAATTGCCTGAGCTGTTCTAGGGGGCTGATTGGTTGGTAACCACCCCTCACTAGTGGACAAATCAGAAATATGAAGCACATCGCGGTGCAGAGGAATACCTAATTGATTAGTATCCTCCCTGACAGTCCTATCAACTTTAGAAAAGGCAATCGAGACTTCAGCATGGGTGATTTTTTTATTCACATCAACAGTTATAAATTGAGGATAGATAAAAATACCATATTGGGCCAAATGACTTGGAAGCTTTAATAATAACGAATTATAAAAAGAATCTGAAGAGTAATCCCCCGTGGCTATACCAGCTTTCTTTAGTTGTTCCCATATAGTTTTTTTAGAAGCTTCTACCGCCTGGACATCGCCAATGAAAGGGGCCTCTTGAGAAATTCCTTTCCGCATATCCTCACTTAGCTGGGCGTCTCCCAACAATACTATTTGAAAAGTCTGAATAGCTAAAATCATTTCTTTAGTTTCCTGGTCCATTGGCTTAAACCAATCAGGAAAATCAACCTTACCCCAAATGGCAGATTCAGTAATTAGTTCTAAATGATTATCTAAAGTTGGACCTTCTTGCGCCTGAACTCTACCCTCTGTCGCCAAAGCAATACCTGTCGCCCCGACTGTTGTAAAAAATCCTCTTCTGTTCATCCCCCCAGGCAATGACTCTCTCGGCATAATGAAATTATACCAGATATTTCCTAATCTCCTCGCAAAGCTTGCTGGCTTCTTCCTTGGGATTTTCGGCAAAAATTATCCCACGAGAAGAATTGATGATGAGTCCAAGACCGCTCTGGTTTAGCCCCGCCTTCATGACCTCAGACACACTTCCCCCCTGCGCGCCGATGCCGGGGACCAAGAAAGTCATATCACCAGTAATTTCTCTAATTTTTTTCATCTCTTCTGGATATGTGGCGCCGACGACGAGCATGCAATTATTATTTTTATTCCACTTTTGAGAGACATTTTCAGCCACAATTTGCCAAAGTGGCACAGTTTTGTTCAACCCTGAGTGTTGAACAAGTAAATCTTGAAACTCCCCTGCTCCGGGATTAGAATTTCTACCCATAATGATACAACCTTTATCGGCTCGCTCTAAAAATGGCGATAGTGATTCTCCGCCCAAATACGGATGCAGGGTCACTGCGTCAAAACCCAACCAATCAAAAAGTTCATACACATAGCCTTGGTTGGTGTTTCCGATATCGCCCCTTTTTGAATCGCAAATTAAAAATATATCAGAGTGATTTTTTTGCAGATAATCCATCGTCATCTTTAATTCTTTTATTCCCTGGTCACCCCTCGCTTCATAAAAAGCAATATTCATTTTGAACGCCGCCGCAAACTCATGAGTTAACTCAATAATATATTTATTAAATTCAAACTGCGGAAATTCCATCGCCTTGAACCTCTCCGGAATTTTATCAAAATCAGAATCCAGCCCCACGCATAAAAGTGAATTTATTTCTTTAGCTCTTTGGTTGTATTTTTCTATAATCATTTTGTGTGATTACTAAACCATGCTTCTACTTTTTCCAAAGAGATGTCGTTTATCATTCCTAGTTTCTTGGCCTCCTCTAAGATAATAGGAAATGAGGTAATTGTATGTAATTTTACTTTTGCTTTATCAAAAGCTTCTTTGGCGCTGGGGAAATTATAGCTAACAATAACTAAACAGTTATTTACTTTCGCTCCTTCTTTTTTTAGATTCTCCACTGCGGTTAGACTGCTTCCACCAGTAGTGACTAGGTCTTCGATTAGTAAGATGTTTTTATTGAGTACACTACCTCCCTCCACCATTTTTTTGGTCCCGTGGTCTTTTGCTTGCTTTCTGACAAAAACCGAAGGTTTTTTCATAGAAAAACCCAAGGCTGCGCTATGGGGTATGCCCGCTGCTTCTACTCCAGCTATGGCATCGAATTTTATTTTTCCTTTTTTTATAATTTGAGCAAAACTTTCTATAATAATTTTCCATTCGTTTGGGTAAAAAGGCAGTTTTCTATTATCTATATAGACCGGGGAAACAATGCCAGACTTAAAAGTAATTGGGTTATCCGGCACAAAACCAACTGCGCCAATTTTGAGGAGGGCTCGGGCTACTTTTTGTTCTGTATTCATATTAATTATATTACCCTTTCCTTAATCTCCTTAGCAAGATATGGATTCCACATCGCGCCAGTTGCTGACATCACGATATCTGCGCCGGCATTTCTGTATTCAAAAAAGTCATCGGTCGTGATAACTCCACCAACTCCTATTATCGTATAAGAATAACCGAATTCTTCTCGTAATTTTTTTATTTTTTTCACCATGTCGAGCCCTGCCCACTTGATGGCATGACCACAGACCCCACCGCGGAGCCTGCCCTCGCCGGGCAAAGCTTGCTTGCCATCTTCATCCACAATTTCCGCTGAAATGGTGTTGATAGCAGAAATTCCTTGAACTACGGAACCAATTTTTTGCACAAAGTTTTTAAGAGCGTTATCGTCTGTAAAATACGCAATCTTAACAATCAGAGGCGTGCCCCCAATAACTTCTTTTATGGCGCTCGCGACTTTAACGCTACGTTCCGTGTCAAAACAAAGCAGATTGTTCGAGCCCTCGTTCGGGCAACTTAAATTTACTTCCATTACTTTCACTCCAGTTTCTTTCAGCATCTTCGCTACGACACGGTAATCATTGATGTAATCCTCCGCACTTTGCCCAGATTTTTTAGTGCCCTGAAAACTCCCAACAACAATTTGCCCCGCAGGAGTATTTTTTACAACACTCGCTAAATCTTTTTGCCAAAATTCGGGCGGAGAAGATGGAACACCAAAAGAATTCGTAATAGAAAGGAGTTGGCAATAATCTTTGTTTGCCACCAATTTTACTTGAGCTTTTCCCGGAGTCAAATCGCCTTCCACTTTGACAGATAAAACATTGGGCCACGGATGGCAAGGATATTTTTCGCTCCGAACTGTTTTGTAAGTGACAATATCGAAGCCTTTATCGAGTGCCGCTTGCACAAAATTTCCATTGATTAGCGGACCAGCCGGAATACCGAAGAGTGAATTTACTTTAAAACCAAAAAAGTCATACTTCGGTTCACCCGAATCAGTCCCGACGTCCACTGAGGTCGGGACTCCGACTTCGCCACCAGCGAACGTCGGAGCAAACGCGCCAAAAGGTCCTTCTTTAAAATTCTCTTCGTAGGATTTTTTGGGGTCGTAGAAAGGTTCGTGAATCATTAAGTTATTTTAAATGTAACTTATTCTTTAATAATCCTGCAACTTCTATAAGTGCCGTAATAATATAATCTGGTTTTTGATTATCATTTTCTGGTTCTTCCCCGGAAAATTTACCTTGACGAAACCACACCGTAGTTGCTCCTAAGGATTTCCCCACCATTATCTCAGACCTAACACGATCTCCAACAATAAGTGTAGTACTCGGATCTTCTTTTGATATGTAAGGCTTAAATAACGAGTCTTCTTTTGCGCCCTCTTGAAAAACAATATTAGAAAAGTATTGCTCAACTCCAAGTCGTTTCACCTCTGCATACATCTCGGAGCCACCCTTTCCAATAAGTATTAGTGATATATTATAATGCTGTAGTGACTCGAGGATTTCTTTCGTACCGTTTATAAGCGTTCCGTCGTCAGGATTGTACAAGGTTCGTTTCCAATCAAAAATTATTGTATTTATCATATTTTATTAGTCATGTATTTTAATTTATAATAATTTAACCTACGGCAGTATTCACACTGTCTGATGAGCCATGTATAATAAAAGTATACCCTAAGCTACCAAGCCCTACAACCTTAAAGTCTTGCTATGATATACTCTAATATATGAAAATATACTACGGCGAAGAAACGAAAAAGGCTTTGAAAAACTTCCCTTTTTCCGTTCATAAAACATCGATGGAATTTATTTTGGCAATGGTCCAGATCAAAAAGGCTGCCGTTCTTGCTAATTATGAAGCTGGTAATTTAAGTAGAGAAATAAAGAAAGCAATTGTAAAAGCTTGCGACTACATTCTAGAGAACCAAGAAAAATATGCAGACCAATTCCCTTTGCCATACATCCAAGGTGGAGCAGGGACGGCAACCAATATGAATATAAATGAAGTCATTGCCAATATGGCTACTCTAATTTCAAAAAATAAAATCAAAATCCATCCTAATGATCATGTGAACAGAAGCCAGTCCACCAATGATGTCAATCCTTCGGCTTTAAAAATCTCTGCTCTTTTCTTGCTTAAAAATTTAGATCATAAATTATTCTCCCTAATCAAATCTCTAAATATTAAAAGCAGAGAATTTAAAAATATAGATAAATTGGGGCGCACTCATCTGCAAGATGCTATACCTACGACCCTCGGAGCAGAATTTGAATCATACGCTCAAAATTTAAAAAAATATAAAACGCAAATAAAAATAGCAGAAGATTTATGTAAAACTCTAAACTTAGGAGGAACAGCCATTGGAAACTCCATGAATGCGTCTTCTTCTTATATTAAAGAAGTCTATAAAGCATTAAATAAAATCACCGGCGAAAAATTTTATATGGCGGATAACCTGATGGCAAAAACTAGCGGGCAAACAGATTTTCTGGCAATTTCACAAATGATTACGGCCCTGTGTGTAGATTTGTCGAAGATAGCCAGTGATTTGCGGTTTATGGTTTCAGGTCCTCGGGGCGGAATAGGAGAAATAATCTTGCCAGAATTACAAAAAGGCTCTTCTATCATGCCTGGGAAAATAAACCCTGTTATGCCCGAAACCGTAAATCAATTATATTATCTGGTTTCAGGCAATAATATTTCTATTGAGAAAGCAGTGGAAGGAGCCCAAATGGAATTAGGAGTGATGTTGCCTGTAGTAGTAGAAAAATTAATTAATTCCCTGAAGATTACCACAGAAGTCGTCAGTCA
The DNA here is from genome assembly GCA_964366465.1 of uncultured Candidatus Saccharibacteria bacterium. Taxonomy (GTDB): domain Bacteria; phylum Patescibacteriota; class Minisyncoccia; order Phycocordibacterales; family UBA9973; genus UBA9973. Next base: position 1,118 of record CAYITR010000037.1, on the reverse strand, counting down.
GTTTGATAAATTGTGCATTGCAGGCATAAAAGCAAATAAAGAAAGGTGTAAGTACCACTTAGAGAATTCCACTGCTTACGCAACTTTGTTTGTGCCTATTTTAGGCTACGACAAAGTTTCCGAAATTGTAAAAAAATCTATGGCCACAAATCAAACCCTGCGAAATATAATAGTGGGTGAAAAATATCTGAAAGCAAGCGAGTTCGATAAGATTATTTCCTCGCCGCGATGATAGTCTCCGCGACATTGTTCGGCACGATGTCGTAGCGGAAGAATTCCATAGTAAATGACGCACGGCCTTCGGTCATTGAGCGAAGTCCTGTCATGTAGCCGAACATTTCCGAAAGTGGAACAACAGCCTTTATAACTTTGTTCATCCCGCGGTCTTCCATGCCTTCGATAAGCGCGCGCTTGGATGAAAGGTTACCGGTGACGTCACCCATGAATTTGTCCGGAGTTACCACTTCTACCTTCATCATCGGCTCAAGGATAACAGGGTTCGCGCGTTTGCAGGCGTCCTGCACAGCCATTGAAGCAGCAATTTTGAATGCCATTTCGTTGGAGTCCACTTCGTGATAACTTCCATCCCACAGATCCACAGACACGTTCACCATTTTAAATCCGGCGACAATACCGCGCTCGAGCCCTTCCTTAAATCCTTTTTCGCAAGGCGCAATGTATTCCTGTGGAATAACTCCACCTTTAATAGAGTTCACAAACTCGAAACCAGGAGACCTCTTGGTATTTTTCGGCAAATCTTCCAGTTCTTCTTTGGTCAACATTTCCATCGGCTTAACTTTAATCTTCACATGACCATAGTTACCGCGTCCGCCAGACTGCTTGATATACTTACCTTCCGCTTCACTGGTGCCGTTAATAGTCTCGCGATATGCCACCTGTGGTTTACCCACATTCGCCTCCACAGTGAACTCACGCTTCATTCTGTCCACAATAATTTCCAGATGCAATTCTCCCATGCCGGCAATAATAGTTTCTCCAGTTTCTTGGTCGGTGGAAACTTTAAAAGTCGGATCTTCTTGCGCAAGTCTATTCAAAGCCATACCCATTTTTTCTTGGTCGGCTTTTGTCTTCGGTTCAATACGAAGCGATATAACAGG
>CAYITR010000036.1:0-7292 GCA_964366465.1 uncultured Candidatus Saccharibacteria bacterium | reverse complement strand
CAATATATCCCTATTCTGAACCCTAGACGGAGATAGTCAAGAAACTATCCTCACACGCGCTTCCATCATCCGTTTCATCCAAATAGAAACCGGCGAGATTGTCACTCGCCGGTTTTTCTCTGTGTGTTCTCGTTTGATTGGCATCAAGCGGTCACTTCTTATCTACTTAAAAAAATTCCGTATCGCCCGCTGCATATTGCGAACGATACTCTTTCGAAGATTTCCGGCGAGCACCATCCCGTCTTCCACCTTGTAAACCTCCGGGAATCCTGCCGGAAAACAATGTTTCGTGTAAACTCCCACCACCCCTTGCACTACTGTCGGCGGATAGAAACGAAACTTTCTCAAAAGTTCATCCTTGATCTTCCGTAGAGATACATCACCCCAAGCGAGGCGCTCTCTCATGAATACTCTTATGTGATCATGCCCACCATCTGAAATGTACATAATACCTCCTCCTCATTGGTTGTTGGTTGATTTCTGGACCTGTTCTTGTGGAACTCTAACAGGAAAAAAGTCTTTCGCATAGTGGGGACTACCCTCACACCCAACGCCCTCGGCATTTTCCAATGCTTCCCAATATGTATGTTTTAGTGTAATGTCCGGTCAGTTTTCTCACACGATAAGGAGAATGTTCATGTGGCAAGATACTGCGATGATGCTTATCCAATTCGGTTTTGGGGCGGCAATGGTCCCTACACTTCTACATAAGGACCACAAGCCATCGTTTCTTTCTTGCATCTCAACCGCCACACTCGGAGTTGCAACAGTAATGGTGTTTTTATCATTGAAGTTATGGCTGGGGGCTTTCGCAGCTACCTTAGTGTCCACCGCGTGGTGGATAATCACCTATCAGCGCTACCGCATCAACAAGCGCACCGGAATACCCCTCGTCACCATCCCACCATGGCTTGCGTGGGTTCCTCCGCTATAAAATGCGAAAATCGCATAAAAAAGCCCTCCTACGAGAGGGCTTTTAATTTGAAAAATCTGAGACTAGATTTGTTTGATACCATATACACAATACGTTATACTCCATACTGGTTTATGGCTAAAACAATTCCGAAGGAATTGTTCGCCCGACTAAGCGAAGCTTAGTTTAGGGCCCTATCGTCTAACGGTTAGGACGAAGCCTTCTCAAGGCTTAAATCCGGGTTCGATTCCCGGTAGGGTCATAGCGTTCGGGGCATAGCAAGAAACGCTATGACCCTAAGCGAGCAAACTGCTTTGCTCGCGTCCGGGAATCGAAAAGCGGAGGCATGTTTTTCTAGTAGGAAAAACAGCCGAGCCAGGGTCGTGGAAATTTGTCTGCGACGGCAGACAAATTATCCCTGACCGAAAACGTACTCGTGTTTCCCGGTAGGGTCATCACTTCGCGATGATATAATTGTATCCTTTGCACGAACTTTTTTCGAGAACTAATGTGGTACGCTCCGCGTGCGAAGTGGGTTCGCGCAGAGTGTAGAATTAGATCATAAAAATAATGAGCGTGACGAGCAGCGTTGCACGATTGTATTTTTAAACATTAGAGGGAATCGAAAGTCGGAGGCGGGTACTAACGCGACGTGGATGTGATAGAATTAAGAAAGTTGATGAAATAATTTTATGAAAAAGAAACCAAATAACTTTTTTGAGCAATATCGAAAACAGTGTGAAAAATGTAATCATGGCAAAAAAGTTGAGATACCTGCAAATGATCCAGCCAACGGACAACCTGGCAATAAAATAGACATTTTATTTGTTAATGAACGACCTGGTCCAACTGCCGTTAAAACAGGCTTTATTTCTCCTGAGAATCCAGACGAATCAGCACGGAGATTTAAACGACTTTTTAAAAAAGTTTTTGGTTTAAAATATAGAAGGAAAATATTTATTACCAATGCGGTTCTGTGGTGCCCAAAAGTAGAAAAATATAAAAACAAAACTCCAACTCTTTCAGAGATAAAATCTAGTTCAGAAATTTTGTTGGATCAAATAAAGCGTATTAAACCAAAAATTATTGTTACGATGGGTAGACCTGCGTTGAATGCTCTGAGTTTTTGCCTTGATGATGTTATCCTTAATCGTGCAAGAAAAACACATCTTAAAGATATGATTGGCAATGTAATTATCACAAAGCCATATAGAATTATTCCTTTATTTCACACATCACCACTTAATATACGAAACAGGTCAGAATTTGAGCAACTTAAAGATTGGGGGAAAATGGCGAGAAAGATTTAGTGATAAAAGATACGCAATTAAATAGCAAAAAAGTTTATGTCATCTTTACCACACAATGAAAAAATTGCATTGGAGAAAATCCACTCTATTTTCAAGAGGAATCCTCTTTTTATTTGGCTTGTATTGATTATTGTTCTTTTCGGAATAGCATCAGCAAATATGGTTAGTAAACCTAAAAACCTAATTTGCCCTGATAATATTCAAGATTCGGAAAAACGAGCAGTTGAATTTAAAAAGTGGACAAATAGTTTTTATGAAAATAACCCCGATGCTTCTACTGACGAAACAATAGATTCTAGAAGAAGTTTTTTGGCAAGAAATAATTGCAAAGAAGCCTTAAGAACACACCATTTTTATATAACTACAGATGGAAAGGTGGTAGAAGAAATCACAGAAACAGAAGGGATAGCAAGAGCAAAAATTCTTGAAGACCAAATTAATACATGCCCTGATGATTTCAAAGACCCAGAAGAAGAAATTGCTTCATTTACTGCATGGGTAAAAGAGTTTACAGAAAAATATCCTAATGCAACTAATTCAGATTTAGCAGAAGCAAGAAGGAGCTTTTATGTAGAAAACAACTGTGCAGAGGCACTAAAAAGGCATGATGATTATATATCTGGAAATGTAGATGAACAAACAAGACGATTAATAGAGACGGTGATTAAAGAGGAAATGCTAAAAAAATCAACTTGCCCATTTGATTTTAAGGACAGAAACGAGAGAAACAGTTCATTTGTTGAATGGGAAAAGGAATTTAGGAAAAACAACCCAAGTGCCAATATTTCAGATATGGCGAAAGCAAGGAAACAGTTTTACATAGAGAATAACTGCAAAGAAGCCACAGAAAGACCAATGCCAAAAGATTATGGTATTGAACAAACAGACCAGACAACACAACAACTTTTAGATATTATTGAGAATTATAATTTATAAAAATTACCATAAAAAACTTGAAAAATATCGAGCTTGAAAACCCAAATTTAATTAGAATATGAGATCCACTGTACAAATAAAATATTAAGTGATATATTGACTTTTAACAGATGTCTGAAGTTATACTTCATTTTGCCTGAAAAATTCATGGTCAAATCTACAATAAAACTTGCTGATGGAACAGTAGTAACAGTTGAGGGATCACCCGAGGAATTGAAAAAGGTTCTGGCAATTTACCATGACAGAGACAGCGGCATACAAACTGAAAAACACACTGAAAAAGGTACAGCTAAATCAAAAAAGTCTAGAAAAATAGCGAAAGCAGAGTTATCAGATGGTAATAAAAAGGACTATATTGTTGCACTAATAAACGCCATAAAAAATTCAAATGATGTTGACGAAATAGAATCAAAAATTCTGGATAAAGCCAGTCAAGTTGATAAGGTTCTTCTACCTCTCTTTATTGTTAGTCGTGAGTTTGATAATAAGTTTTCTCTTACTTCTGGTGATATATACAAAGTTCTAAAAGAACTCGGAATTAGTATGGCACTTCCGAATGTTTCAAGAACTCTTAAAAAAAGAGCTGTTAAATATGTTATTGCAGATAAGGTTACTAAGAAAGGAGAATCAACCCCATACAAAATATCTAGAAAAGGAGAACAATATATATCAGGAATTCTTGGAAAGTAAAATATGGATGACCGCAGAAATTTCCTACTTGGGCTAGCACGGACATCTCCCACTAGGACTGAACAGGCTGTGGCACTGTTGTGGTTTTATGAGCAAACTCAGCAGTTTACAGAAAGAACCGTAGGTGACTTAGTTAAAGATATTGAAGAAAACGGTTTTGGTAAACAAAAAACATCAAGACTAAAACAGCAACTGGTAAAAAGTAAATTTACTGTACGCGGATCGAGAAAAGATACTTTTAGAATCAATGCTGCGTATTTTCAGGAACTAACAGAAAAACATGGATCACTAGTAAATGTAGTGAGGGGGGAAATAAGTTCATCTGTTATTCCTCTTGAGTTTGTTTCTGGTACAAAAACATACCTAGAAAGAATGGTGAAACAAATCAATGGCTGTTACGATTCTGGTTTTTTTGATGCCTCTTTAGTGATTTTGAGGAGATTAACAGAATCTTTAATTATAGAGGTATACCAAAAGGAGGACAGGATTCCAGAGATTAGAGGTGACAATACTTTCTTCCAACTTAACAAACTTATTAGTAAAATTACTAGTGACCCAGCAGTCTTAAAAGGCAGAGGTTTCAGTGGGGGCTTAGAATTGATTAAGGATTTGGGTGATACCGCTGCTCATAATAGAACATACATAACACCCAGAGAAGATATAGACGATAACAAAACTAAAATAAGAAAGACTATATATGAGTTGTTAGTTTTATCAGGTATAAAGAGCTAGACAGTTCCTTCTATAAGACTAGTTTTAACCCTATTAGGGGATTCTTTCTTCAGGGGCTACTTGCTCAACGGAGTGATAAATTAGTTTATTTTCAAGGTGGGATATAATACCTCCTAACTTAACGAAAAACTCCATAAAGGGTTTTGAATCATGTATCGTTAGGGTCATAGCGTTCGGGGCATAGCAAGAAACGCTATGACCCTAAGCGAGCAAACTGCTTTGCTCGCGTCCGGGAATCGAAAAGCGGAGGCATGTTTTTTCAGTAGAAAAAATAGGCGAGCTGGGGCTGCGACCGAGGCGAGTGACTGACGGGCCGAGAGTTGTAGCCGAAAGCGTACTCGTGTTTCCCGGTAGGGTCATACAGTGAAGGAAAAGTAAACTGCTTTACTTTTCCGAACATGTATGACGGCCGGAGGCATATTTTGTCAGGAGGCAAAACAGCCGAGGCGGGGCCGGCGACCGAGCTTTGCGACGGCAAAGCGAGAGTTGTGGGCCATGATGATTTATGACTCCCCGCAGGGGAGCCCGTTTTCGCGGAAAGCAGATGAACTGCTTTATCTGCGGGCGATATCGTGCCTGTCAAATTTATCCACAACTGCCCTGTCAATTATCTTGACATCTCCCCCATCCTAGCTATACTAGAGACATGATTAAACATACATTTTTGTTAGAACTGAGGAATATTCAGGGTATTTCTCAGGCTTTTGTCGCCGAAAAAATCGGTGTCTCAAGAGCAAGCTATATAGAAATTGAAAAAGGAGCGAAAGATCTCACTCTTTCGCAAGCAAATAAAATTGTTAAAATTCTCAATGTTTCTCTAGATGAGCTTATCTCTGGCAAAACATTGCCGGACATTAAAGTATCAATACAGGACAAGTCAGAAAAAACGGAGAAACAAGAAATTCGTATTGACGTGCCGCAAAAAAACCTCAAGAAATTTAAGGAGGTGTTGCTTTATATTTTAGAGAAAGTCGGCGGTAAATCCAATATTGGAATGACTGTTATATATAAACTTCTCTATTTCATTGATTTTGATTACTACGAAAAATTTGAGGAACAACTCATTGGGGCAACCTATATGAAAAATCACTTCGGACCAACACCGGTAGAATTCAAAAAAATTGTTGAATCAATGGAAGAAAAGGGAGAACTTGAGACGGTTAAAAGTAGATATTTTCAGCACGAACAAACCAAGTATTTGCCACGCAGAGAGTCGGATATATCTGTATTAAACGCAAGGGAAATAAAGCACATTGACGAAGTCTTGGCGAGATTGAGTGATAAAAATGCCAAAGAGTTGAGTGATTATTCACATGAAGATATCCCGTGGCTTGTCGCAAAAGAAAACGAGGTTATAAAATACGAGGCAGTCTTTTATCGCACCAAAGAAACTTCTGTCAGAGAATATGAACCCGATAACTTATAAGAACACATCGGGTTTTGATAAAGATCTAAAAAGATTACTCAAAAAATTCAGATCACTTGAGAGTGATCTGGAAATGGTTAAATTGGCAACAATTGAACCTTATCATATAGGCGTCGTCAAAAATGGTGTATTAGAGAAGAAAGATGTCAGTGCAATTTTTGAAGTTCCAAATTTTTGCTCGGATGAAATGAGGGTTTGTAAAATAAAAAAATTCGCATGTAGAGCTTTAAAGGGTCGTGGTGTGCAAAGCGGTATTCGCATTATTTATGCATACCACACTCTTACTAAGACGGTTGATTTTATTGAGATATATTTCAAGGGTGAATCTGAAAATGAAAACAAGGAAAGAATAAAGGAGTATGTATCTCACATAATTAGACCGCAATAAACTCATGCCCGAAAACCAAAACCAGCCGCAAAGCCCAGTTTCCGAAGAAAACCCCTCACCAACAAGCCCCCAAGAGCCCACGGTCGATGTGCCCGTTCATACAACGGATTCTACACCTGCCGATGTGTCCCCTCCAGCCGCGGAAGCCCCCAGAAACGCAGATATACCCGTTCCCCTCAATAGTGATAATAGAGCAAATAGGCCTCTCTCTACGTCTACACCCGAGGAAACAGCCGCGGTAGGACTGGCGGAAATAGCGACAGATCTTGCCGCCGGCGAGCCGCAAGAGCCGCAGGCTTTGGTGGACCCCGTTAGAATCTCACACGGGACATTAAACCCCGTGTTTGCTGAAATCAACGAGCATTCATCCGCGCAACAAGCCGCGGAGATTTCTGCTTCTAACGGGGTAAATCCGGAACCGGTGCAAACGGCAATGGCTCATATACCGGTATATGAGCCATTGCCGACTGCAGGCGAGCCGCTCACAACCGAGGCCGCGCCGGAACCTAGAGCGACCCCAGTCATCATCCCCGAAAGGAGCTTGGCGAGAGAACTTTTAGTAAATGCGAGAAGTGCGCTCCAATTTCGGAAGAGAAAGAAACTGGAGAAAATTATGAGTTTGTTTGCACGGCGGCCCGCCATCACTAATGATGAGGTGGAAAAACTTCTGCATGTCTCGGACGCGACGGCGACGCGATATCTCTCTCAGCTGGAAAAAGAAGGAAGGATACGGCAGGCGGGCAAGACCGGAAGGGTCGTGTCGTATTTCAAGATTTAAATATTTAAGAAGGGCTTGGTTGTGGGTTGTAGGTTGTTTGCTGTCGGTTGTTGGTCATCTTCTCTGCCACTCCTCATCCTGTCGCACTAACAATTCTTTGCGCCGTTCCGGCTCCGCCA
>CAYITR010000035.1:0-7510 GCA_964366465.1 uncultured Candidatus Saccharibacteria bacterium | reverse complement strand
GTTTTGTTTCTAAAATTAGACACTTGACAAGATAAACGTTATAGGATAGAATCCGTTTTGCTAATATTAACTGCCCAATTTAAGGGCAGTTTTTTATTTTTATGAAACATAAGTATTTTAAAAAAATAACAGCAACATTTATACTTGTATTAATACTTCTTACAGCAGGAGTTGGTTTTCCCCCAAATAAATTAAGCGCGGATACGGGTCTTCCAAGTGGAGGAATAACGGTGGCTTACGATGCTTCAACAGGACAGCTAAGTGCATCCGGAAACTATACTTGGAATCTTTGTTTTCCGGGTAATAAGAAAAAATGGGTAGGTTACGCACTTTTTATAAACGGTGCTTTTCCTTCATCCTCAGTTCCTGACAGCCGATCTCTGGATGGAACAGGAATGCATCTTGCAAATGGCGGAAATGCATGCGAAACAGATCCGGGTCCATGGTCTGATACTCACACTTTGTCTTCTGCTCCAAATTCAGTTTGTGTAGTTATTTATGATGTAGAAATAAATACAGGTTTGCCAAATGTAGGCGACCGTTCAACAACCGGTGCAGGAACCGATTTTAACGAAGATAATTCATATCATGAAAACGGCAATTCATATGCCGCCGGGGATTGTACAGCGCCTAGAGTTATTGGTTCAGCTCCCACCCCAACTCCCACAGATACACCAACAAATACTGGTGGACCGGGAGACGGAAGATCAGACGGAAGATCAGACGGAAGATCCTCGTCTCCATCATCCCCAACCCAGGCGGTTTTAGGGCTTGCGTCAACAAGCGGCGATAACGCACTTAGCCAGCTTGCTCAAATTCTCCCCTCTTTTGTATTACTCGCATTAGGGTTCAGGTTCTTGCGAAAAAATGCCTAAAGCCTCACGAAAACCGCGAAAAAAATCGAAGGATTTTATAAGGAAAATCATGAAAAATATCATCGGTGCAGACAATATTCGAACTGCCGCGGGGATTGCGTTTGTCGTCTTGGGTACCTTCTTTCTATACAGGATGCCTGTTCCAAATCAAAACAGCGATTCTCTCAAAAAAGAGCCTATATCTGCTTCTGCCGAATTTAAAAAAACAAATGGAGATTCAATCATCTCACGAATAATTATCCCAGGAGTTGATATTGACCTTTCCGTCAAACCATCGAAAATCGTGGGCGGGTATTGGGAGACATCAGACATAAATGCGTCACACGGGGAGGGCAGTGTCAATCCGGGCGAGAACGGAAACGTTGTCGTTTTTGCACATGCAAGAGAAGGCCTCTTCTACAATCTAAAAGATACAAAAAAAGACGATACTATCTACGTATTGACTAAGAAAGGAGGGTATAGATACAAGGTAAGCGAGATTAAAACCGTTTATCCTAACAATATAGAAACGGTTGCCCCAACGGATCAGGAGGTTCTGACTCTTTTTACCTGCTCGGGCTTTTTTGACGAGAAACGACTAATAGTTAAAGCATTCCCAATTCCCCTATAGTAATTAGGCAAAAGTATGGTACAATAGCAAGGTTAATTATTATATGGGCAGGAAATCTTTCATCATATTCGTCGTCCTTCTTTCTTTTTTCTTCTTTGCACCTGGTGGATTGACTCAAGTTGATGCCAAGCACTGTACCGCTCAAAGGCCAGGCAGTGCCCCAGCACTTACGTCCGCTGTGCCCGGCAATAGAAGTGTTACGTTAACTTGGATAGAAGCCCAGGATCCTGTAACCTATTACTTGGTTTCCTACGGCACGTCAAAAGATAAAATCGAGTTTGGGGCTCCGAACGTTGGGAGACGCGGTACTACCTCTTTTACAGTTGGCGAGCTGACAAATGGAGTAAAATACTATTTCTGGATTAGGGCTGTAAACGATTGTAAGCCGGGGAAACTATCAAATAAACTCCCGGCTACTCCGGGAACAAACGCAGGGACAGTTGCTGGTAAAAAAATAACCATTTCTAAGCAGCCCAATCTATCTATATATAAGAATGTTCTCGCCGCAAGTGCATCTGCCACTCCTACTGTTGAGGTTAAATACCAAGCACCTGTTCAGATGGTCTCTCTTCAAGAGAAGTCGGAAAAATGTACTACTTGCGTGGGTTGGCAATTGCTTGCGGGAGAAATGCTCTTATTGATACTGTTTTTCTTTCTTGCCAACAAATTTCTTTTTCTAAGGCAAATCTACTCTTTGGTAATTCCAATTGCAATCTACACAATCTTTCTTCAAATTCATCGCCAATGCATATCTAATGAGTTTTTCTGTAAATACTTTTTAGAACTTGACATTATAATATTTATGCTTGCCGCCATTGTCCGAAAAAACCGATATCTTGAGCGCAATCTTGCAATGGAGCGCTTATTCAAAGGGGAAAGGCGTAAATAATTATGATAAATGACATTCTCTTTTATTTAGGACAGTACTTAGATAGGTATACATTCCTTGTGCCGCTTGGAATAATTGGTATATGGCGATGGTCCGTATGGATGATGAAGGAAATTGTAGGACTTGCGTACCGCCCAAAAACAAAAGCATATAATGCAAAGGTTTCAATAATTACTCCTGTATACAATGAAAATCCCAAGTTGTTCGAGAAGGTACTTTTGTCGTGGAAAGAAAACAGGCCTGCAGAAATAATTGCGGTAATTGACTATACGGATGAGGAATGCATTAAGGTTTTCAAAAAGTTTCAAAAGAATTTTAGTGCCGGAGTTCTCATTATTACAAAAATACCGGGAAAACGTCAGGCGTTGGCAGATGGAATTAAAGCGGCAAAAAGTGAGATTTTAGCCCTTGTTGACAGTGATACGATTTGGGTTAAAGATACACTTCAAAACGGCCTGCCTCCTTTTCATGATAAGCTTGTTGCTGGTGTTGCAACTTACCAAAGCGTTCTTGCTCCCAAAACCTTTGCCCAGAAGGTTTTTGATATCCAACTAGACCTAAGATACCGCCATGAGTATCCGTTTTTAGCGGCTTTAGGGAATGCACTTCCGTGTCTGTCGGGGAGAACGGCTTTCTACAGGAAGGACGTTATTCTTCCAATGACACAAGCCTTGGTCGATGAGACCTTCTTGGGAAAACCGGTTATTTCAGGAGACGACAAGCGGCTAACTTACCTTGTTTTAGCAGCCGGTTTTAAAGTTTCTTATCAGAGTACCTCTCACGTTTATACACCGGGCATGACGAGTCTTCAGGCGTATCTTAAGCAAAGATTGCGTTGGACAAGAAATAGCTTGAGAGCAGACATTTCTGCCATGCGCAATGGTTGGCCTCTCAAACATCCGGCTCTCCTTTTCTTCCAGATTGATAAATTCCTTCAATCTTTCGTAGTCCTGTTCAGCCCAATTTTCTTTTTTGTTGCGCTGTATTTTCATTTCTTCGTCTCGGCCTTAATCATTGGCTGTTGGTGGCTCGTCTCAAGAACCATAAAGATGTATCCTAACCTTTTCAGATATCCTAAGAACTTTTTTATAATGCCAGGCTATGTTTTGTATACTTTTTTCTCGGGTGTTCTTAGAATTTATGCTTTTTTTACATTAAATACTCAAGGCTGGATAACCCGTTGGGACAAATCGAGACTTCCGCAGCTTAAATTCATCAATGCAATACCGGCATATGCCGCAACCGTCTTTGTAATTATGCTTTTGACCTACGGTGTATACCTTTATAAAGAATATACGTATGTTGTACCGCGGGAGGCAAGGAAGCAATTTTTATTAAATGTATTGCCCCGAGTAAAATATATACCTCAAACTCTTAGGTCTGTTTTAGGAGTCTCAACCACAAAAGACATGAATCTTTTAACAAAACGCTATAAAACAGGACAGGGTGAAACTTTCACAGATATTGCCCGTAAATTTGGCGTTGATGAAAATCAATTATTGTATGCCAATTCCGCAAAGACGCCTAATAAAGTAATCCCGGAAGGTGTAATCCTGACCATTCCCGGAAAAGGCATGGCATTAAAACCAGAGGAACGATTTCTTAGACCGGCAAAAACTAACCTTTCTCTCTCCGTGGAATATGATGAGAAAACTAATACTCTCTTGGTTCGCGGAAGAGGAGAGAAAGTTACATTAAAAGACATTAGAGATAACGGCGGCAAGGATTATTTAAAAGAGGTTTCACCAAAAGTCTGGTATGCAAAAGCCACAATTTTCATCTATTATGGCGCGACGCTTGAGCTTGATAAAAGAGAGGTTGAGTGGCTTAGACTTGAGAGTAACGAAGAGAGATTTGTAATGCTTAGGTCGTTGTCCGGCGATATTATTATCAACGGAGTAAAAATAACCTCTTGGGATGAAAACTTGAATGATTATGACAAGGACATCTCCAATGGGCGCAGCTTCATAATGGCAAAAGATAATGCTCGAATGGATATTTACAATTCAGAGCTTTCCTACCTTGGTTATGCCACAAGGTCTGATCTTGCGGTTTCTCCATACGGTGTTTCATGGAAATTAGCCAAAGATAAACTTAAGACGGTTATTTTGACAGGAGAAGTAATGAATAATCGTTTTCACCATAACTACTTTGGAGCCTATACGTATGGCGCGACCGGCATGATTTGGAGGGGAAACCAATTCTATGACAATATCAGCTATGGATTGGATCCTCATGATGATTCAAGCGGATTTTTGGTTGAGAAAAATACTGCCTATAACAACGGAACTCATGGAATAATCTTTTCAAAAAGGTGCATGTATAATATCATCCGCGATAACCATTCGTATAATAATAAGCTTCATGGAATAATGCTTCATGAAAAATCAGACTCAAATTTAGTTGAGAACAATCTACTAACAGGAAATGCTAGCGGAGTTGCGCTTTATGCCTCAAACAATAATATCGTCCGAAACAATACAATAAAAGATAACAGGCACGGAATACGAGCAAATGCCAATTCAAATAACAACTCTTTAGAAAACAATAATATCACCGGCAGTAGATTATATGGTCTTTATTTCTATGACGGAGCAAATAATAATTTAGTTTCGAATAATATTTTTGAGAGTAATCATGTGGGGATTTATATTAAATCGAATGAGAACAGGGTAAGTAAAAATTTATTAGCCGGTAACGGGATTGGGATTCATCTTCAAGATAGGGCAGGCCGCAACCTATTAGATGATAACCAAATTAAACAAAGTGCAGTCTATGGGATATATACAAAAGTTGCTTTGGGAATCCAAAACATATTGGGGGATAACACGCTCTTTCGGAACCGTAAGGATATAATGGGCGTAAATAATGATCTGGAAGTTGATAATTAGTTGGTACTTGAATTCTACATATTATAGGTGTACAATACTAACTTAATTCTGCTACTGCCCAAAGGATTAAACTGCCCAAAATCAATAGAAAATCAATAGAATGAATAAACCAAGCATTTGCATTATAGGTCCGGGTGTTGTCGGTCAGGCAACAGGGAAAGTCTTTGCCGCAAAGGGATACGATGTTGCTTTCTTAGGGGGAAATATCAGTAAAATTGAAAAGCTCCGCGAGGAGGGGTACATCGCATATGAGAAAAATGATTTGATGGATCAGGGATATGACTTTGACATCTCAATGCTTACTGTTCCAACTCCCACAAAGGAAGGAAAAATAAACCTTGAGGCAATGGAATCAGCCGCAATTGACCTGGGAAAGAGACTTGCAAACACAAAGAAATATCACTTAGTAGTTGTAAAAAGCACGGTACCTCCGGGAACAACCGAGAATCTTGTAATACCGATAGTTGAGAAATATTCAGGCAAGAAAGTAGGAGTAGATTTCGGTGCATGCATGAACCCCGAATATCTTAGAGCGAAAACTGCCTATGACGATACGTTAAATCCCTGGATAATTTTGTTTGGCGAGTATGATAAAAAATCCGGAGACTTATTAAACTCAGTGTATGAAGATAAGTTTAATTGTCCAATTTTTCGATGTGAAATTCGCGAGGCAGAAATGCAAAAATATGTCCATAATCTTTTCAACGCAGCAAAAATTACTTTCTACAATGAAATGCGAGAGATTGCAAGAATACAAGGCGTGGATGATGATAAGATCTTTAAATACACTGCGGTTTCCTGTGAAGGAATGTGGAATCCTAAATACGGCATTCGAAATCTAGGGCCTTTCGACGGGAGTTGTTTACCTAAAGATACAGAAGCATTTCTTGAGTGGACTCAAGCACAGGGATTGGACGCAACTCTTCTCAAGACCGTAATTGACGTAAATAAGGGTATGGTTAAAAAAGATAGTATTAAGAGACTTGAATTTGGGATGAGCTCGTTACCACAATCAGACATTGTTGAGTTATAATGTATTGGAGTAAAACCTCAAAACCTGATGGAAAGATTGAGAACCTCCATGTATATAAACAGATTGCAACTTATGGTAGCCGTACTTCTTTTGTTTCTGGTACTCACGGCTTATTCTCTTTCATCAAAGACGGACAACAAGGAAAATTTTCCGGCAGTAAAAATCTCAACAAAAATTCCAAAACAAAATTTAAAATCCCAGTCAATTAAACAAGTATATCCTTCAGAAATAATAGATCTTACAAATTGGAAATTAACTCTTCCAATTGGCCAGTCTGAAAATCCCACAGAAATACAACAGCCGGAATTGGCAAGTTTCATATTTGACCCTTGGTTTATTGTGGCACCTGTTGGTAGCGGTGTTCGCTTTAGGGCAGCGGTAAACGGCGTAACAACCAAAAACTCAGACTACCCGCGTTCAGAACTGCGGGAGATGACCAATAACGGAATGACAAGAGCCGCTTGGTTGTCAAAATCCGGCACGCATACTATGTTTATTGACCAAGCAATAACAGCAGTACCTAAAAAAAAGAAGCATATTATTGCCGGGCAGATTCATGACAAAAATGACGATGTCATTGTTGTGAGACTTGATCATCCTAAGCTACATATTAAGGTTGGAGACAAGATTGTTCGCACGCTTGATTCCGATTATGTTCTTGGGGAAAGGTTCACCGTGAAGTTTGTGGTAAAAGGGAATAAGACCAGCATTTATTATAACGGAAATCAAAATTCGGCATACACTCTTAACAAAGAGTATTCAAGTGCATATTTTAAAGCAGGCGCTTATACTCAATCAAATTGTCAGAGAGAAGGGTCTTCGCTCTGCGCTGACAATAACTATGGAGAAGTTATAATCTATAAAGTAGAAGTTACACATCAGTAATCCTCCAGAAAAGTTTAAAAAATTTGACACAATAGGTTCTGAGTGGTTAAATATCTAATATGCTTCGAAAGATTTTGACTTTCGGAATTTTTGCTTTATCAATCGTCCTATTCGTTCTTTTTGCAAAAACAATAAGTGCGCAGGTCGCTACAAAAAGAGTAATCGTAACATTTAAGAGAGAAGCTACCCAAACACTTCAGGACAGGATAGTTTCGAGAATAACAGCGACGAGGATAAAACGACTTTCTCTGGTTAATGCTCAAGTTTTACAGGCAACGCAGGCAAAAATTGAGACGTTACGGGCTGATTCTTCGGTCTTGCGTGTTG
>CAYITR010000034.1:0-7512 GCA_964366465.1 uncultured Candidatus Saccharibacteria bacterium | reverse complement strand
TACGCTCTTCCGATCTTTTCACCCGGAGCTGGATTTTGAGGGACGACGTCAGCATATATGTCGTTGGTGACTTGCGCGAATGTGTGTGCTGTAAATCCGAACAATCCCCATATTAGAAGCACAATAAGCAGATACTTAATTTCAAACTTTTGATACATAGTTTAATTATATCAGTTTCAAAGCCGACGTTCTAGTCGGCTCCCCGATTTTACGTCGGGGCTTTGCACTACCCCTTCATTTCCGCCTCTTCGTGCTCTTGTTTAGCTTGTCGGGTCGAGAGTATTTGCGACGGGTCGGAGGTGATGATTTGGTCTTCCGTGTACGAAGCTATTATTTTTATTGCCACATGTTTTGTGCCGGCGAAGAATATGCCTTCACCCACATTGGACTCCAGGAGCAGATACTTCTCCTCATCGGTCAGGTTGAAAGTTCTCTGTAGGATGTCGATGGTAGTGGAGGATTGTTTTAAAAGAATCTGAATGGAGGAGTTGGTTATTATCGGCACGCCGTATGGAGAGTTCATGAAGTCCGCCGCGTCTTGAGTAATGGTGGCAAGCCCCAAGAAATACTTTCTGCCTCGCTTGGCGATAGCGTAAAGGAATGACGCTGTGTCTTCGGACTTCATCATCCACCAAGCTTCGTCCACTATCAAGAGGCGTTTCTTTAAGTTTTTACGGACAGCGTTCCAGATATAGTGCATGATTATATACATGGCGATAGGCTTCAGCTCATCTTCCATGTCGCGGATAGAGAAGACAACAAATTTTTTATCTATGTCCACATTTGATGGTCTGTTTAAGAAAGTTGCCCAAGAACCGCGAGTGTATTTCGCCAGGCGAGAAATAAGTGAGTCACTTCCCTCCATTCCGCCGAGCACCATTTCAAAATCCGACAAAAGCGGAGGCTCGATATTGGAAAAGTCGGATTCCGGGGTGATGTCTTTGATAGCGTAAGTTTCCGAGATGGCTCGATCCACCATGGAGTCTTCTTCTGGGGTCAGCCCGCCCAGCATAATACGGAAAAGCCCCACCAGACTGATGATGTTGGAGCGTAGGACATCTTCGGCGGTTTCGTCCTCACGAGGTATTGGCAGGTCGAAAGGGTTCATGTGGTGATCTGAAGAAATAGAAATATTAAAATATCTTCCTCCCACGGCTTCAACTAGGAATTCGTATTCCCTTTCTGGGTCTATTACAATCACATCGATATCAAACATCAAAGACCGGAGGATTTCCAGCTTGGTGGTGTAAGATTTTCCGGAACCGGACTTGGCGAAGGTTACCGAATTGTAGTTTTCCAAAGAAAAACGATCGAAGATTACCAAACTGGAGTTGTGCCTGTTGATGCCGTAGAGTATCCCCTTGTCGGAGGTCAAGTCGGAAGAAACAAAGGGGAAAATACTAGAAAGTGGTTCAGAGTTGAGCTTTTGGTTTATGTTTAAGAGGTCGGTATTTATAGGGATGACGCTCTTGAAGCCTTCTTCTTGTTGGAAAAGCGCTGGCTTGATGTATATCAGCTTGGACTCAAGCATGGACTTTATTTCGGATTCAATTTTGAAAAGCTCGAGCTCATTGTCGGCGTAAATGGTTATATAAACTCCCACATCAAACATTTTTTCTTGAGCCTGTATCAAGTTGTCGCGGAGCCCTTCGAGGTCTTGGTAGGCCGTGTCGAGCATTGGGTCGCGCACCATACCCTTCGCTTCACGCACATTGATCTGGCTTTGCACTTCAGCCACCTTTTTCTGAAACTGCCGGAGTACCAGCGAGGTGTCTATAGGATGAATGAATATAGAAATGTCGAAAACTTTATCCAAGTTGATTACCGGAGAGAACCAGTTGTCGGTCAAAAATCTCGGGTAAGAAATTATAAAGAAAGTGCGGGCTATTTTGTCGCCGAGGTTTATTGATTTTGAATCTATCTTGAGCGCGGACGGCGCGATGACATCTTGAAGTTCCAGATTGGCTGATTCATAAATTTCTTCTGGTAAAATAGCCAAAGTCGAAGCGTTCACCGTGTCGTCGCCTGCACCCCTATTCTTTTTAAATATATCAAAAATTCCCATAAAATATTATTGTAACTTAATATGATCTTCTGTCTGCCCTGGGTTGAAAACTTTATAAAATACCTCGACGACTTCTTCGGTGCCGAGTTGGGCGGATTTTATCCCGCACCTACCTAAGCCGTTCTGGATTACACCCACCCTCTGCTCCAGCTGGGAGCGCTTCTCTTCAAACTCGGCATTCGAGGCGGTCTTGGCATCCTCCTTTTCTTCTTTTGAAAAAAAGTTAAATAAATTACCGAACCCTCCACTACTTGATTTGAGCGAGGTGTGGGTATAGGGCACAACGATGAAAAAGCTCTTGGTCATTATACTTACCGTATCGGTAAAGTTTTTGATAAACTCTATGTATTCTTTTGTCTGTAATTTTAACAGAGGCTCGTTTTGCACCTTCAGTCTATTTTGCAGGAGGAGCAAGTATGGCCCGATATCGAGCCTTCTGGATTGCACGGAAATCTGGACTGGGAAATCCAAAGTATTTAGAAAATTTTGAAACTGCATTATTGTCGCCTTCTGTTCATCGGACGACTTTAACGACAGGTTGATGGAGTTGGCTAGCACTATCGCCCGAAGTCCTTCGTCTTTGAGCACAACTATACCATCACGGATTTCCTTGATGGGGACGAACTCTTGAGTTGCTTTTGCATTTAACGACATATTTATTATTGACCCTGGTTCTTACTCAGGTCTAGCACGTCTAAACTCCAAGCCAGATCTCGAAGCTTGCTTCCAGTTAACTTGCCTCCGCGCCCACCCGCGCCGTACTTGCTGACCACAGCTCCGGGCTTCTTTTCAATTTTTTGGGTTTTATTTTTCTGCCATATATACAGCTTGCTTTGGATCATGTATTTTGTTCCCGCTTCGAGCATCTGAATGAATGGCTTGTTGTTGGGCTTATAGAAGGCAAGCGCCAGCGAGAACCCAGCTACTGCTAGAATAGGGATTGCTCCGGTATAAAAGCCGAGGAGCTTATAGAGTGCGAAACAAAGCCCTGCCCCGCCAGCCAGATACACAAACTCTCGGAAAGTGAATGGTCCGAAAATTTTATCTTCTATATCTAAAAATTGTGGTACCTTGAATTGCATCCTGTTAAAGATAGTATAGCAAAACAAAATGACTTATGCCTTACTTTTCTATTATTCCGGTATTTCTCTGTATGGGTCTGCGTTCTTGGTGTAAGATACGGGCTCTTTTTTTGCTGGTGGAGTTGGTGCTAATGCCGGAGTCTCCGCAGGAGCTGGGGTTGTTGCGGGGGCGACACTCGCGCTATGTTCACTCTTGATTGTTGGGATTTGCATAGGCCCAGATAATTTTTGTGCCAAGATTGGATGCACAGCCGGCTTCTTTCCTTCTTCAATTTCCAGCTTTTCCGGGATAATATCTATGCCATGAGTTTTAAGCACAGTCAGGTCTTCTTCCTGAAGTTTTGCTTTAACTTTTTCTGCTTCCGCAAACGGCTTCGGCCCTTCTGTAAAATTACTGCCGTCCAGCCCCACCAGTTTCTGCCTAATCTTTCTGAAAACTCTTTCGTTGATTTCATCCACCAGCTTACCCGTTTCTTCTTTCGGTAAGGACAAGCTTTTCTGGAGAGCGTTTTTGAATTCATCTGGGTGAATTGCGCCGGTTATCAGGTTGGTGGTTACTTTGTCGAGTGATCCCATTTCCGTAACGCTAAGCTTGTGTTCCTGCGCTATCTCGTAGAGGGTGTTCTGGTAGTTGGAGTCCTCGATTATCTTCAGCACCCCCTCGGGCAATGTATCAAGCCGTGGGTCTGTGGTTTGGGTGATGTTGGAATTTTTTATTTGGTTTTCCGCGGGTATTTCTTCTCCCAGCGCCTCTCCCAGCGCCTTAGGCGCTGGGGCGGATACCTGTGCGGAAATATTTCGCATCGGTACTTTTTTCCCTTCGGTTATCTCTACGAACTTTTCATATATATTTTGAAAAATTAAAAAATTTAGTTCTTTCACCAGTTCCTGCATTTCTTTTGGCGTGATACGCATTATTTTTTCAAGCTCTTTTTGATATTCATCTGGGCCTATAAGTCCACAAAGTAAGAGCTCTGTTTCAGTTTCGAGTTCGTCCAATTGCTCAGGATCGCGCCCTTTCTTTTCTCGCATTGACAAAATAATGTTCTTGAAATCCACAGACTCAATAGCTCGGCGAGTGTTTTCTGACAACTTCCCTTTGGCTATTTCTATTTTTATTTGTAATGAATCTGTAGAATCATTCATTTTATTTTTACATTAATTAAGTAATTTACTTTTTATATTCAACACACTTGCCGAGCCTACTGGTGGTTTCGATTTTATTTCTGGCGCGAGAGAATCTGTTGCCGAGGTTTCCGTGTCTGGTTTTTCTACGAACACAGAATAATTTCCATTAGAAAGTACGAAGTTGACGGCCTGTTTCCAATCTGGAGCTTTGGTCTTAAGATTATTCTTAATTTTCTCTATTAAAGTGTTGTATATCGGAGTAAATATTAGTTCCGTGGCCTGTTTTACAATTTCTTCTGCTTCTTCCCTACTGGTGCCGACTTCGTTTTCAATATTACGGGCATAAGAATCTAAATCCTCAATTCCCACCAATACCAACAAGGTTTCTACTTGCAGATTATTTATGCTTTCGGCGTCAGTCAAAAAGTGTTTTTTACCAATTTCTTCCACCACCTTTACCCAATCTAAAGAATTGATTGCTTCTTGTTTTTCTTTAGACAATTTCCCCACTTCTTCTTTTATTGTTTGTTGTAACTTTTCTGTCATAGAATTTTATTCTAATGGTGATCCCCTCCGCCTCCTTTCCCTTCCTCTATTTTTGCCCCCATTCTTATCTTATGAGCCGCTTCTTTAGATTCTTTATAGCTAGACTGTCCTCCACTTAATAAGAAGTCTTTCACTCGGCCCAATGGACTTTCTACTGTGTTTGCATAAGTTCGTTTTCTATTTCTACTTTCATTTTCTATCTTATGATGTGCTTCTGGGATTATTGTATCCTCAAAATTATTCATCGATCTATTACCCAAACTAGCTGCTTTTGCTGCAACGTTTAGAGCAACTGTAATAGCGTGTATGTCTGCCGCAGCCTGAGCCGCTTCATCTGAGCCTGCGGTTAGTCCTGCAGCGAGGGCTCGTCTTGTAGCCAAGTCCGCGGTCAGGTCTGCCGTGTTTGTAGTCGTTCCAGTTGCATTTTTTATACTTCCCCTTTGTTTTCTTAAATCATTAACACGATCTGCGGTTTCCTTCGCCTTAGTTTTAGCAGCTGCATACCCTGCGCTTGCTGGAACGTATCCCGGAGTTCCCGGAGTTCCTTTTTCCGCATCTTCAGCATTTAGACTCGCCTGTGCTGCCTTATTGGCTTTTATGGCACCTTCTATTCTTTTGTCTATTTCTGTAATTTCATGTGATCCAACCGCTCTTAATTCTTGCAAGTCGTTCTCAAGCTTATGCAAATCTTGTGTTAAGGTTTCATCTTCTCCAACCTCAAGCTCTTTTGCTCTCTTTTGTCTATTTTCTACTCTCTCTTTTCTTCTTTCAACAAATCCACCCTTCTGTGCTTCACCTACATGCATACCAGTTGTACTTGCCAGACTTTTGCCTGCGACTTTTACTCCACGAATGTCAAAGCTTCCAGAGCCCACAGCTGTCGCTGCTCTTCTGGCATATTCCCCACCCCATCCCTTAGCTTCCCATTTCTTTGCCGTTGCTGAGTTGGCGAAAGCTGCTCCTGCTCTGCCCAGTGTTGCTCGGCCAGCAATAGCGGTGCCACCCGTCGCTGCGCCGAGCGCCAGTCCACCAGCTAGCTTTGCGCCAGACATTATTGCTTCTCCTGCCTGTCCGGCGCCCTTCTTAGCGAAATCCTTCGCTTTCATTAAGAGGATAAGGATAATAAATGCAGGTATCATTAAATTAATTAAAGCTGCAATGCCCGTAGCTCTAATACTGTCCACAAACATATTTGAGTCCAGTAGTAAGAATATGAAATACAGGAAGAACATAAATATCGGTGCCATAAATGCAACTTCAAAAAGCCTCTTTAGCCAAGCATCCCAGCCTATATATTCTTTGTGACTTAACATTGGTAATGCCCAAGACATAAATGCAAAAGGTGAAAATATCAACAATACCGCGAGCTCTACATATCTACCTAAGAAATATATTGCTACCGCCATAAGTGCGTAAGTAGCATAAAGTATTATTGCTCCGGACACCAAGACGACACCTATTAGCGTTGAAACTGCTGGAAGTTCTTGCACTGTGCGTCCATCTGGTAGAGAGAAGTTGCCTAAGCTTGCGAAGAAGTTGCCGTCTAGTTTTGTGACGGGGTTGAAGCTCTCTGTTAACCCTGCGGCGAGGTCCTTATTGCCAAATTTATCAAAAACCTCTTTGTTGGTCTTTTTATCTATAGAAGATATTCTATTATAGAACACCAGGGCCAGCATATTGGAGGAGTCTATAACTATTTTAGTGAAGAACATAGAGAAATTAATAAGTAGTGCCATCATCACCACCGAAACGATAATTTTCTGTGAATCGTGTCCACCTAAACCGATTATTGTCTTAATACCCACATAGAGGAGGATTAGAATGAAAAATATATTAGACAAATCTCTAACTGTACCCCATGCGGTTCCCACAAATGCCCCCTCAAAGAACCCTGTGCCGAGAGAGTATGTTAAGAGAAAGTTGAAAAACCACGCTGCGATCGCAAGCAGGATAGAGGGGATGTCGTTAAAAAGTACCTTAAAAATCCCTAATATGCACCAATCAAGCGCAGTGATCCCACAATTTTTTACAATGGCAGCACCTACCGAGTTTGGGTTTGTTGTTGCGGTGGTCTGATTTATCAGAGGGGCAATTCCGGGAGGACTCCACGTGGCCTCTATGCGTGTTATATCTGTAGATAGAGTCTGAAGACTAAAATTTTGACATCCTTGGTAGGTTATATTTTGGTAAGTTTTCGATGGTTGTGTCACATTCTTTGGTTCAGTTCCACCACCAGCACGAGGCACATTTACAAGTTTAGTTTCTATAACCACGCATGTTCCAAGCGGATTTCCTTCTGGGGTCCATACTACTCGTCCTCCAAGTCTAATGCCTTCACCCCTACATGAAAGATATGGTAGAGCTGGATTTTCATATGCTAGCTTTTCTTCTCTCAAAAATGGTTTTACATATATTTCACACTTTCCCTTTAAGAAATGGTCTGTTGTTCCTTGCCCCCACGCACTCTCTGCACCGCCGAGAAAGCCGGTGAAAAAGACGAGCATGAGAGTCGCCATCAAAAGAAAAGACCGGAAATTATTTTGTGGAATCTTTATTAATTTCCCCACTGCTTTATTTTAACACTATTTTTGCTCTATGTGTACAGTAATCATGCGTACTGTGTCGAATGAGTAGCACTTTATAACTTTCTACTTTATAAACTTTACCTGTCCCGTAGTGAGCTCTGCTCTA
>CAYITR010000033.1:0-7729 GCA_964366465.1 uncultured Candidatus Saccharibacteria bacterium | reverse complement strand
TTCGGAAATCTCCGGATCAAAGGTTGCTAAGCACCTCCCCGAAGCTTATCGCAGCTACACCGCGTCCTTCATCGTCACTTTGTGTCAAGGCATCCACCATACGCCCTTAACGCACCTTCCTTTTAAGGGGAAGATGCATGCACATAACCATCTGAACCCATAGGAATGAATTCTATGGATTCGCACCCTCCGCGCGAAATCCATGATCGCGGCGGAGAATGATATAAAACCGATCATTTAAGCGTCGAACTTAAACGATTTAAAAAACAAAAAACATGTGAAATTGCTTTACCTTGAATTTATCTTTTTAAGATAAATTCTTACTATCAATTATCAAACATCGTTCGATTCAGGGGTCACATTATCTCGGGCATCAAAAAAGCCGCTTGCGCGGCTCGTGATGTAAGACAATTCCCTCGCTATTAAACGAGAGGCGAGCCGCCCATTTGATATGTGAAATTGGTAACCATTCAGTGATAGGAGGAAGTATAGGGCAGACCCTATAACATGTCAAGAACCGAATAATTTCTGTCTTATTTTTTGGGTATTCCCCCACCCCATGTGTCCTAAATATGATCTTAGCGTTTCCTCTGTTTGGTGCTCGGCAACGCGCTTCAGCATCCTCCGCTTCGTCGTTGTCCGCAATATTCTATGATCAAAAAAATGAACCCATCCCAAAAAATCAATTCCTGACACCAAAGTTCTAAAAAATAATTTCTTGGGATGTATTTCCAAACACAAGTTGTTTTTAAGAAATAACTGCATTGCTGATAAAATAGACTCCAGCCAATTTCTATCTTCCGCAAATACCACAAAATCGTCAGCATATCGTATATAGTATCTGGCTTTGATCTTGTGTTTTATAAATTGGTCAAATTCATTCATATAAATATTCACAAAGAGTTGCGAAGTAAGGTTGCCGAGAGGCAAGCCGATGCCTGGCCGCCTGGAATAGAAACTATCTACGATATTTTCTAAAAGCCATAAAATCTTTTCGTCGGAAATATAACTTTTCAGAATATCTTTCAAAACTTGGTGGTTTATATTTTCAAAAAACTTTCTGATATCGCATTTCAATATCCATGTCGTCTTGGTGTTATTCTTGCTCACCCCATAGCCAAAACTTCTAAATCTGTTTAGGGCCTTATGCATTCCTTTGCCTAACTGACAAGAAAAGGAGTTGGTTATGAATGTTCGAGAAAAAAATGGGTAGAGTATCCTATATATGGCGCGGTGAACTACGCGGTCTCTGACTGTGGCTTTATGAATATGCCTCGGCTTGGGATCGTTGATATAAAAATTTTCATATGCGCTGTGTTTATATGTTTGATTCCCCAAATCTTCATGAAGTTGAATAATGTTATCTATTAGATTAAGTTGGAAAAGTTGGGTATCTTTTTTAGCGCGCTTACCTTTCACAAATTCTGTCCATGCTGAAAGTAAATTATCAATACTAATAATATCTTCAAATTTATGAATAAATTGAATTTTAATAACAGAGAACCTATTAAAGCCCCCCCCCCATGGAAATTTCGCTTTTCATAATTTACCAATTTTACAGAAGTTAATTTTTGTATACAAACTTTGGCATAATTTCTTTCCGCACTTTCCACGATTATCGCGCTACACACTCGGAGAGAAAATAGACAAATTATTCACAAATCTTATATCGGATATTCTTTCTGCTGGTTATCATACCCAATTACAAAAACTACACGCTATTATTAACGCTGACATAAATCTAGGCATGTTAAAATTCTTTCTACAAATCGCTTGGGAAATAAATGCTATTGATAAAAATAAATATATCGCCTTATCACAACCCCTTGTTGAAATCGGAAAGATGCTTGGCGGTTGGAAAAAGAAGTTAATATAAACTCCCCCAAATGGGGGAGAATGAAGCTACTAGCGAGAAACAGCGAAGACCCAGTTGTCGTTCCAATCGTTCTTGACCAAGTTAAGATTGAGGTTCCAGTTGCCATTCGTGCCGTTGAAATACGCCACACACTGGCGCCTGTCCGCGTTCTTGCCGACAGAGCCGCTGTGCGCAACCCACCGCCCAAGCCACCACCCCTTGAATACTCTCGGGGTTGTATCGTATTCGAGATCGTTAATCCCCTAGTGGGTTGCGCCGAGTTTCTTCATTTTTATGACAATATCGCTAAAATCACGCGATATTCCGGAGTTCAATCGCCCGAAGCTTGCCTCTCAGCGTAACCACGAGCTTGTCATTTACTATCCGATATTTATTATATAAAAAAAGTCCGTAGGCTGAAACTGTTGGTACAGCTTCAGCCGACGAACAAGACCAAGGGCCAAGGGGCCCAACAAAATCCAAGTTACAACTCGCGAGAAACAGCGAAGACCCCGTCGTCGCCCCAATCGTCCCGGACCAAGTCAAGACCGAGGTCCCAGTCGCCACCCGTGCCGTCGAAACACGCCACACACTGGCGCCCGCCCGCGCCCCAGCCGACAGAGCCAAGAATGCCGATCCACTTGCCTTGACAAAGCTCGGGATAAGCTCCAGCGAAAGCCGCAAACTCTCTGGGAGTCATCGGCTTTTCGCCGAGACCACGCTCCCGGAGCTTTGCTGCAAGTTTCTCTTGGGCTTCTGCCGTATTTTTGCAGTAGCCCAGACCACCGACGAGATCGGGGACGAGAGTCTTCTGACCCTCGCCTTCGCCAAGAGGAAAGGGACCGTCTGCGAGGGAAGGAGCCACCCATTTGAACTTCCCCAAAGCGAGGGCGGATGCGCGAGGGAGGGAGAAGTTGACAACGAAGACGTTTTTCGCCGCCCCCGCTATCCGACTCACCCCTCCGACTAGAATTTCTTTGAGTTGTTTCAAATTTTCCATCCAATACTTCACGCGCTCCGGCGTGAGGGAATGAATCATTTTCACCACTGCGGCGATGAGTTGGGAAACCTGCGTCATGGTTTATACCCTCAAAAAGAACTCTGGGATTTATTGTTAACGAACGAGTGTAGTATATCAAATTTATCGATTACTGTCAATGCCTTGCCATTGACAAACGTAATATATCTGCTATAATGTGTAGCAGCAACTTAATTTTCTCATCGCGCCGGTAGCTCAACCGGAAGAGCACGGGATTTCTAATCCTGCGGTTGGAGGTTCGATCCCTCCCCGGCGTATTTCGCCAATTTTCGATCTGGCCCCCCCTCGAATGACATCTGGACTCTGACCAGATACCCTAGTTTGATTGAGGGGGGCTTCTTGCTAGCGTAGCTCAACGGCCCGCCTCGCGTCGACGAGTTACGCGAGTCGAGGCGGGTAGAGCTCCGGTTTTGTAAACCGGTGGTTGCGGGTTTCTCCCTACGGGAGATCACCCGTAGGGTGACAAGTCCTGCTCGATGCATTCCGGAAAAAGTTCGCGCCCATAGCTCAATTGGTCAGAGCGGCGGACTCATAATCCGTAAGATGCTGGTTCGAATCCAGCTGGGCGCATCCCCCTTCGTTGCAGGCGCAACGAGGGGTTTTCTTTTTTATAAAACAAAAACATCCTGCTTTACAGGATGTTTTTGTTTATTGCGCAATCCCATGCAGACCGCGAACAATTTTAACCTCTATGCAACATCTCGTCTTCCATCTTATTAACCCATCTCATCGCGGCATCGCGTCCGCCCAAACCAAAGGCCAGGCCTCCGGCTAAAGCCAACATAGCGATCAAACCCGTGATAACCGTGTTAATAATAGAAACGGCGATATTCAGCTGGACGGCGGAGGTCAAAAGTCCGAAGACCATGATGACCCACCAGGCCACAGTGCCTAAAAACTTAGCGGCATGCAGTCTTGCTCCCATGACAGAAGCGGCAACCAGTCCCCTCACGAAGTTGGCCACAACTACCGCGGCGATGACAATCAACGCGGCGACCAGAACATTCGGGATATAAAGGAGAACATCGTTTAAGAAACCAGAAAGAGCGGCGAAGCCCAGAACATCAGATGCGGCAAGAAAGAATGCCACCAGAATAAACCAATAGACAATTTTCCCCATAAAGCGTCCGGAGTTAAGCGCCACACTAGCCCTTCCTAAAAACGATTCTACACCCAACTTGCGAAGCATCGCGTCTATTTTTAAATAGAAAACGAGGCGCTCCACCAGTCTTTCCAAGCCGGAGGCAACAATAAGCCCGACTATGAGAATCACCAAAGCCCCTAAAAGAGCTGGCAAAAAACTGATGACGAGCTGCCACAAGTTCTGCAGCGAAATCGTTACTACATTCAACCAATCTTGTACTACCATAAATTTATTTACTTTATTAACCCCGCCACTTTCTTCAATAACGGCGGGCTTCGACCTTTTCCTGTCTGCTACTTAATTATAACAACAAAATATAATCGGATTTTTGTCATCTGTGGATAAGCCAAGTTCGTTAAAAAAATCCCGCCCTAAAAGACGGGATCGGATCAACGCAAGTGCGCGTGAAAATAATCTACTACGTAAAGATTGCTGTTATAAAGAACGTGCGCTATCGTGCTCCACAGAAGACCGGTAAAATAGTCTTTGCGTATTCCTCCACATTTCAGAAATACCACACAACACATCAAACCCACGAAGCCCTGCATGGCTATTTTATAAAATGCCCCGTGCATAACTCCGAAAACGATGGAACCAATAATACAGAGGATTACCAAGCAGCGAAAAAATCTCTCGGGGGTGAGCGAAGGACAGAGCTTATAGGGGCGATCTCTATATAAACCGTGAGAGGCAAAAAACGATAAATAAATTCTTCAAATGCCGCCCAGATAATGATATCGCTGGAAGAAATCTTGCCATAGGATGATAAAAGAAGACTCGCAAGTTCTACCCCGAAAGAACCCAGACACACGATCGCGATTGATACTTCAATGTGCATAACCGCGACTACGACGACTACAAAACGAAGAATTCGTTCCAAATCAGGGAAGGGCTCATAGAACCAATCTATGATCTTCTTCACGGCGGCACCTCATTCTCAATTATCTTTGGAATAAGCTATTTACACTATAAATAGGGAACGAAAATTCCACCAGACCGCCACAATGACGCTTTACACATCTATAAAAAAGTTTTATGGTTAACGCAGTCGTTCTTTCCTTTTTGTATATAAAGGAGGGATTATGTCTCTCCGGCAAAGACTGTCCTATATCGGAGTCACGGGAGTGACTCGCAGATCGGAGACCGAGGCGCTACTCAAAAGCGCCGAAAAGGCTTTCCCCTCGGGATTCAACCGACAAATCATGATCGGCGTCCTCGCCAGTTTGAAAACTCTGCACGGGAAAAGCCATGGGAAACCTCAACACTACCCCCCTCTGCAGAACATCAAAGATATCTTTGTAAAACATGATTTGGCTTTGAATCTCATCCATTATGCGACAAAAGAACCGGAGACGCTATGCGACCAATTACTCAAGCTTTCTGATGCAACCCCGGGCGTCCTCAATGGTTTCCAATTGAATATCGCCTGGCCGAATCGCGAACAAATAGACAAATTCCTTACGGTTGCAGTACTCTCCGGGGAAAGCTGGAGCCCCACGCTTGTCCTTCAGGTAGGGCGTCGCGCTATGGAAATGACAGAAAACTCTCCCGAAAAAGTTGCCACCAAAGTTTCCGAGTACGTGGGCCTCGTGGATTACGTCCTTCTGGACCCCTCCGGAGGCAGGGGTGAATTCATGAACCCGCAAGAAACAGAAACCTACCTGCAAGCAATCCAGGCGAGGAATCTAGAGATGGGTCTCGTTGTCGCCGGAGGGCTCTCGGAGCTTTCCGTGAAATCCCTCGTCGGGCCGCTTGCGCTCAAGTATCCCGATCTTTCCACTGATGCCGAAGAAAGACTACGCGATGCGCTAGACACCCTAGACGTTGTCGCCTCCGAGTTCTATCTACAAAAAACTGTAGAACTCTTTTCTCCAAAGCCGACATCAACAGAACCTGCCGCCCTATAGAAAATTACCCCAATCCACGGGGTTTTCTTTTACAAAAAACTACCACCTTCCGCTGGAACCGCCTCCACCGGATGATCCTCCGCCGAAGCCGCCGAAGCCACCACCACCTCCAAATCCTCCGCCACCCCAAAAACCGCCGTGCCTGCTATGAGCTCTTCCCTCAAACATCCGCGATACTACAAAATCAAAAAGTAGGCCCAAAATAATTAAAATGCCCGTAGCAAAAAGTCCGGTGAAGACAAAGCCGTAGATAATACCCACAATAATACCGATGACGCCACCGAGAACTCCACCCGCCCACCAGGACTTGCTGGCTCCCAAAATACTGGCCAACCAAAAGAGCAAAAAGAAAAAAATCGGTGCGTAGAATCTAGACATCTCCGAAAATGATGCCTGATTTTCATAAATAATTGCTTCACCGCGAAAAGCAGACATCACAGCTTCCGTCCCACCTTTAATACCACCGTAGAAATCCCCCGTAGCAAACGCCGGCTTCATTATATTATTAATAATCTGATTGCTTTGGATATCAGTCAACGCGCCCTCCAGGCCGTATCCAACTTCTATGCGCATTTCGCGCTCCGCCATCGCAACCAAAATTAAAACCCCGTTGTCAGCTCCTTTTTTGCCAATGCCCCATTTCTCAAAAAGTTTAACAGCAAAATTCTCAATAGTATCCCCTCCCAGATCCGGCACGACCGCGACGACAATCTCATGGCCGGTCTCTTTCGCGAAACCGACTAGTTTATCTTCTATATCCACCTTTTGCGCCGACGACATTACGTCCACGTAATCGTTAAAGAAACCCAGTGGCTTATCAAGATTAGGGGCTTGAGCAAAAGCAATAATAGGCGTGAATAATAATAAAAACAGGGAGTATATTTTTGTCATTCTGAGTGTAGCGAAGCGAAACGAAGAATCTCCGGAGATCCTTCGCTCCGCTCAGGATGACGATTGCTAAAACTCTACCTTCGGAGCCACTTCGGAGCCCTCTACGCTTTCAAAATATTCCTTTTCACCAAAACCGAAAATCGCGGCGAAAAACTTTCCAGGGAATGTTTTAACCGTCAGATTGTAGTCCCTTACGCCATCATTAAATCTTTTGCGCTCTACGCTGATACGATTTTCCGTGCCTTCCAGTTGCACCATCAAACTCGTGACCGCCTCGCTGGAACGCAGCTGCGGATAATTTTCCAAGACCACAAGCAAGCGCGCCAAAGCTCCCTCTACTTCATTTGCCGCCGCTACCTTTTCGGGAACATTTCCCGCCGCGCCATATTTCGTACGTGCATCAGCCAATTTTCCAAACACTTCCTTTTCTTGTTCAAAAATACCTTTTACCGAACTAACCAAATTCGGAATCAAATCAAAACGCCTCTGATATTGCGTTTCTACCTGCGCCCAGAGACTGTCCACGCCCTCACTCGCGCTAACAAACTTATTGTAATAACCCCAAGTCAAAACACCCGCAAAAACAACGGTTGCTAATATGATAAGTAGTGTCTTTTTCATTACTTTATCTTATAATGAAAATCTCAAAAAATCAAAGTGGACTTGGTAGAATATTTATTTTTGCTGGTATTTCTCGCTATTTTGATATAAACTAATCCGCAGAGGGGCCTATGGTTCAGCCCCGACGCACATTTTAAATTATAAAAGAAGTCGGGGAGCCGACCGAAGCGTCGGCTTGGTATGATGCGGCACTTCTCACCCCGTTAGAAATACTAATAAGGGCCCATAGTAAAGTGGTATTACGCGGCATTCGCATTGCCGAGGCGCGAGTC
>CAYITR010000032.1:0-7738 GCA_964366465.1 uncultured Candidatus Saccharibacteria bacterium | reverse complement strand
TACACGACGCTCTTCCGATCTCAGCCTAAGGCTGATCCGCCTTTGGCGGAAACTTTACACTTTATAAACTTTATAACTTTCAACT
This sequence comes from uncultured Candidatus Saccharibacteria bacterium, assembly GCA_964366465.1. Taxonomy (GTDB): domain Bacteria; phylum Patescibacteriota; class Minisyncoccia; order Phycocordibacterales; family UBA9973; genus UBA9973. The sequence goes on along the minus strand of CAYITR010000032.1, from coordinate 7,653 downwards.
AGTAATATGACCAGAGTCAAAAAAGGAGTACATGCATTAAAAAGAAGGAGAAGTGTCCTAAAGCAGACCAAAGGTTTTCGCCATGGCCGAAGCACCAAGGAACGCCAAGCTAAGGACGCCCTGCTCCACGCTGGGGCCTACGCCTTCGCTCACCGACGCGACAAGAAGTCCCACAATAGGAAACTTTGGAATATTAAAATCAACGCTGGCAGTAGAGAGCTCGGCATGTCATATTCGAAACTTATGGGCGCGCTCGCAAAGAAGCAAATAATGCTCGACCGCAAGATCCTAGCCGACTTTGCAGAACATCATCCCGAAACATTTGCCCGAGTTTTAGAGAACGTAAAATAATCACAAATACAAAATCACCCCCTAGGGGGTGATTTTGTATTCAGTAACTTTGTATTTTTTAATCATGGTAATTACGTCTCCGACTAGTTTCTTCGGATCACCCCCGTAGGTTATTTTTGTGTATGGACGGTGGCCTTTTGCTAAAATTTCTTTAATCTCTTCGTCCATATCCCAAGACCCCTCCAAGACGCCTATCGGCTTGTTGTCTTCGAAAGCAACAGTGAACTCATGAATTGTGCCAATGCGTCCGCAACCCAACACGACAGCATCTGCAGACCTTGTCAGCAATAAATCTCGCCCCGGGTAGCCGAAGCCTGTATAAATTATTAAATCTAAATAATCAATCGGGAGTTTATACACCTCGACATGTTCGCGTTCTGACGCCGCCGGCGAGAAGCCTATAGATACTCCCCCCGCCTCTTTCGCCCCCATGGCTGCCCATAGTGGGAAGCCGGTGGTTGCTCCAGTTATCAGGACAGCGCCCTGCCTAGCTATCTCTCGCCCGAGCTCTTTAGCTTTGTCTAGCGCGTCCACTCCGCAGTGGCCTGTCTCAGCCGCGCCCGATACGCAGATTTTATATTGGCTATGCCCATGCTTAAAAAAAACATTCGATGAATTATCCATAATGTAAGTTTATCTTTTTTTTCTTTAACTAACAAGCCAGTGTTACACTGTCGCCCTGCTCCGGAGCCAAGGCATCGATACCTAGATTGTCCCGGATTTTCTGTACCAGAAACATTGCGCTTTTCGGTTCACCCATAACTACAAATACTTTTTTGAGTGTCTCTTGCGTATCTTCTATAAAATCTATCAAACCATCTGAATCTTTATGCCCCGAGTATCCACTGATAGTGACTACATGCGCCCGCACCGCCACATCTTCTCCGGTGATACGCACTGTCTTTAACCCTTCCTGAATCAAACGTCCAGGGGTCCCCACAGATTGATAGCCTAAAAGGAGAAGTGTGTTGTTTGTGTTCGGCAAATAATGCCTCTCATGATGCACCACTCTCCCGCCAGTGGACATGCCGGAACCAGCGATGACTATCTTTGGGTCGGGAACATTGCCAATCATTTTGGATTCTTCTGATTTTAGAGTACTGTGTAGCCCAGGAAAATCAAATAAATATTTATCGCTCTTCATTGCCTTTTGCGCGTTTTCATTCAAGTAATCCTTGTACTGCTTAAAAACTTCAGTCAGACGGATAGCCAGCGGTGAATCGAAGAAGATGGGCATTACTGGAATTCTGTTGTTCTCCACCAGCGCGTTTAATTCAAACAAAAGTTCTTGGGAACGCTCAAGCGAAAAGGTCGGTATGACGAGAGTCCCCTTTCTTTTATAGTTATCTTCGATAACCTGCTCCAAGAAATGCCGGCGGTCATCTCTAGACTCGTGGTTCCTGTCGCCATAAACCGACTCCATAATTAAATAATCAATATCGGTAATTTTTTCCGTATCTGGAAGGATGGGCGAAGGGCTGTTGCCCAAATCCCCAGTGAAAAGGATTTTTTTACCATGATAAATAAATAAAACCATCGCTGAACCCAAGATGTGCCCCGCATTCAAGAGAGACACCTCGAGATCGGGTGTGATTTGTAATTTCTCATGATAGGCAAACCCTTGCCACCGAGAGAATGCCGACTTTATATTTTCTGGTGAGTATATTTTATCTAAATTAAGCTCTCTATTATTGGAAAGAATCCCCATCGTGTCATCAAGCATCGGCAGAGCGAGCGCCTTGGTGGGCAAAGTAGAATAAATTTTACCCTGAAAGCCCTCGTGAATTAATTTTGGAATACGGCCGACATGGTCCACATGCGCGTGGGTCACGAAAAGAATATCGATATCTTTAGCATCATAAGGAAAAGGATCCCAGTTAACGTCATCCGCCACTTTAATCCCTTGAGTTAAACCACAATCAACTAAAATACGCTTCCCATCTACTTCAAAAAGGAAGTTCGCCCCAGTCACCGTCCCCGTTCCTCCACAAAATGTTACCTTAGCTGTTTTTTCCATATGTAAAGAATAGCACACAACCCGCCGAATAGGTCGAGGAATATATCAGAAATAGTATCAAATATGTCAAAAGGAATTCCCATGAGATGCTGGTAAACATACAGCTCATAGATTTCCCATAAAACCCCAATTAAAAGAACCCACAAAAGAACCTTAACGACTGGTATAAAAGATTCTTTCGCGGTAAAAACATACAGAAAGAACAAGCCCACCCAAAATCCTGATGAAAAATGCATCAACACATCAAACCACCAAATAGAAGAGTACCAGTAGAACATTTTAGCAAGAAAATCCGCCACAAAAAGAACGAGCATCAGAACTGTTATGATTTTCAAAAGCTTTTTCCTGTCCATAGAAGCAATTTTACCATATTTCTCAAGAAAAAACCCCGAAAGACGGGGGTGCTTCTTAGGACTATTTCAGATATATTACCGTAGCTCAATGCTAGGTGGGTGCGAGACGTTTGTAACCAAGGCTACACTCGATCGACGCTCCCTAAAGTTAGTGTTCTAGGTAATAATCGGAAATAACCCTACAATCAAGTATAGTCTCTTTAAAAATTCTCGCAACTATTTTTATAAAAAAGACACAAACTTGAATTAAAAACAAGTGTGGGTTATAAAAAAATTATAGATACTTCTTCATTTTCTCCTTAAAATCTACAAAGTTAGTATACAACTCGGCATTAATACCAAAGTCTTGCGCTCCTTTCACATTATCAGCTTTATCGTCAAAAAATAATATTTCTTCTTTTTCGATATCCTTTAAATCAGCAAATATTTTAGCGAAAAATTGTTGATCTGGTTTTTTATAACCCAAAAGCGCTGAGCAATAAGATTTGTCAAAAATTTTATCCAAGCCCATTTTGTCCAGCATGTAAGCAAAACGGTATTTTTCGTTATTAGTAGCAAGTAAACACAACACCCCTTTCTTTCTCAAATCCCCTATATACGACACGAGTTCTCTATCTATCTTATGGTCGCGCTCAAACCAATAACTTAAAAGTTTATCCACCCCACCCTTCCATCCCCAAGCATCTAAAAACGGAGGGATGACTTCTTTTAAATCAGCTTGTCCAGCCACGCAGTCTTGCAGTACTCCTCTGAAAAATGGAAGTGTTTTTTCTAGGGAGATTTTATAATCTCTCTCAAGGCCAACACTAAGTGGCTCTTGGTAAGTAATGCAATTAACGCCATCAAAAATAATTACTTTTATCATAAATTATTTCTTATTACATCTCTGACTTCATTTAATTCTTCAGCTGGAGAAATTTCTCTCTCGCCCGGTCTATAAATGAATTTCCTTGGTTCATATTCCAGAACTCCCGCATCGCCTGTCTTTCGCGGAAGCATATGTAAATGAAAATGCGGTATTGATTGCCCGGCAAGTTTTCCTTCGTTCCAGGCGTAATTAAACCCCTCTGCGCTAAAAGATTTTATAAGCGCATCCTTAAGCTTTTCTCTTAATTCAAATATCGCCGAGATTTCTTCTTGGGTCAAACCGTCAAAGTCGGCCACGCATCGTATTGGAGCAATTAAAACATGTCCAGGAACAATCGGGATGTTAGTCAAAAAAGCCCAGGCATATTCATTCCTAATTATTTCTCTTTCTTTAACTTCTGGATCAGTACAATAGACACAATTTTCTTTATTCATAAATTACCCCACCCAGCGCCTTAGGCGCTGGGTGGTAGATTTTCTTCTTCTAAAAGAGATGTCTTCCCTCTTTCTTCTCTTATAATCGAAACAATTTCATCGCAGTGTTTTTTAAAATTTTTGCTACCATTAAAAATCTTTAGCATTTTATTGCCTTCCGCTTTGGAAACAATTTCAAAATTATTATTTTCGTATTCACGATCACTGGCAAAAACAAGGCGCATTTTCCCTTTAGGAATATTGTGCACCTGGTAATTTTTACTTACATATCCGATAATTTTATTAAAATAGTTTTCACTGCCCATTAATACTGATTTAAAGGTCCCTTGAAACAATGAGCCTGTGCGCTGGTTATTTAAGTTAAAATAAGACGTATATCCAGCTTGTAGTTTTTGCATGAATTTTGCAATTCCCCCGTCGACTAATTGCTTTAAAACAAAATGGAAATGATTGGGATTTATACAATAAACAACGAAAGCAACTAATGGCTCACCCAGCGCCTTAGGCGCTGGGTGTAAGCTGAAATCTCTCAAGCTACCTACGGTCTCAATTTGATTAAATTGTGAAATACTTTCAATAAAACGACGCAAGTCTTTTTGATCTTTAAAAAGATCCCTCTTATCTACTCCACGATTATATATGTGGTAATACTCATCAGTAATTATTGGCTGTTTTCTCATTGTAATATTAGTATACCATAGCTGGCCACCCAGCGCCTAAGGCGCTGGGTGGGGATTATCTCCCCTTCAATTTTTCCAAAAGCATGATGTCATACTTGCCATCAATAACTCGATCTTCCTTCCCTACGCCTAAAGTTTCTAAGAAGACGAACAATTCTTCTTGAATTTTCTTTCGAGCCTCTGGGTCTGCCTCGTTAGTCATCTTCTCGGCCTCCACAAATTCTCCTAGCTCTTTCACGGTGTCTAAAACTATTTCCATATCTTTGTATTTTGTTTTTATCCGCTTTTTATCTACAGTAACATCGTCCCGAAAACCAAGCAGTTTTATGATTTTATTCATCTCACCCTTGTCCTTGACCTCTACCTCGTGTTCGATGCAGTCTTGTCTACTAGATTGATTAATTTTTAAGGTAAGAATATATTTTCCATTCTCGTCCCTGATACGCAAAACGGGCTCCCCTTTGGGTGGAGGAAAAACAGTAGTTTCTGGAGTGAAGATGTCATCAATCTGATGCAGTTCTTCAGAAAAAGTACAGCCTAAATCTGTTAGTTTTTTAAAGACCGCCTCTCGATTTTTTAATCTAGCTTTTACCTCAACTTCGTACATAAAGTGTATATTAACACAAAAGCCCCTAAGAGGGCTTTTGTTAGAATTTATTCATCCACTCCAAACCTTTTGTACTCATAAGTTGTCTGGTCACCAAACCAATGCTTAATTTCATGTTCTGCTTCTTCTGGAGTTTCAGAACAATGAAGAATGTTCATGACAGCTCTCTTTTCTTTATTAGCCATAGCTGGCGAGTCAATAGAGAAATCTCCGCGGATAGTACCCATGTCTGCTTTGTATGGCATAGTGTCTCCTGCTATCTTTCGCACAACATCAACAGCGTGTACGCCCTGCACTACCATCTTTACTAGTGGAGCGGACTTCATATAATCAATCAGCCATTTGCGAATTTCTGGACCAATAACCGCAGGATCAACGGTACCGAAATCCAAAAGCGCATCATAACCATACTTTTCGTAGGTAGAGAGAGTTTTGTGCCCAAGTCTAGTAATCCATGTTTCGTCTTTGGGATAATGGTTATCTATCTGGTCATGCGACGGCTGGAACATTTCCAGTGCCACTATTTTCAAGTCGCGTTGCTCAAAACGACGAATAACCTCACCGATGAGACCCTTGCGGACGCCATCAGGCTTTAACATAATATATGTTCTCTCTTCTTTTGGATGTTTCATGTCCTCTATCTTACCAGAAAAAAATATTTTTGCAAAACCCTACTTACTCTTATCATAACCCAACTCCTTGGCCCTTTTTACCGCCTGACCTAAGAAATAAATCCAATGATCAAAATCTTTGTTCTGATTTCTGGTTTCCCAATTTTCTAGAATTTCTTTCGGAGTTGCCCAGGCTAGAGTAAACTTCTCATGTTCCTCTAGCTTTGTAGGTATTACATTTACGCTCTTCAATATAAACAGAAAACAGGTAGCCTGCGCCACGCGATTAACATTTTTTGCATTATTGCGAAAATGACATATTGCCTCGTCAATTTTTTCAACATGTTGAAAATCGTGCAGACCACTTTCTTCTGTTACTTCTCGCAATACCCCGTCTTGAATATTCTCATTAGCATTTACCCCACCAGAGAAAAGTATAAAAAGCCCTCCTTCTGTTTTCTTACCTACTGCATATTTTTGAGTTTTGGGATCAAAAACAACTCCGCATCCCCCATCCCGCCTTTCTTCATTTTCTCTCTTGGTACCAAATTCTTTCATGTATTAATATTAACATACACAGCGCATACCCCTAGGCAAGGCCTAGGGGTATTATTTCTTCCACGAGAATTACCTTAGTTTTCCTGAAACAAATGGATTGTCACCTCTTTCTCGTTCTCTTATAATATCTCTGCTGTGAACTGCCGTCTTTGGTGCCAATATGTCAACCTTCATTTCGTTTCTAAAATATTCCCTCAATCTTTTTGGGTCAGTTTCGTCACTTTCTGTTGCTTCAGATAAAACCAAAACATCAGGATGAATTTCCTTAATTGAGTTATAAATATCTTCCACACTATCAACTATTAATATGTAGTCAATAACGCCTTCATAGCCCTCACTACTTAAAAGCTGTCTCGCTCTTTCTTCTACGAAATATACAGGTCTTGTTATATCTTTCGTGCCTTTTCTTTGGTTCGTTAATTCATCTGATTGCAGAAGTACAACTAACACATCGCCCCTAGATTTTGCATCTTTTAAATAATCGAGGTGAGCTTTATGAAGAACATCAAAACATCCAGTAGTAAGCGCGACTTTTACATTTTTCTTTTTTAACTCATCCTTAAGTCTATCTATATCTGTAAAATAATTCATATAATTTATTCCATCGATGTATACCTCGCCATGATTTCAGCTTCTACTTCGGTGCGGTCACGGCCGTATCGCATATAAGAAAGTTCTTTTAGACTATCCACGATTTCTGGATTACCTTTTTCTGGAGCTAACGTTTGCAAATTGAAAGGTTTGGTCGGCTGGCCTTTTACCAACATGCTCATGTAGGCATTGTAGTTGTCGAGCTTGGTGATGTCATGCGCAGTGAACTGGGGTTTGAATTTTGGCTCAAGGAACGTAGCGTCTTCGGTACCCACACGGAAGACGGCCATAGAGCCCACGTTGCCGAAGACAGCATTTTTAATATTTTCTTCGAGCTGGGTAATGTATTGATGCGCAATGTTGAGCGATAGTCTGTATTTGCGAGCTTCGGAGAGAATAGAAGAAATGGAATCCGTGGTGACATTTTGGAACTCGTCAATGTAAAGATAGAAATCATTCATAGACTTGCCGAACATGTCCACACGCGAGAGCGCCGCCATCTGAATCTTGCCGACGAGCACTAGACCGATCAAGTTCGCATTGATGTCCCCCAGCCTACCTTTTGAGAGATTCACCAAAAGAA
>CAYITR010000031.1:0-7907 GCA_964366465.1 uncultured Candidatus Saccharibacteria bacterium | reverse complement strand
ACTGGAGTTCAGACGTGTGCTCTTCCGATCTTTTTAATGTTTTAGACGGCGAGCATCCAATAGTTCCAGTAATGCTAGGAGATGCTAAAAAAACTCAAGACATGAGTAAGAAGTTGCTAGAGAAAGGATTGTTCGTGGTTGGTTTGTGGTTCCCGGTTGTGCCCGAAGGCACAGCTCGACTCCGTTTCCAGGTCTCCTCTGCGCATACTAAAAAACATCTCGACCAAGCCCTTGCTATACTACAAGAAGTTGGCAAAGAAATGAAAATGATATAAGATATTCTTATGCTTTCGAGAATTTATGTAATGCCTGCTCGCAACGCTACGCGTGCAGATTCATATCTAATCGACTCTCAATTATCAAAATCAGAGCTAGAAAAGCTTGCAAAGGCTCTCACAAATCGAAACCTAGAAAACTGTGTTCTAAATGAATCGCCGAAAGTAGGAAATTTTTCTTATGCAATTGAGATTGGATTCAAGCCTGGCGTTACGGACAATGTTGGAAATACTGTAAAAGAGATTGCTAAAGATTTACTCAATTCAAATCTTGAAGTTTATACTTCTAAAGTTTTTTTCATCACGGAAACAAATTTAAAGAATGTAGAATCCTTCGCCGCCACACTTTATAACCCACTAATTGAAAAAGCGGAGATAGTGAAAATTATAAATAAAAAAATAAATTTACCACTTAGGGCGCCAAAAGTAATTTTGAAAAAAAGCGTGCCGGTCATAAATGTCTCACTAAATGTCTCCGATGAAGAATTAATTAAAATAGGCAAAGAAGGAATAAGAAATAGTCCGCCAGCTGGCGGAGGCACCCGCCGAGGCCCGCTGGCACTAGACTTAGCTTCAATGCAAGCAATAAAAAGTTATTTCCACACCTTGAAACGCAACCCGACAGATATTGAACTCGAATCCTTAGCTCAAACTTGGTCCGAACACTGCAAGCACACTATTTTTGCTAATCCAATTGACGATATAAAGGATGGTTTATATAAAACTTACATAAAGGGTGCGACGAATTTAATTCGAAAGGAGAAAGGCCAGAGAGGTCAGCAGGATTTTTGCGTTTCCGTTTTCAGCGATAACTCTGGCGGAATTGTTTTTGATGAAAATTATCTAATAACTCATAAAGTAGAAACTCACAACAGCCCCTCGGCGCTTGACCCCTTTGGTGGCGCTATTACCGGTATAGTGGGGGTCAATCGTGACACTATTGGGTTCGGCTTAGGAGCTAAGCCAGTAGCCAACACATATGGCTTTTGTTTTGGCGAACCGGAAGACACAAGACCCCTTTTCCGTGATTCGCAAATGACGCAAAGAATGCTTCCGCCGGCGAGAATTATGGATGGAGTTATTAAAGGAATAAATGCAGGAGGGAATTGTTCCGGCATACCCACCTTGTCTGGATTTATAAAATTTGACGAAAGGTATAGAGGCAAGCCTTTGGTTTTTGCCGGCACAGTCGGCCTCATCCCAAGAAAAATAAATGGAAAACTTTCCCATCTAAAAAAAGCACGAGTAGGGGATTATATCGTCATAGTTGGTGGTAGAGTAGGCCTAGACGGCATTCATGGCGCGACGTTTTCCTCTGTGGCCACCGATTCGAACTCCCCATCCACCGCGGTGCAAATAGGCGATCCGATTACTCAGAAAAAGTTAAGTGACGCGCTAGTGAAAGAAGCTCGCGATTTAAACCTATACAACAGCATTACCGACAATGGTGCTGGAGGCTTGTCTTGCTCGGTTGCGGAAATGGCCAAGGAATCCGGCGGAGCCCTTATAGACCTCGAAAAGGTCCCACTTAAATATCCAGGGCTCCGCCCTTGGGAAATTTGGATTTCGGAATCCCAAGAACGAATGACTTTAGCTGTGCCGAAAAATAAGTGGAAGAAACTTTTTGAATTAATGCAGAGTCGCGGTGTAGAAGCGACGATAATTGGTAAATTTACCAAATCCGGAAATTGCGTGGTGAAATACAAAAAGAAAACCATAATGAACTTAGCGATGGACTTCCTGCACGACGGCATACCAACCAAACATTTAATTACTGAAGAACCTATCCGAAATTTTTCAGAACCAACTTTACCCAAAGGCTTTTCCTGTACCAAAGAGCTTGAAGCCCTGCTTGCAGAAAAAAATATCAGGGGTTTCGCTTTTATATCAGAGCAATACGATCACGAGGTTCAAGGCTCTTCGGTGTTGAAGCCACTTTCTGGACGAGGGCGTATCAACACTGATGCGCAGGTGTTTCGTCCAGTTCTAAATTCCAAAAAGGGGGTTGTCCTCACAGAAGCCCTTTATCCCTCTTATTCTGACATTAGCACCTACCATATGGCCGCCTCCGCCCTTGATACGGCAGTGCGTAATGCCATAGCCTGCGGGGGTAAATTAGACCACTTGGCAATTTTGGACAATTTTTGTTGGTGTTCTTCGAACGACCCGAGGAGGTTAGGCGAGCTTGTAGAAGCGGTAAGGGCTTGCTATGACACAGCCGTGGCTTACGGCACGCCATTTATCTCCGGCAAGGACAGCATGTTTAATGACTTCAAAGGTTACGACGAAGAGGGTAGGGCAATCACCGTTTCTATCCCACCGACACTTTTGATCTCGGCTATTAGTGTGATGCCAGATATTTACAAAACTGTTTCTCCGGAATTTAAAAATTCAGGGGATGTGATTTATTTAATGGGTGAAACACATGATGAGCTTGGTGTTCCGAAGGTTGATACAAAGAAAAATTTAAAAACTTATCAGGCGCTCGAACGGACTATAGAAAAAGAATTACTAGAGTCTTCGATGTCGGTGAACCACGGCGGACTCGGAATCGCTCTGGCTAAAGCCTGCATAGGTGGCATGCTCGGCTGTGATATTTCTCTTAACCCCATAGGAAACTCCTATGGGGTAGATGCGAAATTGTTTTCAGAAAGCCAGGGGAGGGTATTGGTGTCTGTTACGCCACAAAATATTTCAAAATTTGAAAAACTTGTAAAAAATATTATCTGCGTAAAATTAGGCAGGGTTTCAAAAGACAACAAAATGGTAATTACGGATGGAAATAAAATAATAGTAAAATCAGATGTCAAAAAATTACACAAAATTTACCATGCTTTCTCTGATAAACAAAAATGAAAAATAAAAAACCAAAAATTATAATAATGTCAGGCTATGGGCTCAACTGCGAAGAAGAGACGAAATTCGCTTTTGATTCGGTGGGCGGGGAAGCGGATATTGTACACATTAATGATTTGATAAAAAAACCAAAAATGCTTTCAGAATATCAGATTTTGGTTTTCCCGGGCGGGTTTTCTTATGGTGACGACACCGGCAGTGGTAAGGCTTATGCCAATAAATTTAAGAATCACTTATCGAAAGAATTGGATCAGTTTTTAACACGGGACACTTTGGTTATCGGTATATGTAATGGATTTCAAATTATTACCAACCTAGGGATTCTCCCTGGCGCGCTTGCGCAAAATAAAGGTGGGAAATATTTAGATAGATGGGTGGATTTAGAAGTAAGAGGTCTCAGCCCTTGGCTCACAGGAATAAAGAAGATATCTCTACCCATAGCACATGGAGAAGGGAGGTATGTAGAAAGTAAAAAGTGGAAAGTGGAAAGTTATAAAGCTCTAGAATACACAAGGGGCGATATTTGTAAATTCCAAAATCTAGAAGCCAATCCGAACGGCTCGGACCATGACATCGCTGGAGTATTGGCATATAATGGGAGGGTTCTTGGGTTAATGCCCCATCCAGAAAGGGCTATATTTTTCCATCATTCACCACTCTGGTTGCAAAAGAAAACAAAAGAAGCCGGTGCAGGATTACAGATTTTTAAAAACGCAGTTGATTATTACAGAAATAAAAAATAATTATGCTCGATCGATTGAAAGAAAAATGCGGTATTGTTGGTATTTATGGCAAAGGATTGCCTGTTTCAAGGCTTATTTTCTTTTCTTTGTTTGCTCTCCAGCATCGCGGACAAGAAGCTTCTGGCATAACCACCAATGATGGAGGTAAGCTTCATACTCACAAGGGTATCGGGCTCGTGTCTCAAGTTTATAAAGAAAAAGACATAAAAAGACTGCACGGTTATATTGGCATCGGTCACAACAGGTATTCTACTTCTGGTGGAGGTGCCCTTAGTCACGCCCAGCCGGTCTTAAATAAAGATTTCACTTTTGCTTTGGCTCATAATGGCAACATTCCTAGTGTTACTTCACTTGAACAATTTCTTGCCTCAAAAAAAGTTTTAAAGAAAAATAGAATCGACTCAGAGCTAATTACGGATGCAATTGATTTTTATATTCAAAAAGGTGAGACAATAGAGAATGCGGTCAAAAAAGTTTTCCCGTTAATTACTGGAGCTTTTGCCTTGATTATGATGAACAAAGATACTTTAGTAGCTGTACGTGACGAGTACGGTTTGCGTCCGCTTTCGCTTGGGAAAATAGGCAAGGGTTATGTAGTCGCTTCGGAGACTTGCGCTATTTCTACTATTGGCGCAAAATTTATCCGAGACATCAAGCCCGGAGAAATGGTAATTATAAACAAGAATGGATTGAAAAGTATAAAACTGGCAAAATCGAATCCCAAACATGATATTTTCGAATATGTATATTTCGCCAGACCAGACAGTATAATGAATGGGAAACTAGTATATCAAGTCAGGAAAAATTGTGGCATAGAATTAGCGCGTGAATTTAAGCTCAATGTTGATATGGTAATGCCAGTGCCAGACACTGGAACTCCAGTGGCCATAGGCTACAGTGGGGCATCCGGTGTGCCTTTAGAGATGGCTCTAATAAAGAACCGTTACGTCCATCGCACCTTTATCGAACCCGACCAGAAATCTCGCCGAAATAGTGTGGCTCTGAAACTTATTGCCTTGGGCGACGTTATTAAAGGCAAGAAAATTGCGGTTATTGATGACTCTATCGTGAGAGGGCATACCAGTAGGAAGTTAGTCAAAAGGTTGTTTGACGCCGGCGCCAAGGAGGTGCATTTACTGATTTCTTCTCCGCCAGTTCGCTATCCAGATTTTTATGGCATCGATACTCCGGTTCAAAAAGAATTAATCGCCTCAAATAAAACAGTTTCGGAAATTAGGAAATTTTTAGGAGCAACCTCGCTTCACTTCCTATCACTAGAAGGATTGATAAAGTCAATTGGCTTGCCTAAAAATAATCTCTGCACATCTTTTTTCACCGGTGAATATCCTATCGATTTAAAAGAACGCAAAAAAGAAGTAAGTTATGATGTCCCAAAATCCTAAAAAATTAGTGTTGATGGTTCACGAGGGTAGTAGCCACACCAACTTGAAAGCAATACAGAAGGCTATTTTAGATGACAAAATAAACGCGGAAATTTCTGCAGTAGTTTCTGATACAGAAAATGCCATGCCGATACTGGAAAAAATACATCCAGACTACATATGCCTCGCGGGTTGGAAGAAAATTATTCCGGATCAAATGATTAAAAAATATGAAAACAAAATTTTAAATTTGCATCCCGGACTGATTCCGGACACTACTCTCGGTAATGTAGAATGCCCTGACGGCACAAAAGCGCTTTGGAATAAGGGCATGTATGCCGAAAAGGCAATTCAAAATTTCTTAGATCAAAAATCCACCTACGCTGGATCTTCTGTTCATTTTTTAACATTGGATTTTGATTTTGGCCCAGTACTTGGAAGAACCTTTGAACAAATCGAACCAAACGACACGCTAGAATCTTTGTATGCCAGACTCAAGAAAAAAGAAAATGAATTGTACGTAGAAGTTTTAGAAAAACTATGCCAGTAAAGAAATCAAGAATTTTAATAATCGGTGGAGGGGGTAGGGAACACGCAGTGGGCTGGAAAGTGGCGCAGTCAGAGAGAGCGGGACAATTATTTTTTGCGCCCGGTAATGCAGGCACAGCCTGCATTGGAACAAATGTAGACATTAAGGCTATAGACATAGGAGCTCTAATAGAATTTGCAAAATCTCAAAAAATTGATTTAACTCTGGCGCTCCCGGACGATCCGCTGGCGCTCGGTATCGTGAATGAATTTCAGAAAGAAAATCTACGCATCTGGGGCCCGACCAAATCCGCCAGCGAACTCGAATGGTCGAAGGCTTATGCGAAAGATTTTATGCACCGACATGGTATTCCTACCGCCAAGTATGAGGTTTTCAGAGATTTTGAAGACGCAAAAAAATATATAGAAAAAGGAAACTTACCGATCGTTATTAAAGCCAGCGGGCTGGCGCTCGGCAAAGGCGTAACCGTCGCCCAAACTAAAGAAGAAGCCATAGAAATCTTGCGGAAAATTTTGATTGATAAAATCTTTGGCAATGCTGGTAATGAAGTAGTTATCGAGGAATACCTCGAGGGAATAGAGGTGTCGATTCATGCAATTTCAGATGGCACTTCGTGGAAAATTTTTCCCGCCTCACAAGATCATAAAAGAATTTTTGATAATGATTCTGGTCCCAACACTGGCGGAATGGGCACCATAGCGCCACTTCCTTTTATGGATGAAAGCCAAATGGCTAGAATCGAAAAAGAAATCATTGCGCCGACGATTAGAGGCATGGCCAAAGAAGGCAGGCCATTTGTTGGAATTTTGTATCCGGGGATAATGCTAACAAAAGAAGGACCGAAGGTTTTTGAATTTAACTCTCGTTTCGGCGACCCAGAAACAGAAACCTATATGCGACTTCTCGACACAGATATCCTAGAGGTGATTGACGCGAGTATTGATGGAAAAATAAAAGATTTAAAAGTAAAATGGAGCACTCTATCCGCCTGCACAGTAATGCTTGCCTCTGCTGGCTACCCAGGAAATTATGAGAAGGGTAAAATAATTTCTGGCCTCGAAGAAATTAAAAATAATCCCGATATAGTTGTTTTTCATGCCGGCACAAAATTAAACGAGGAAGGAAAATTGGTCACAAACGGCGGACGAGTGCTCGGAGTTAGCGCCACCGGAGAAAGTTTACAAGAAGCTTTGGCCACCGCCTACGAAGCCGTCTCAAAAATCAATTTTGAAGGCATGCAATACAGAAAAGATATTGGTAAAAAAGCGCTTAGTGCTTAGATAGTTTTTTTAATAAAAAGTGATATAATCCTGCAATGAAGAAAAATCCACAAGTAGCCATAATTATGGGATCAGATTCGGATTTGGAGGTATTCGCCGAAGCTGCAAAAATCTTAGAAGAATTCGGAGTAGTTTATGATATGACTGTGGGTTCAGCTCATCGCGCTCCAGAAAGAGCTCGAAAATATTCCTCAGAAGCCAGAGGGAGAGGAGTAAAAGTTTTAATCGCCGGCGCAGGAGGCGCGGCCCACTTGGCGGGAGTAATTGCCGCCCACACCACTCTTCCGGTTATTGGGCTTCCGGTCAAAGCCAAGAGTTTAGATGGATTGGATTCTTTGTTATCTACTGTGCAAATGCCACCCGGAATTCCAGTGGCTACTGTCGGCATAAACGCTGGCAAAAACGCTGGTTTGCTAGCTATCCAAATTATCGCTACTAAGGACAAAATTTTGGAAGAAAAATTAGTAGAATATAAAAAGAAAATGAGTGACGAACAAGAAACCAAGGGTGAAAAACTCTCTGAAGTTGGATACAAGAAATATTTGGAGAAATAAAATGAGTAAGGAAACTAAAAAAAAGATTTATTCCAAAGACGGAGTAGATGTGGAGGAAGAATCTTTATTTAGTAGTTTTGCTGGCTCTGTTTGTAAAGCAAGTTATAAAAATTCTCCCTTTGTAGAAGTACAGGATTTATCTGGCGGGAATTTTCGCGGTCCTCGCCCTTTTACTTTTAGAAATTTACCAAAAGGATATTTTATCGAAGCGTCCACAGACGGCATAGGCACCAAGGGCATCCTTCACGACGCTGCTCAAACACACCA
>CAYITR010000030.1:0-7919 GCA_964366465.1 uncultured Candidatus Saccharibacteria bacterium | reverse complement strand
TAAGCGAGATACAAGAGGTTGAGGCCGTAGCCGAAGGCGAAGGTTCCGAGCAAAGCGAGGAAGAAGTTGAAACGAAAGCTAAATCCAGCAAATTCCACATCCAGCGCTTCAAAGGTCTCGGTGAAATGAACCCCGAAGAACTCTGGGAGACGACAATGGATCCAAAAAATAGAATACTAAAAAGAGTGGATATCACCGACGCCGAAGAAGCTAATAAAATTTTCGACATTCTAATGGGCTCCGAAGTCCCACCTCGCAAATCCTTCATTCAATCCAACGCCAAACTCGCAGAGATTGATATTTAACCTCACCCCAGCCCTCTCCTTGGCAAGGAGAGGGGGAATTCATGAAACCGAAACTTTTTATCGTAACAGGCAGTTCGATGAAGTTCCGAGAACTTGCAAGCGGACTCGCGGAGTTTTTTGATTGTGAGCAGAAAGATTGGACTGAGCCCGAAATTCAGGGGAGTAATGAGGAGATTTTAGACCACAAACTCAGAAGAGCTTATGAAATCTTTCAAAGTCCAGTGTTGGTGGATGATGTTTCCACGTATATAGAAGAACTTAATGGTTTTCCTGGACCGTATATGAAAGATTTTTTCAAAGTTATGACTCCATACGAAATGGGCAATAAGTTTGCCGGCTCTAAGATAAAAGCAATTTGCCAGCTCGGGCTGTGTCGTGGGCTCGGAGATATAGTTATAGCCACGGGCGAGTTTAATGGCAAGATTGTTGGTCCAAAAGACAATGACCACCAGGGTAGATGGTATGATTTATTTGTTCAACTAGACGGCACGGACAGACCAATGATAGAGCTTTCAACGGAGGAAAAAAATAAATTCTCGCATCGTGGCGTGGCGATGAAAAATTTACTGGAAATTCTGAAAAACGAGAAATAAATAAATTATTTTCTAATAAATATTCCGTAGCAACGTTTTCCAGTAGCATCATTAACAGGTATTTTTTCCTCAAACCCGATACAAATAGTGTTTTTTGCTTCTTCCGTTACCTTTCCCATTTCTCCTTCAAGACATACTGCCCCACAGCCAAAAAACTTTTCTTTAGGATAAAAGAAAGCAATAATGGCTAGTATTATTATAATAACCAAAAGCATTTTATTCATTATTTCTTGTTCTTAATTTCCTCGAGAAGTTTTTGCAAAAGTTCTTCTTTTGTAATTTGGCCGAGCTGGCCACTGTCTCTAGATTCGAGGGTTACCTTACCCGCTTCAATTTCTTTATCGCCGATGACCACCCAGTAGGGGACTTTGTTATTTTTCGCATCGCGGACTTTACCTCCGAGATTTCCATCGTTGTCATCGAGCTCGGCGCGGATACCACTTTCTCTTAACAATTCATAAACTTCTTTTGCGTAGGCGTTGTGTTGTTCTCGCACGGGAATTATTTTCACTTGCACTGGCGAGAGCCAGAGAGGGAAGGCGCCGGTGTAATGCTCAATTAGTACAGCCAAAAAGCGTTCTACTGAGCCCAAGATTGCCACATGCAATACTGCAGGTCGGTGTTTTTGTCCATCATTTCCAACATAAGACAGGTCGAAATTTTCTGGCTGGTTAAAGTCTAATTGAACTGTGGTTAATTGCCACATTCTACCTATGGCGTCTTTCACCATAATGTCAATTTTAGGGCCGTAAAAAGCTGCTTCGCCTTCTGCAATAACATAGGGTTTACCCCATTTTTTGACACCTTCGATAAGGATTTTTTCAGATTTTTGCCATAATTCATCTCCGCCAAAATACTTCTCTTTATTTTTTGGGTCACGAATTGATATTTGCACCAGAAAATCTGAGAAACCGAATACTTTGTAAATAGAATCCATTAAGCCCAAAATCATTTCTATTTCACTTTCAATTTGATCGTGACGTACAAAGTGGTGAGTGTCGTCTTGGGTCAAAGCTTTTACTCTAAGTAACCCAGAGAGCTCACCTGATTTTTCATTGCGATACACAGTAGTGGTCTCGGCAAAACGTGAAGGCAGGTCTCTGTAGCTGTGAGGTTGAGAATTATATAATTCAAAATGGTGAGGGCAGTTCATTGCCTTTAAAACCAATTCCATGCCTTCTTCATCCGTCATTATTGGCATCATGGCGTCATATTTACCCAGGTGCCCACTTTTTTTATAAAGCGCTGATTTAGCAATATGAGGAATTCTAACGAAAGAATAACCCCTTTTTATTTTTTCCGTTCGTACGAATTCCTCAAGTTCTCTTATTAGTATTCCACCCTTTGGTAAAAACATAGGCAGTCCAGGCCCTACTAAACTTGAAAAAGCGAATAGGCCCAAAGCGGGTCCGATTTTACGATGGTCCCTTTTTTCAGCTTCTTCTCTTTGTTTTAAATATACATCTAGCTCTTCTTTGGTTTCAAAAGCCAGTCCGTAAATGCGGGTGAGCATTTTGTTTTTTTCATCTCCGCGCCAGTATGCTCCGGCTATGCGGTCGAGCTTGAAGCAATCAAGGGGCAGTTCCTTGCTCGGGTTTTCTAAATGTCCTCCTTTGCATAGGTCCACTAACCCTGGTGAATTATGAAAGGTTAGTTTTTTCCCTTCTTTGGCGAATTCTTCTATTAGTTCTATTTTGTATTTATTCCAAGCGAATTCCTTTAAGGCTTCTTCTTTAGTTACTTCTTTTTTTTCAAAATGAGTCCATTTTGGTATCAGTTCCCTTATTTTCTTTTCTATCTTTGGTAAATCTACTTCCGTGACGGTTCCGGCAATTTCGAAATCCTGATAAAAGCCATTATCTATGCCTGGGCCAATGGCGTTTTGAGAGCCTGGCCAGAGTTCCCGTACTGCGGCTGCGGTCAGGTGGGCCAGAGTGTGTCGCAAGCGTGCTAATTTTTCAGCTTTTTCCATATTCTTCATACTAGCACATCTTTATTTGCTTTTCACCTTTAATATGTTAGTATAGAACCCATTATGGTAGTACGAATGAGGCATACAAAATCGCATACGAAGAACCGTCGTTCGCACCATGCGTTGACGGAAACTAATTTCACCAAGTGTGAAAACTGTCAGGTGTTGAAGAGGCGCCACACAGCATGTTCGGCTTGTGGTTTTTATCGTGGGAAAAAGGTTTTGGATTTAGTTAAAAAGGCGGAAAAGAAGCAGAAGAAAGCGAAAGCGAAAACTGCACAAAGTTAATACCTCACCCCGTCTGCTGGTGCAGCCACCCCTCTCCTTATTAAGGAGAGGGGATGGGGGTGAGGTGAATTAAGAAATTCACCTCAGCAAATTTTATGGCAAACAGGCACCTTTCCAGATCAATAGTGCTCCAGACTTTGTTTGAGTGGGATTTTTCGCCCACTCGTATTGACACGCTTCCGGAAAATTCCCAGATTAAAGAAATACTCGATAGAAATTTAAAAGAATTCGCTCCCGGTCTTGAGGACGATCATTTTGTATTCACGCTCGTTAACGCGGTTTTGAAGCACAGAGTTTCGGTGGATGAAATAATAGAGAAGGCTGCGCCGGACTGGCCTATCGATAAAATTTCAATTATTGACAGAAATATTTTGCGAATTGGTTTGACCGAATTGCTTTTTGGTAATCGCAAAGAAGTTCCTCCGAAGGTGGCCATCAATGAAGCGATAGAGCTGGCAAAGACCTTCGGCGGAGAAAATTCCAGCAAGTTTATCAACGGTGTCTTGGGTGCTGTGTATAAGGAAATAGGCGAGCCGGGTAAAGAACAAGTGAGTAAGAAGAAAGACACAGATAGCAAAGAGTCAGTTGATATTTCAAAGTTACCGATTGAGAAAAAGGGCGGGGCGTTGGTGTATGCAATGAAGCCGAACAGTAAAAACAGCCAAGTTCTGTTTGCTTTAGTTCACGATGTTTTCGGTTATTGGACATTATCGAAAGGGGGGATACAAGGCGAAGAGAACGAAGAATTGGCGACAACGAGAGAAATTAAAGAAGAAATTGGCCTCGATATTACAATAGAAGCCAAGCTTGGCGAGAATGCCTATGTTGCAACACATCCCGAAAAGGGTAAAATTTTGAAAAAGGTTGTGTACTTTCTGGCGAAGAGCGAATACCATGAGTTGGTACTCGAGAAGTCTGGCGGGCTCGATGGGGCTAGATGGTTTGAACTTTCGGAAATTCCGGAATTGCGAGTCTATAACGATATCATCCCGATTATTACTAAGGCTGTGGAGATGTTGAGTAGCCCCGACGTAAAGTCGGGGTCCCGACCTTAAAAGCGTCGGGATAAAAAGTAAAAAGAAAAAATATGACCACAATAAATTTTACAGATTTTGAAAAAAAGACAAAAGTTATTTTTAAAAACAAGGACCTGTTGAAGCAGGCTTTTATTCATCGTTCTTATATTAATGAAAATGGGAGCAAGGGCCTCGCGCATAATGAGCGACTCGAGTTTCTTGGTGACGCGGTGCTTGAGCTTATAGTTACTGATTTTCTATATACTAGGTATCCCAGCTACGCAGAGGGGGAGCTTACTTCGATCCGGAGCGCTTTAGTGAACGCGGTAATTATTTCTAAAGTTGCTCTCGACATTGGCATGAACGATTATTTACTATTGTCGAAAGGTGAAACAAAAGATAATGGCAAGGCCCGACAATACATCCTAGCCAATACCTACGAGGCGTATGTGGGCGCGCTGTATTTGGATCAGGGCTATGATGCGACGGACAAATTTATCACAAAGACTTTATTGCAAAAGACAGACGACATAGTGAACAAAAAGCTTTGGCGTGACGCTAAATCTCTTGTGCAGGAAAAGGCGCAGGAATTTGTAAATGTTACTCCAGCTTATAAAGTTTTAAACGAGTCAGGTCCGGATCACGACAAGCATTTTACTGTCGGCATATTTTTCGGCAAAGTTGCTGTGGCGGAAGGCAAAGGCAAATCCAAACAGGAAGCAGAACAAAAAGCCGCCGAAGCAGCCTTGAAGGTAAGGAACTGGATGGATTAAATGTGCTAGAATATACAGGCAATGCGACTGAAGACTATAGAATTAAACGGTTTCAAATCCTTTCACCAGAAGAGCCTTTTAGAGTTTAATAACTCCATCGTTGCGGTGGTTGGGCCCAACGGGTCTGGTAAATCAAACGTGGTGGAAGCACTGCGTTTTGTCCTTGGCGAACAATCTATCAAATCTATGCGCGGTAAGTCCGGCTCGGACCTTATCTTCAAGGGTTCCAAGAATCTACCCGCTGGTTCTCGGGCATCGGTGACAATTTATTTCGATAATACTGATAAAATTTTTAAATTATCGAACGACGCTGGTGAAGAGATAAACCTAAGTTATGACACCATCAGCATTTCTCGTGAAGTTTTTCCGGACGGACTCAATAATTATATTTTAAATGGGACCGAAGTTAGACTAAAAGATATTCACAATATGCTGGCATCGGTCAACATTGGCTCGTCTGGGCACCAGATTATTTCACAAGGTGAAGCAGATAGAATTTTGAACGCGAACCCAAAAGAGCGTAAAGCTATGGTAGAAGACGCGCTTGGACTGAAGATTTATCAATATAAAATAAAAGAGTCCGAACGCAAACTCGAACGCACTAGTTTAAACATGAAAGAAGTAAGCATGCTTCGCCGAGAGAATGCGCCACACCTTTCATTTCTTAAGAAACAAGTTGAGAAATTTGAAAAAGCAAAGGAGATGGAGGCCGAGCTAGCCACTCTATACAAGGACTACTTAAAGAGGGAAAGTGTTTACCTCGATACAGAAAAGCAAAATTTAGTAAAAGAAAAAAATAGTATTTTAGCTGAGCTTGAGAAAGTGAACGGAAAAATTTCTGATACCGAAGAGTCGAGCTCCACAAAAGGGAACCAGAAGATTGAAGAGCTTCGCGTGCTTGAAAAAAGAATCAATGAAGTTCGGTCCCAAAAGAATGAGCTAGAGAGAAAGCTTGGGCGTATAGAGGGAATGCTCGAAGCCAAGGAACACAAAGTAAAGCTTTCTGGCCGTTGCCCACTGTGCGGGCATGAGATAGAAGAAAAACATGAAGAGCAAATCGAAAAAAGACAAAATGAAGAGAAGGAATTGCAAGACCTGAAAAGTTCTCAAGTCAATACTTTGAGTGAAGTTGCCAGACTGGACACGGAAGAAAAAGAGGGAAGTAAACAAGCGGAGGCACTTAAGGAAGATTTAAATAAACAAATGGAGGCACTGCGCGATATGGAGCGTGAGAAGTTTACCTGGAAAGTCAAACAACAAGAGCTTTCAAGTGCGCTCGAGGTGATAAATATGAAAGTAGCCAACCTTAGTAGAGAGTTTGAAGCATTTGAAAACGCGATAAAAGAAGGGGCTGCGCTTGTCGGGAGGGAAATCTTGGCTTACAAGGATCACACCATAGAAGGAGAGATGGATACAACTGCCAAAGAAGAACAAAGACGCAAAATCGAAAGGCTTAAGATAAAGCTCGAGGATGCGGGGCTAGGGGGTGGAAGTGATGTCCTGAAAGAATTCAAAGACGCTTCGGAGCGAGATCAATTCTTAACGAAAGAGATGGATGATTTAAATAAGAGCATGGAAGCCCTAGAGAAGTTAATTGCAGACTTGAAAGAAAAAATTGATATCGAATTTAAAGAAGGAGTGAAGAAAATAAATACGGAGTTTAATGAATTTTTCAAGTTAGTGTTTGGTGGGGGAACTGGTGTTCTGTCTATTGTCGTTGAAAACAAGAAAGTAAAACGTGATGAGTCTATCGAGGTAGATGAAGATTATGAAGAGGAAGAGAGTAGTAAAGACGGATTTGTCTTCGAACAAGGTATAGACATAAATGTTTCCCTTCCACACAAAAAGGTGAAAGAGCTCCAGGCGCTCTCTGGGGGAGAAAGGTCTCTCACATCCATAGCACTCCTCTTCGCTATGTCGCAGGTTAATCCTCCACCATTCCTAGTGCTCGACGAGACGGATGCTGCGCTCGATGAAGCTAATTCGCGCAAGTATGGCGACATGTTGGAGAAGCTATCTAAGCATTCTCAGCTTGTCGTTGTTACCCACAACCGCGAGACGATGTCTCGCGCCGGCATACTCTACGGCGTGACCATTGGTTCCGATGGCGCATCGAAACTCCTCTCCGTCAAATTCGACGAAGCTACTGCTATTGCAAAATAGCTCTACTTTATTAAATCCTTCATCATTTTCTCTGCTGTTTTGCGGTCGATTTCACCTTTCTTAAATCTAGCAATAATTTCTGCCTGTTTTAATTGTATTACTTTCTTTTTAATAGGACTTTCTATTTTGATTCTATCAATTTCTCGCTCCATTGCTTTTATTTCTTCTTCTATATTTCTTGCGGATTCTTCAGCTGTTGTATTTACACCTTTTTCTCCTCTTCGTGCTTCATCAACAAGCGACCAATCAGTCGCTGTTGGTTGTTCGGATTTCTTTCCACTTTTTCTTTTATCAACAAATGACCAATCAGTTTTTTCGCTCATAATACATTATTATATCATTAATTTAACTTGTGCATACGGAGGCAACGCCTCCGTCTCCGTAGTGGATTACTCACTAAAACTGAGCCATTCAAAAAGCTCTCTTTTGTGATCAACTGGTTTCTTAAAATATTCAGGAAATACTGAAGGGTTTAAAATTATAAATTTCTCAGCAACATATTCTTTTATGCTTGAATATTGAAAACTAAAAACATATTCCAGTAATTTTGTAATATTTCTACCCTTGTTTTCTTTCCAATTTTTATCTATGAGTTTGGCGGGATTTAGATGAATATATGAATAAAGATACTTGAGATACCTATCACTGCTTGCATGTGTCGACTTGAATACTCCTTCATAAAGTTTGCCTGTTCTTTTATATTTCTTATTAAAATACATCGAATAACTAGTCATTAACTTGAGCATATATTTAGAAATTCCACCGTCTGTCTTTTCACGAACCAGGATGTGAAAATGATTTGGCATCAA
>CAYITR010000029.1:0-8361 GCA_964366465.1 uncultured Candidatus Saccharibacteria bacterium | reverse complement strand
AGGAGTGGATGTGAGTTCGATTCTTACCGGGGGCACCACGTAGGAAAAGTCAAAGTAGAAAAAATTCGGGCTGTAGTGTAACGGTAGCACGAGACGTTTGGGACGTTTTAGTCCGGGTTCAAATCCCGGCAGCCCGACCAGGTAGTAGAAGTTCAAGTTGCTTTCAGCTTAACAATTCGCTTTGCGAATTGTATCTTGAACTTTCACTACCTGGTCGACCAACATAGTTGCGGAATTCGTATAATGGCAGTACGGGACCCTTCCAAGGTTCAGGCACGAGTTCGATTCTCGTATTCCGCTCAATGTAGGAAATTGTTGGACGAAATGTTTAATTCGTTCAGCAATAGCATAGTTTTCAATAGGTTCTAACCTCCTTAATTCTTCTTTAGCTTTTGGAAGCCCTTCAAAGATAAAATTAAAGGGCTTCCTCATATTTATCGCCACTTTTTGGTCCTTTATTAGGAAGTGCGAACCTAAACAAGCAAAGACAGCCCTCTTTTGGTCTAAATCTCCTTTTGCAAACCATGTCTGGGCATAGCGAGCGAAATTAAATGTCTTCTCTGTTAGTTCAACCCACTCTTCAATCTTTTTGCCTTGCTGACTTAATTCGTTTTCCAAAGACGCCTTTTCTTTAAGAAGCCGACTTTTAATGATAAGGAGTTCGTTATCGCTAATTAAAAGCCCGTCGTAATTCTCTGGTGCGGTATATTTAATCATCACATCGTCCAATTGCTTAACAACTTGCATCAACCGTTTCTGCTTAGCTTCAAGAGTGTTTTCCTGTGCCTTTGCTTCTTGCTTTCTAATTTCGTGCAGATAACTCAATGCCCACTTCTGAAATCTTTCTGATATGGTCAGTCCTTCAATAAGTTTATCTATCTGCCGATTGAATTCTTTTAGCTCAATAGATTTTTCGGTGCAATTGGGATTTACTCTTCTGGTGCAGTGATAGTAAATATAATGGTGAGTATTACCATTTTTTTGATGTTTGAATTTTTCTTCGGCTGTAATGCTGGCACCACAGGAGCATTTCATAATACCAGTGAAAGCAAATTTGTGTTTCTTTGGTCTTGGTCTGCCGTCTCTGCCCAACAAGAATTGTATTTTATCAAACTCTTCCTCTGATATCATCGGTTCGTGTTTTCCTTGTATCCAATTATCACTCCCTTTAACCCATTCATACCAACCATAATAAAATGGGTTCGTCAGAATGCGATATAATTCGCTATGACGCAATTTTCTGCTTGGAAGGGTCTTAGTAGCTATCAGCCGCAATCCGAGCTCCTCATTGGCATATTCAAGCAATTTAGGGCCTGTATAGTTGCCGGTCAACATTGTTTGCAACAGTTGCTCAACTAAATGGAAACGTTCCGGGTCGTTACAGATATACTGCTTTCCCTTTTCTTCTCTTTTGCTATTCAGGTAGCCGAGTGGTGCACGTCCCGGCCGCCATCCAGTTTCGGCTTTATTATCCATACCCCTTTTTACATCCTTGCTTAATTTGTCCGAAGAATACTTTGATTGGGACATCACAATTTGAAGCATCATCTTTCCTTCGGGAGAATTATCAAAATGATAGGAGCTAAATTTCAAGTCCTTGAGAGCACCAATATCAAGCAGATAAATTATCTGGGCCGCATCAATAGGATTACGAGAAAGACGGTCGGGATGCCAAGCAACAATTCCTTGAATTTCTCCCTTCTTTATTTTTTCAATCATCTCATTGAACACTGGTCTTTTATATGGTCTAAAGGCACTGACTGATTCGTCATCAAGCTCTACAATTTTCAGATTAGAAAACCTCTTTAATGCATCTGACTTCTGTGAGCCCAAACTTAATACCTGACGTTCATCGTCAGTTGATTTTCGCTTATATAATCCATATTTAATTTCCTTTTGAGGAATGCTTTTTCTAAAATACATAGTTTGGTATAATCCGGCTTGCTTTGTAGTATTATAACGTGATAATCTTACATAAGAAAGCCGAATGGCTTAATAAAACTCCTGCTTCGCGGCGGGCTGTTTTATTTTTAGGGACCATTATCAGTTCCGTCATTGTTTGTTTCTTCAACCCAATCTCTTTTAATCGGTCTGTATATGATGTTAATTATATTTAATAAATTACCTCCTTCTTCCAACGCCAACTCGTCGGATATTTCCTCTCCGAATTCTTCTCTCCAAATTCCCTTAAACTCTTTTAATGCTGTTTCTGAAATCATTTTTATTTCCCAGAAAGCGAATGGTCAATTTTCCAAAATTGGCCGTTCGCACTCTTTGTTAAAGAGAGTATCTGGTGTAATCTCTGGTGTACTCTCTGTTATATGTTGCTGATTATCGCAAATTGATTTGCTGTTTCCTGCAAATTGATTTGTAGATTTTACCGATAGGACGTCTTTAAGTAGTCCGAATAACTTGTCTGTATCAATGTTAAAATGTCTTTTTGGTGGCACTCCACATTTTTTTACTTGCAAAACTTGTAGCCGGAGCCATGTCTTAATTGCTGTATCTTGCTCACTTCTTGTAAGCGAAGTCTCCTCTTCAATTTCTTTAATCGTTTTATAAATCCAATTATCGTTACTTCCCTTATTCCACCAGTAAAGTAGCTGGGACATAAATAAACCGGCACAAGCATTTCCTGATAATTTAGCGAGCAGTGGATTAAAAGCAACCGGCTTAACCGAAAGGGCTTTTATTATCATCGTATTGTAATTTTCGCTAACCTTTTTGCTCATAATAAAATCCGCTTTTGTTAGACGAGCTCTGGGTAAACCCGCCTAACAGAAACGGACTTTGCCCAGATGCCCAGAAAAAACAAAAAGCTCCAAACTTAAAACGACAATAGAAATGAGTCATTTTAAGTTTAGAGCTTTCTAAACTTGTCTCTGGGTTTCTAATACTCCAAAGACCTACATATTTAATTTTTACTAACTACTTTAATTATCTCATAAAAATACGAGTAAAACCAGTAAGATTGTTGATAACTAACCGTAAAAAGATTATACTGGAAGCAACAATTTAATTTCCTAACCCCCGTGAAAAATCATTGGGCATGGAATAAAAACGTAGAACATATTAACCCCGTCATAGGGCGTGTTCTACGTTATAGGCCGAAAGGTCTATATGCATCGCAAGGTGCACCTGTGGCGGGTTTTATGTTTGTATAAAGCTCCCACGGATATAAACAAATCTATGGGCTATATAATTTGGATAATTTTAGCAATTCTTCTGGTTGGCTCTATTCTGATAAAAGCAGGAGCAACGAAAAAAGATATTCCTTTTCTTGCCAAAGGTCTCCTGATACACTTCTTGAAGGTTGCAATTCTCATTGGGGCAATAGGTCTTTTATACTTCTTTACTCCCATAATAAGAAGTTGGATTGACGATTGGAAAACAAAGAAATGCGTGAAAGAATTTATTGATAAAAATTATCATCAAAAAGAGGTTTCTTTATATGATGCCTACGAACAATCAAAAGAAGCTAACGAATTTTGTAGAAGAAAAATATGATTAACCAAAATGAGAAAGGAGTCGGTTTGTCTGAAAGTTTTATTGAGCGTGTTAGAAATTTCAAAAACACACTAAAGGAAGTTGAAACTTCTACAATAGAACAAACTCTCACCAACTTTCAAAAAGACCGAAATCCAGAGGGTGAGTTAGAGGTATGGGAGAACATGGCGTCGGCCTATCAGGATTTTACGGAAACCAGTCCGGACCTTACATTAGAACAAAAGAAGGATGTCTTTAGGGTTTTGCTTCAATTATCTTGGGGTGCTGAAAGTTTTGATACGGAAAAAACTTTGGATGACCAACAAATTCAGAACTTGAGTGGTCTTTATGTTGAAAAAGGTGGTAAGGCAAAACCCGTTGTCCTGCACAAGTCCTAAAGTATTATGAAACGATTGGGACCGACATGGAATGTTTTAATTGAAAGAATTGACGGAAACTGATAAAAATAACTTATGGATGTTATCTTTTTTTATATTCTATTTTTTTGCGGTATATGGCTAATAAGCGTTATAGTTTCTAAAATCAACGAAGCTATCAGAAAAAAGAGAGAAAGAATTAGAGACAAGGTTGCGGAAGAACTTTTAAGCGGCTTAAATATAGAGGTGGTTATTGATAGCTATAAAAGAAAATTAGGGCACATTAAATACACGAGGTCTGACCCGGTGAGAGAGAATGCCGAACGAGATGTTGAGCGACTAAAAGGGCAAATATGGGGTAGGGATGCTGTTTTAACATTGGAAAGATGCCCCAAATGCAAAGAAGGCCACTTAATCACACGCAAAGGCCCATACGGTAAGTTTTTAGCTTGCACAAAATATCCGCAATGTGATTACAGAAAAAATATCGTAAAAGCCAGAGAGGAATATAAAAAATCAATCAACGAAAAGTTTATTGACGAAATTCAAAAAGCATACTTGTAGACATGAGCTATTACGACAAAGTAAAACAGGAGTTGACTAACCTTATATCCGATTTTAATACGGCGTCAAAAAGCTTTGACGCCTCTTTCAAGAAGATAGAAGAACAAGAGAAGGGAGTAATCCAGCTCGCCAAAGAAAGACAGATTGGCTTTCCGTGGCTTGCTAAAGCATATGCGGAATTCTTTGAGTTACAGGATAGAAGTATCATTGATTTCATGCAATATAAAAAGCACTCTGCTGTTTCTGCAAGTTTGGTTGTCAAAGAGCAATCAAGATTAAGACGAGAGGCGGAAAAGGGAAAGAAAGTTGCTCAATATCTCGTTGAGTATTATGAACATATCGCTCCATTTCTTCTTGACTTAAAAGAAGAGGTGGATATTGCAACAGAACAGGAACGGGAGTTATTAAAAGAATACTCCGAAGAGGAATTACAGGATGAGACGACGCACTATCTAACAAAGGAGGAATACAGAAAATTACCAACAATTGAACGAAATCAGATGGCGTTAGACCGCTTTTGGAAAAGACCAAAATCAAAGTGGTTGATTGGCCGTCTGTATGAGAGATATGTTGGCTATCTCTTTGAAAAAGATGACTATGATGTTGATTATGTAGGCATCTTTAAGGGGTTTGAAGATTTAGGCAGAGATTTAATTTGTAGGAAAGGAAATGATTTCGTAGTAATTCAGTGTAAAAATTGGGCTGAATTCAGAACAATTTATGAAAAACACATTTTTCAGTTTTTCGGCACGGTATTTCAATACAAAGATGAGAATAAAGACAAAAAAGTCAGGGCGATATTCTATACCTCAACAAAATTATCAGATTTGGCGAGACGTTTTTCAAAAGAGCTGAACATAGAGCTAAAAGAAAACTTTAAGTTTGACAGGGAATACCCTGTCATCAAATGTAATGTTTCAAGGATTGACGGGACTAAAATCTACCATCTCCCATTTGACCAGCAATACGATAAAACTAAAATTGAAAAAGACAGAGGAGAATTTTATTGCCAAACCGTAAAAGAAGCTGAAACTGCTGGTTTCAGGAGAGCTTTCAGGTATAAGGGAGTTAATCAAAAGTAATGGATAAAATAGAAAAAGTAATTTTTAAGATAGCCGCCACATCTTTCATCGCTATAATAGCTATACTTTTAATACCGGGTATATTTGATAAACCACTGTCAAACGAATTAACTCTCGGGGAAAACCTGTCTATCATATTTTCTCTGCCAATCATACTTGCTGTTATTGTTTTAGTTCGTAATCGCAGTAATCCATTTTATCCCAAATACTTGAGGAACATCGGCTGGATAATTTTCGCTATTTGGATTTTATCTTTGATAATAAGGGGTTCAAGATAACCCTGACTTGGTTAAAGAAAGGAGGTTCTCCTAACTTGAAATTTTAATCAAGTTTATCAAAGAATGTGGTTTGGGTCATACGAGAGCACTAACTATGCACAGAGAGCAAGAATAGAGTTTCCTGACGCCCTAAAAGGGCATGGATGACAAACCCGTGGCCTCATCACGAGATGGGCACCTGTCTCTCGTTTCTGTGTCCAGTTGTCCATCTATTGAAAGTTGCCTTTTATGTTGGTTAAATAGCTAAATGACAAAGCTTGGTAGAAATGACCCCTGTCATTGTGGGTCAAATAAAAAATATAAAAAGTGCTGTCTCAATAAGAAAATGGAAATTCCGGACCATAAATTGCAGGAGTTAGCATTAGAAGCTATGTGGAAAAATCACTTTGTTGACCAGCACGGTCTTTATGTTGGAAGACGACCCATAACAACGCTTCAAACTGTCTGGAAAATGAGAGCAAGGGGTGTCGGCAATAAGGTTTTTACACGTCCGCCGAACGAAACTTTCCATCAGTTTCTCGGCTTCTATCTTTCAGATACTTTAGGGCATGAATGGCTTGCTCAAGAAATGCAAAAGCCAACTGGTGAGGGACACCTTGTTGCGAGTTGGGTTAATGAAACTCACGATTTAATGAGTGGTCATTCGGAACAGATGCCGGAACTTCCCGTAAAATCTGTCCTCATGTCTGGAAATAGCAAGGCCCTACACTCGTTAGCTTATGACCTTTATTCAATTCGTCTTTCCGGAGAAAAAATCATGCCGACAATGATAAATCGGATTAAAAATATAGACCAGTTTCAAGGAGCACGATACGAAGTTGCTGTTGCCGCTATTGCTGTGAGGGCAGGTTTTAATATCAAGTGGATTATAGAAAAGGGTGTCCACTGTGAATTTACAGGCCAACACAGAACTACCGGAGACAAAGCGGTATTTGAAGCCAAAAGTCATCACAGAGAAGGTGTTTTGGGCGTAGGGGGCGAGTTCAATTCAGAGAATGCCAAAGTTAAAATAACAGACCACGTAAGAGAGGCCCGCTCTCAAGCAAGAAAAGACATTCCTTTGGTAGTTTTTGACGACCTAAATTTACCCATTACTGGTCCGGCTCCGTTGAGCGAAAAGAAATGGTTTAACGATATGGATAAGCAATTAAGAACCTACGGTTTTCTTGAACCCGGGACAAAAAACAGTTTTGGGAACGATAATATGGCCATGCTATGTGTAACAAATTTCTCGTGGCATCATCATAAAGAACACCTTGATTTACCCAATGAGGTCTTAACTTATTTCCAACAAGGAAGCCCTTACTCACTGAAATTAGAAACAGTCCAGCATATTGAGGCCGCAGCAAAGCAGTATGGCTTCGTTCCGCCATATTTGGAAGAAATTGAAGAAGCCGTAAAAGCAGGTCTTGTTACACACTCTTTATAGGCCTAAAGAAACTCAATATCTAATTATGGTTGAAACTAAAAACAAAAGAAGAGTATTTCCAAGGTATCCTCTTCCTAATAAAGAAAAGTTAAAGAGAAATTTAATGAGATTTGCAGAGGAGCATAGGGACGGAGATTACAACTGGCAAATCTATGCTTGTTTAAGGGGTATAGTGGGAGATATTCTCACAAGTCGTGAATTGATAGAAGATACAAATAAAAGGGAAAGCAAAAGAATTGAGAAGGCGTTAAAAGCTATTGAAATTGTCTTGGATTTGATTGAAGACCCGACGGAAAAGAAAAGGGTTGAAAAAGACATAAAGAACCGTTTATAGCTATTCCATACCCGCCTCCGCTTCTTCTGGTGTGAGTTTTTGTGGCATTAGGACTACGCCATCTTCTGCCGGAGTTCGCTTGCGAGGCATATACACAACTCCGGCAATTGGTCTTTCTCCCGAAGTAACATCGGTTGCCTGTCGGTCTCTCCAAGCGAACCTATTCTTCATGTTCATATACCAACCCCCATAGTTGAATTGCTTATTTTTTAAGTTGGTCCGACCTTGTCTTAACCACCACGCTTCGGATAACTCAACTCCATAGGATATGGTTTCCGAAAACTCCTTGTTTTCTTTCATAAAACGTTCAAATAAATCATTAGAAATACGAAGTAAAACCTTTACTTCTTGTTTGCTTGCTCCGGTCTCCATTTCTTTGAAAACTAAACTCTTCCAGTTTTTCGGTAAATCTTTAATTGTTTTCTTGGGTCGTGGCATTGAAAATTCTTTATTTTATTGATAAAATTGATGTAATGGAAAAGAAAAATGTTGTAAAAATTGTTGGCGGTGTAGCTGGTTTAACCATTCAGTTTTACGCTCTTGCTAATCAATCCGGCTTGATAGATGAGCTCGCTGATTTTTCTGGCCCTTCTGAACTGCGGATAGTATCTGCAACAGGCATCAGTTCAACCCTAACAACACAGACAAGTATTGGCGTTGGCCTTGTGCCAGCTATAATTGATATTGATTTGCAGATAGGTTAGGTATGTAAAATAAATCAGTGGCTGATTGGAAATAGGTTCTAACGTCATTCACTATTCCGCTCAAAGTGTCTTGACCTAAACAAACGGTTTACTATACTGAACTAATG
>CAYITR010000028.1:0-9270 GCA_964366465.1 uncultured Candidatus Saccharibacteria bacterium | reverse complement strand
CCAGTGCTATCAAAGTCGGCATCGGCCCGGGGTCAATATGTACCACGCGTATTGTTTCTGGAGTAGGCGTACCTCAACTCTCAGCAGTGGCTTCTGTTTTTGCAGTATGTAAAAAATTAGGAATTCCCGTAATAGCCGATGGAGGCATCAAGTATAGTGGTGACATTGTCAAAGCGCTTGTTTTTGGAGCGGACGTGGTTATGTCTGGAGGTATTTTCGCCGGCACAGATGAATCTCCGGGTGACACTATAATGATGAACAATCAAAAATTTAAAAAATACCGTGGCATGGGTTCACTCGGCGCCATGCAGAGGGGTTCGAAGGACAGATATTTTCAAGACGACCAATACGATTTAACTAAACTGGTCCCTGAAGGAGTCTCTGGGCATGTGCCATACAAAGGCGCGTTGTCAGAAGTTATTCACCAATATATCGGTGGGCTTCGCGCGGGGATGGGCTACCTCGGAGCCAAAGAAATAAAAGACTTACGCGATTCTTCTTTCTACACAATTTCTTCGGCAGGACTAAAGGAGAGTCATGTGCACGACATCTTCATGGTTACTCCAGCGCCCAACTACAATAAATCATAAGCAATGAGTAAGAAAATTAAAAGTAAAACTAAGTCCAAAATTATTCCGATTATTGGGCTACAATGGGGCGACGAGGGCAAGGGTAAAGGCGTAGCTCGTATTGCTTCCGGCTTGTCTTCAAGCGATCTTATTGTGCGTTTCCAAGGAGGCAACAATGCCGGGCATACTATATGGCACAAGAAGAAATGTTTTGTTTTCCATCTTATACCTTCTGGTGTATTTGGTAAAGCGCAAATTCATTTAGGCGCCGGGATGGTGATAAATCCCGAAGCCCTACTCGAAGAATCCAAAACAATACCACGTGGCACGTCTTTCTTGCAAAGAATTTCTGTTTCTCCGCATGCGGTGCTGACACTACCCACGCATATCTTGCTTGATTCTGTTTCAGAGAAAAGTAAGGGCAATAAAAAAATAGGCTCGACGGGGCGGGGGATTTCGCCTTCTTATACAGACCTTACTTTGCGTAGAGCGCTCCGAGTAGGAGATATTTTCCAAAATGATTTTCAAAAGAAATACAAAGCTCTGTCGGAAGAACATATAGAAACCCTTGAGAGAACTTTTCGATATAAAATATCAAGCAAAGAACTGGCTGAAAAAGAAAAGGGTTTCTGGCAAGGTATTAAATTCATGCGATCGCTTAGACTCCAAGATTCTGCGGAAATTGTTCGCACAGCAATTGAAAACGGAAGTAAAGTTATTGCCGAAGGCGCACAAGGGAGCTTGCTTGATGTCCGGTTTGGGCATTATCCGTTTGTCACATCTTCGCATACGATATCAAGCGGGGTGGGCACCGGGCTTGGCATTCCGCCATTATACATAGGCCCAGCTATTGGTATTTTCAAAGCATATGTCACCAAGGTGGGTGAAGGCCCTTTCCCCACAGAGCTTGGTGGTCAAAAGTCCGCAATTTGGTGCCGAGATAAAAAGTTTACAGAAGAAAAGGGAAAGTTTCCTAATCCTAATCCAAACAGTAAAGACGATTTTGAAGTTGGTGTAGCGATTAGAAGGCAGGGTAATGAAATAGGTGCCACTACCGGACGCCTGCGTCGCACCGGCTGGCTCGACCTCCCGCTCCTTAAATACGCGATACAAATGAATGAGGCGAAAGAATTAGTCCTCACCAAGCTCGATGTGTTAAATGGTCTAAAGAAAATTAAAGTTTGCACTAGCTACATAATAAATAATAAAAAATCTAATCAAATTCCGTTTGATAT
Organism: uncultured Candidatus Saccharibacteria bacterium; assembly: GCA_964366465.1. Taxonomy (GTDB): domain Bacteria; phylum Patescibacteriota; class Minisyncoccia; order Phycocordibacterales; family UBA9973; genus UBA9973. Next base: position 7,466 of record CAYITR010000028.1, on the reverse strand, counting down.
TTCAAAGGTGAACATTGAACCAGTTTACAAAACTTTCAATGGCTGGCAGGGAAGTCTGTCGGATTATGGTACTAAATTGCCTAAAGAGGCTTTGGTTTATGTGAAATTCTTAGAGAAAACCCTTGGAGCTAAAATCATTTATGTCGGCACCGGTCCCGAAGAGCATCATTGTATCGAGAGGTATTGGTAGTCTAGCTCGCAATTTCTGCTTTTAATTTTTTTAGACCATTGGCGTCATATAGAACAGTTTTTAGCTTTGGGTATTTTACGAAATCAAGGTCTTCGAAATATTTGGCCTTATCGTCAATAAAAATAACTTTTTCGTTTTGAAATTTTTTACAAATATTCTCAATAATTTCCTTCTTACTTCCAATCAAAATAAACATTTCTGTAAAGAGTTTAGACGCAGCAACCCTTTTAATTTTATCACTTTGAAATTCTGTACCACCGTGAGTTACTAAAAAGCAATTTTCTTGCCCGAGTTTTTTTATAAATTCCATTAATTCTTTGTTTGCAAAATTTTCATACTCTGACATTATATCTTCATAAAGTTTTTCTTGACGAGATTTTTTGGCTCTAAAAAAGTGGGCTAGCATTTTTCTTAGTGAAAATCCTGTTATACGGGCTTTTTGATAATATTCATTTATTCGATCTTCGGATATCCCGGCTTTTTGCAAGAGTATAAACATGTGCTCTTTGCGATGCCTGGTCGTATGAAATATTACATCATCAAAATCAAAAATAAATTTCATAGGTTTATTACGTAATACATTACATACTTACTTGTCCGTCCTCTGGCGGATTATTTTTTCAATGCTTTTGGCTAGTTTCTTTGAATCGTGGCGGATAAGGCTTCTTTTAAGATTGTCGCCTTTTGGATTCTTGAATATTACATGCGAAAGGAGTGAATTCCTGATTACCCTCTTATCTCCTATGTCGTCTTTTACCAAGACCCCTGATCCTTCTTTCGTTTTGTAGCTTTTAATCTGTTGCTTGGTTGGCATTTCTGAATTTACAAGAATAATATCAAGTGGTCGCGGTAGGTACGCTTCGGTGTTGTTTACATAGTCACTTACTTTCCAATTTAATGTATGTCCATGTTTGTTCGTAAGGTTCACTGGCAAGATGAGCTTAGCCTTGCTCTTTTTTATAGTTTCTTTAAATCCTTTTACAATTAAGTTTGGAACTAGGGAAGTATAAAAATCAGCCGGACCGAAAATAATATAGTCCGCCTTGACGATGGCTTTCTGGGCGTCTTTATTTAGACTGACTTTATTTTTATAATAAATCTCTTTAACCACATATTTCTGCAGATTTGTTTCGTCTATAGTATGCTCTCCAGAAAGAACCTTTCTGTTCGAGAGCAAGATCAAAAGGTCCGCCTTGTCTCTAGTTACCGGCACAACCTTACCCTTAATTTTTAAAATTTCCGAAGCGATTTCAACCCCTTCAGCGAAACTACCGGTTACCTTCTCTAGCGTAGAAAGTAGTATATTGCCGAAAGTATGCCCCGACAATCCGCCGTTGGAAAAACGATAACTCATGAGTTCACGCATAGTGTCCGAGTGTTCAGAAAGCGCCACTAGGCATTGCCTCACGTCGCCTGGCGGAAGGACACCAAGTTCATCGCGCAACACTCCGGTCGAACCGCCATCATCAGCCATAGAAACTATAGCCGAAATGGAAATATCAGGAATGTGTTTTAGCCCAGAAAGTATGGTATAGCTACCCGTACCTCCGCCTATTGTTACAACATTTTTCATCCTCAATATACTAGCCTAAATTGTGATTTTTTGCCATAGGTAAGTATGTGTTACTTCGCGTTGACAATGTTCCAAAAGTTCTGCTACACTTAACTTATTCTTTAAAGAAATAGATTATAAATCTTAGAGCGTGTGGTCCTTTGCTTTACCCAACTAAAGTCAAGGAAAACGAGGAAGAAGGTCTTGGCAAAAAAATAAAGAAGCCAAGAAATCGGGCCTCCATTATGGAGAGCATCTGCGGAAACCTTCTGGGTGTATTGTCATCCAAAATATTTTTTCTTAAAATTTTCAAGTAATTGAAAAACTAAAGGAAGAAATAGCACAACTCTTTTTCTTTTTGGAATTTAATAATAACCTATAAAACCCTATGTGTGGAATAGTTGGCTATGTTGGTAAAGACCAAGCTCTGCCTATACTCTTAGGAGGTCTCCGTGATTTAGAATATCGCGGCTATGATTCGGCAGGTGTGGCAATATTGAATCATGGCGAAATAAAAAGAGTTCGCGAGGTTGGTAAGGTGGATTTTTTAGTAAAGAAGATAGATAAGCAGGTTTTTGCCGGCACTACCGGCATCGCCCACACTCGCTGGGCCACGCACGGCGGAGTCACAGAGGCAAATGCGCATCCGCACACAGCCGGAGGTGGCAAGCTGGTCTTAGCGCACAATGGCATTATCGAGAATTATCGTGAATTGAAAAAGTCGCTTAAAGATCAAAACTTCGAATCTGAAACAGATTCGGAAATCTTAGCAAAACTGATTTATCAAAATTATACTGGCAATTTGCTTGAAGCAGTCAAGAAAACATTGCCCCTAGTGCGTGGCACTTATGGGCTAGTGGTAATGCATGCAGATCACTCTACTGAGCTTGTTGCTGCGCGACTCGGTAGCCCGCTTGTCATCGGCACAGGAGACGGAGAGTTTTTTATTGCCAGTGACGTTACCCCAATACTGCCTTTCACAAAACAAATGACTTTCCTAGACGATGGTGAAGTGGCGGAAATAAATTTAACAGGATTAAAGATTTTTAATTCCAAAGACGAAGTTGTAAACAAAAAGATTGTTGAAATAGATTGGGATCGGGTCAAAGCCGAGAAAGGTGGCTTTGATAACTTCATGTTAAAAGAAATTTTTGATCAGCCCACAGTATTTGAGGACGCTGTCCGAGGTCGCATGGATATGAAGGAGGGCACAGCCAAGCTCGGCGGGTTAATGTTGACTTCTGAAGAAATGCTAAAAATAAAGAGAGTAACCTTGATAGCTTGTGGTACGGCTTACCACACTTGCCTTATCGGTAAATACGCTTTTGAAAAACTTTCAGGCCTGCCGACAGAAGTCGATGTCGCCAGTGAATTTCGTTATCGTGACCCGATAGTTGATGAAAACACATTAGTTTTTGTGGTCTCACAGTCTGGAGAAACAGCAGATTCAATCATGGCGCTCCGTGAAGCCAAGAGGAAGGGTGCTATCGTGCGAGGCATTGTGAACGTCGTTGGTTCGACAATAGCCCGGGAAGCTGGAGCGGGCACATACATCCACGCTGGGCCAGAGCTCGCAGTAGCTTCTACGAAAGCCTACACCAACATGGTCGCGGTACTGCTTCTCTATGCGCTAGAATTCGGGCGCCTACACCACACCACTCTCCCCGCTGGTCAGAAATTATTGCAAAGTTTTCTAGAAATCCCAGAAAAAATAAATACTGTTCTAAAAGATTCTGAAAACATTAAAGCCATCGCAAATAAATATAAAGATTATCAAAATTTATTATTCATCGGTCGCGGAGTAAATTACCCTGTAGCCATGGAGGGCTCTTTGAAATTAAAAGAGATAAGCTACATCCACAGCGAGGCTTACCCAGCAGGCGAAATGAAACACGGCGCTCTCGCCCTGCTTTCGAAAGATTTCCCCGTGCTCGCTATAATGACTCAGAATAGTTTATATGAAAAAACGAAAAGTGGAGTACAAGAAGCTCGCGCTCGTGGGAGCAAGATCATAATTATAGCCTCCGAGGGCGACACAGAAGCCAAAGAGCTTGCCGATGACATTATCTATGTGCCGAAAACTTCAGAGCTTTTAGAGCCCCTGGTAAATACCATCCCTCTTCAACTTTTTGCTTATCACACCGCAGTAGCCCTTGGTCGCGACGTCGATCGCCCTCGCAATTTAGCCAAAAGTGTAACAGTGGAGTAAAATAAGTAATTATGGAAGACTCAATAAAAAATCATACAGATGCCGTTGTAGAAAAAAAACCCAAAAAAGGCGATGTTAGAGAAATTGCCATTACAGCGAAAATTGCAGGAGAAGTAAATAAAACAGAATGGGCACAAGAAGTTGTTGCAAAAATACGAGAACTACAGATAAGATACTTACGAGAAATACTTACCAAGAAGGACGACTCCTCGTTTGTTTATTTAAAAACACAAGAAGTACTCGCTGAAATTTCTAAATTACTGAGAGCCGAGATTGTAGAAGGAGCCGAACTTTTAGCTGAAATTCCAAAAGGTAAACCAGTGTTGGTTATGACAAATCATTTTGGTTTATATAAACTTGCTGGGATAGACCCCAGAAAAGATTTAGGGGTTGATATTCCTGGTTATGATTTTATGTACCCATCACCTCTATATTTTGCAGGATTAAACCCAGTGGGGGAAGCGGTTGGCAACGACTTATCTTATGTTTCAAACGAGTTTCCTGGTGTCTTTGGTGAAATTCACCAAGCATCAGGTTTTATTCATGTTCCACCCAAAACAGACGAAGGAGTAAGTAGAACAGGACTCTTGACAGAACAAACCGGAGATGTAATTAACAAAAATCCAAATATCGCAATAGTTAACTATCCCGAAGGAGGCACAAGTGGGAAATACAATGGACTTGGACCATACGATTTAGAACCATTTAAAACCGGTGGGTATGTAATTGCCTCAAAGCTAGGAGTTCACGTCGTTCCTGTTGCTCAGTATTTTGATCCTGAAAAAGGCTTAAGATTAAGAGTGTTCAGGCCATATATTCCCTTCATAACAGAAAAAGAAACCTTTGAAGATCAAGCAAAGAAAGATAAAGACCAAATGCAGGAATGGCTTAATGAACAACAAAATAGATAAATCATATGGAAATTATATCTCTCAGTGCAGAAAAAATCATACTGCCACTACCAATTTATAAAAGTATTAAAATTGCCGAAGCTATAGGAAAAGAAGGTGATAAATTTTCTATTTTTATTGGTTTAGATCAAAGCTTAGTTGAGCAACTTAAAAAATATTCTGCAGATAAAAGCGACACCGAATTACAGAAAAATACTAGTGACTGGAAGAGATTTGTAGAGGGCACATATGAAGAATGGTATAAAAAAAATCGCACATCTTTTGCGCTTGTACATAATGAGTCTGGAGCCATGGCGGCAATAATGAGATTTGGTCCAGAGCCATTATTAAAAGAAGTTTCCAATTGGCACACTATAGGATGGCGATCATATAATCCCTGGCGAGGAAAAGGGGTTATGAAAGACTTTGCGAAATTCACTTTGGATTTCTACCTACAGAGCTTTACGAATATTAAATTTTGGATTTCTGCGCGAAAAGAAAACACAGGAAGTATTAAACTCGCAGAATTTCTAGATTTTAAAACAGATGAAGAAAAATCAAAAGAAATAAGTATCTCTGAAAATAGAGAAGCTCTAGTTATGATTAGAGATAAAATTTAATAAATTTTATGCAAGAAAAAATTTTAATTATTGGAGCAAGTGGAATGGTTGGGGTGTCGCTAGCCTTAGAGCTTCGCAATCGACACGGAGCAGAGAATGTTATAGCTTCCGACATTCGCGAGGAAAATGAAGCGCTCAGGGGCACCGGGCCTTATGTGGTTTTAGACGCTCTTGATAAGAACAAGGTAAAAGAATTGATTGAAAAAGAAAACATAACTTCTGTATATTTACTAGCTGGGCTTATGTCGGCCGGAGCCGAGAAGAATCCTGCCCTGGCTTGGGATTTAAACATAGGTTCACTCAAAGACCTGCTCGACTTGGCAATTGATAAAAAATTCAAAATCTTCTGGCCAAGCTCTATCGCCGTGTTTGGCCCCACAACTCCACGCGAAAACACCCCACAGCACACCATTCTCGAGCCTTCCACTATTTACGGAGTTACGAAATACACTGGCGAGCTTTTGTGTCAGTATTATCACAACAGATGGGGAGTGGATGTTCGTAGTTTACGCTACCCAGGTCTCATTAGCTGGAAGAGCGAGCCGGGTCCAGGCACCACCGAATACGCAGTGGAGATATTTTACGGAGCAATAAAAGAAGGCAAGTTCACCGCGCCACTGTCGGCCAACACTTATCTGCCGATGATGTATATGGACGACGCCATCAGGGCAACGCTGATGCTCATGGATGCACCAAGTGAGAAAATTAAAAACAGAATGAGTTACAACCTCTCGGCGATAAGTTTCTCTCCGTCAGAGATAGCTAGTGAAGTGCAGAAACATATTCCGGATTTTACAATAGAGTATAAACCAGACTTCCGGCAAGCCATCGCCGACTCTTGGCCGAAGAGTATCGACGACAGCTCCGCTCGTGCAGATTGGGGCTGGAAGCATGATTACGATCTAGGTAGAATGGTAGTAGTCATGCTGGAAAATTTGAAAGAAAAATTGAAATAAAAAATAAATTATATGTACTCAAAAAAATTAGAGAAAAGCGTAAAAGCTGAGCTGGAAAATTTAAAAAAGGCTGGGAAATTCAAAACGGAAAGGGAGCTTGATTCCGCGCAAGGAGCAGAGGTCAAGCTTGCTGGTAAATCCGTGCTGATGTTCGCCTCCAACAACTACTTAGGTCTAGCTAATCATAAGGAAATAGTGGCAACTGCTAAAACTGCGCTAAGTAAATATGGTTTTGGGTTGTCTTCTGTGCGTTTCATTTCTGGCACTGAAAAAATACATAAAGATCTAGAAAAGAAGTTGGCGAAATTTCTTGGTCTTGAAGACGCCATATTATACTCCACCAACTTTATGTCCAATCTCGGCTTTTTCGCCACCATTACAAATGAAACTTTTGGTAGCACTGACACATATACTGATGCCATATATAGCGACGAGCTCAACCATGCCAGCATCATTGATGCATTTAAACTTTGTAAAAAAGAAAGTACTATCAAAAGAATTTACCCACATGGTGACTTGGTTGCACTCGAAGCAATGCTCAAAGAAGACAAGGGTAAAGGATATAGATTCAAAATAATTGTCACTGACGGAGTATTTTCTATGGAGGGCTACTTGGCTAATTTACCAGCGATAAAAAAGCTGGCTGAAAAATATGGAGCGCTACTCTTTGTCGACGACGCACATGCGGTGGGTGTCTTGGGTAAGACAGGTGCTGGCACGCCAGAGCATTTCGGACTTTATGGGAAAATAGACGTGTTGTCCGGAACTTTCGGTAAGGCTTTGGGTGGTGCAGTAGGTGGGTATATCGCCGGTAAAAAATGGATGATTGAACTCTTGCGTCAGAAATCCCGCACCTATCTTTTCTCCAATTCCGTTCCGCCATCTGTAGTAGTAGCTTCGAGTAAAGCCCTTGATCTATTAAGAAGTAGACCTGAGCTTCTGCGAAAAGTAAAAGAGAATACAAAATATTTTAGAAATCGAATTAAGAAATTAGGTTTTAATGTTTTAGACGGCGAGCATCCAATAGTTCCAGTAATGCTAGGAGATGC
>CAYITR010000027.1:0-9596 GCA_964366465.1 uncultured Candidatus Saccharibacteria bacterium | reverse complement strand
TCGCCATACTTTTTACTTCTTCCTTTTTTACGAAAAAGGACAAAAAACTATTTATAAACTCCAGCCGAAGCCAGAGCGTAGAAACTCTTTTTCGCTAAATGAGACCCTACGTCAATATCATACCATAAGTAAATTGAAATGCAATTTAAAAAACGAAAGGGGCCGGCGCGCGATGGCAACCGACCCCAGTACCGATGAACCGTTCACCTTATACAGGGAACGGTTTTGTGGTGGCGTTGCGGTGGCAATGCACACACCGCCCCACTGCCACCCAGGCCGCGTCTTCATTCTTCATGCCGAACAAAGCGAAGATGCGGGTTGCTTCAGCCTCGGCGTGCTGGAAACGCTCCAACAAGACTTTGGCTGAGGTCTGAGCACCCCAATGCCCCTGGGCTACGAGCCCTTCGTTCTCGACATGACTCTTGCGAGCCTTGTCGAGCAACTGGAGAGTTCCCAGAAGCTGTTGCGCACGAATACCCTTGAGTTTTTTCAAGCTCTTAATCACCCCCCTTCCTCAAAGTATTATAACATGTTCAATAGCTATACGTCAAATATAAAAATATTTTTATTCCTCGTTTTCTGTACCCACTTCGCCAGAATTTATAGTAGAAATTATTGTCTCTAGGTCGCCTTCCATTATCTTCGGCAAGTTATGCCAAGACTTCTTGATGCGATGGTCGGTCAGGCGGTCTTGAGGGAAATTGTAAGTGCGGATTTTCTCGCTTCGGTCGCCGGTGCCTATCTGCTCTTTGCGTTCGCCGGCGTATTTCGCAGCCTCCTTCTCTTCTTCGAGTTGCTGGAGTTTGGCTGTTAAAATCATCATCGCTTTTTCTTTATTTGCGAGCTGGCTACGCTCGTTGGTGGAGCGCACGTCGAGGCCTGTCGGCTTGTGGATGAGTCGCACAGCGGTCTCCACCTTGTTCACATTCTGCCCGCCCTTGCCACCGGAGCGCGAATATTCCATTTCTATGTCAGCCGGGTTGATTACAAAATTTATTTTCTTGCGAATTGGCAACACCGCCACTGAAGCCGTGGAAGTATGCACTCGGCCGTTTTTCTCCGTCGCTGGAATTCTCTGCACCCGATGCACACCAGTCTCGAAGCGGAGCATTTTATACACATCCTTGCCTTTAATTTCAAAGCTCGCTTCTTTATAGCCAGCGAGGTCACTCTTCGACTCGTAGTTGGTCTTCCATTGCCAGCCCTTCATCTCGGCAAACCTCTCATACATGTGCGCCACCTCCCAAGCAAAAAGTGAAGCTTCGTCTCCGCCAGCCCCTGCGCGCACTTCGAGCACTATCTCGTTGGCGAATTCTTCCTCCTCTTCATCTTTCTTCAAAATGTCTTCGACTTGTTTCTCGAGCCTCTCCTTCTCCGCTTGGATTGTTGCCAATTCTTTCGCAGCTAGCTCATGCAGAGTTTCATCCCCCGCCAACATCTCGCGAACTTCCGCCTCCTCACGCAAAAGCTTCTCTAGCATTTCGGCTAGATAATTCGTCCGGTGATCCTTTTTTAATTCAGATAAATCTAAGTTCATTTATTTCTTCTTAGTAGAAGAAAGTGCCTGTCGTTTCTTGAAGCGGTCCACGCGTCCAGCGGTGTCCATTATCTTTTCATTGCCAGTATAGAAAGGGTGGCAAGAACTGCAGATTTCCATTTTGATTTCTGGCATAGTCGAACCCACAGCGAAAACAGCCCCGCAAGCGCAGGTAGCTGTCGTATTTATATTATATTTTGGATGAATTGCTTTTTGCATAACAGAAGTAGGTTATCATAATTAAAACAATTTGGCAAACTCGATATTTTTATTGCTTCTCAGTTCCATATTGAAGAAGGTAATCTATGTCCGCCTGTATTTTCGCCTTGAGCGCCATTACGCTTTTACTATAAGTACAAGAAGTCCCGCCGGTGCCGTAATACCTACAAGCTGCCTTGTGTTGCGCAGCAGCACTGTTGCCCACTGCCCCGAGGTCCGTCAAGAAAACAGCCGAAGCAAAGAAGGCGTCGCGAGGTGCCCAAGGGTCAGCATCATGCCCAAGTATAGTTTTGAAACGAGTTATGTATCCAGCCCAAGTGGACGGGATGAATTGCGCCGGTCCCATAGCCCCGCCATAGCCCCCAACACTTGGGATGGGGCAAGACACGGGCGTTTCAGCCCAGTTCCTGCCAAGCTTGGAAGTTATAGCAAGAAAATCGTCTATATCGCCCTTACGCCCCGTTAAGCCCATCGGCTTCATAACATTTGAAAATGGTGTACCAGTATTCTTGCCTACCCCAGCTCCGGTTTGTAAATTGGTCAAGTAGCATTGCCCGACATTGGCGCCTAAATTGCTTTCTTGAGTAATTACCGCAAGTAAAAAAGCTGGATCAATACTCGTCGCCCCCTTCGCATCATTGGCATATGACAGAGCCGTGCCGAATTCAATTTTCGTAGAAATACCCGCGAGTGGAAACAAAGCGCTACGAATTTTATTGGCCTGCGCCCTTTTCTCGGCCGCGAGTAGTTGGTAAGCGGCTTCGGTGTCTTTGGAAATTGAAAGTAATTTCTTCTTCTCGGCCTCCGATACAGCTACCTTTTTTTGCGCGCTTTCTAAGTCCGCTTTAGCATCCACCTCGGCATCCTGTTTTTTCTGTAGATCCGTTTTAGCAACTTCGGTTTCTATTTTTACACCCCGGATGACATCGACAGATTGCTTCACCGCCCTTTTTATCGAAGCATAAGACTCCAAGTCCCCATAAAAGCCCGAGAGGCTCTGATCCGAAAGCACCAAATGCACCAAGTTTTCGCCATCAAAGGCGTTGGTGTTGCGCAAGAGCTGGGCGATGGATTCATGCTCCCGTGCTATTTTTTTATTCAGAGAGTTAATAGTAGAAACTTTCTCGGTAATGGCCACCTTGAGCTGAGCAATGACCAGTGAGCGCGACTGTATCTTGGATTTGAGCGCATTGATTTGGCTGGTTAGATAATTCACGTCGCCTATCAGAGTGCCCGTCTCCTTCTGCTGTTGCTTCTGTAGCTCCAAAAGGTGGGCAAGCTCCGCTTCTATTTCCGCAAGTTCATTCTTGCAGTAATTCTTCATTTGCGCGCTGGAAGAAGTTGTCAGGCTAAGGCAATCGAATTCTGCCCGGGATTCAGGAATCCTAAAAAGAAATGTATTTACGAAAACAACCGTAAAAATAAAAACTATGACTTTTGTCCGTGTCATAGTTCTTATTATAACATATTCAATTTAATCCTTTATTGACTGTATTATTTAGCGTCGCCCTTTTCAGCTGGAGCAGCCTCTGCACCTTCGGCGCCTTCCTCCTCCTTCTTGCCTTTCTTCTCCACTTCGATAGCTGAGAGGTCAACAGGCTCGGCAACTTCTTCTTTTTCTTCAACTTGAGCCACGATAGAGGCCACCACGTCAGTGCCTTTGGTTATAGCTACCACCCCAGTCGGTAATTTTATGTCTGAAACATAAATTTGATTTTCGAGAGTTTCAAGTGGTGTAACATCCACAACTAAGTTCTGAGGGAGGTCTGCTGGCAAGGCTTCAACTTCGATTTCGTGAAGAACTTTCACTAGATTCCCAATACCAGTCTTCACCGCCAAAGCCACGCCCGTGAATTCAATCGGCACATTGACTTTGATTTTCTTCTTCATATCTATCACCAAGAAATCCACATGGATCGGCTCGCTGGTCACTGGGTCAACTTGAACCTCGTGAATAAGCACATCCACATCCTTGCCTGTCATAGCAATTTTGACCGCAGAAGATTCCCCTGCCTGTCGCCAGACTTTTTTAAATTCTGTTTTAGAAATAGAAACAGAAGTGGACTCTTCGCCCGCTCCATAGAAAACAGCCGGTATGTCCCCAGCCTTGCGCACTGTCTCTGGCTTCTCGCCCACATCCCTCTTTTTAGCTTTAATTGAAAACATCCGTATAGTATATATAAAAAAGATAAAAAAGCAATCCTGCTTAAATTTTATGTATCGTTTTGTGCTCGATGGCTATGTGCGCTTTGAGGTATTTCTTGGTTCCTCCTAAGGTCTCGGTGGCGACTTTTTTGCCGGGGTTGAAAATGTTTTTGGAATCAAAAATTTCTTTAATCTCTGTAAATATTTCTAGCATCCGCGAGCTAAACATTTTATTCAAGTAGGGCGTGCGAATGAGCCCGTCGTTGTGCTCGGCAGTGATAGAGCCGTGGTATTTCGCCACCAGGTCATACACCTGACCCCCCAGCTCCATTATTATTTTGGCAGTATCTGAACGAGAAAAATCCATAAGCGGGATGATATGAAAATTACCATCTCCCGCGTGCCCAGCAATAGTGTAAGTAATGTCATACTTGCCGAGTATCGCATTGAGCTCTGGGAAAAATTTCGGCAGAAATTCTGGTCTGACTATAATGTCGTCGATGAAAGGCGCCGTATGCTTGCCCCGCACATGTTTGCGCAGAAGCGCGAAGCTCTCCCGCCTGATGTCCCAATATTTGTTCGCCTCCACCTGATTTTCAGTAATATGCGTTTCTAGTTTAAAATCTTTTATTCGCTCCACAAGCTCGGTGCACTTTCGATGCGTTTCCTCCTCGTTCTCGCCCGCGAATTCTGCGAGGATAATAAGCTTCGGGAAACCGTTCTTCCACATAAGTAACGCCTCCGGCAAGAAACTCCACATAAATTTAATCATACCGACGATGCCCCTGTTCTTCAAAAAATCAAAGAAGAAACGCACCGCGAGCTTCATGGTCTTGTCGTCATATGATTCCAGAGTTTCGGGGTGTAGCTCAAGTATTTCATCCACCAGACGCCCCAAAGGGCTCAAATCTTTCATAAAAATAACCACCAGCTTGGAATATTTTATATTCGGCACAACCCTAAAAGTGATTTCCGTCACAATCCCCAGCGTCCCCTGCGAACCCACGAGAAGTTTGTTGAGGTCAAACAAGGAAGCCGGAAGCAGAAAATTCCGTCCGTGTCGGAGCCCCCGTAGAGAGGGTAAAGCGGCGGAATTTCCTGCTTCCGGTTTCCTCGCTCTCATCACATTCCAAATATAATATCCGGCGGAATTTTTAGACACGTTTGGCTTGGAATGCTCGATCTCTTCTTCGTTTTCTTTGACTAAATTAAAAATATTTTTATAAACGTCGCCTTCAAAATCCCCTTGAGCAATTTTATCTTCAAGTTCTTTTTTTGAAAGTGGCTTCACCGTGTATTCATTCCCGTCGGCAAAAATTACTTTCGATTCTATTATATAATCTTCGGTCTTGCCGTATTTTAGAGTTCGCTCGCCCGCAGAATTGTTGCCATACATCCCGCCCATAGCATTCAAACTCTTTGAAGCCGTGTAGCAAGGCAAGATAAGCCCTTTGCCTAAAGTTATCTTTTCAAAATCCCGATAAAACATCCCCGGCTCGACGGTTATCTCCCAGTTGGACTTATTGTGTAATGGCAAAGGCCCACCGAGAAGCCTATTCATATGCCTAGTGAAATCCAAAATTATCGATTCCCCGATAGCTCCGCCCGACATGTCGGTGCCCGCACACCGCGCCGTTATCGAAAGGTGTCCATACTTATGCACCAGGTCTTGCCTAGTCGAATTAACACTCACCCACTTCACTAAATTTTTGACATCTTCTTTATCTTTCGGATACGCGACCACCTTCGGCCGAACAGCGAGCAAGCTCGCATCACGCGAATATTTCGCGAGCGTCTCCTCGTCATCCATCACTTCCCCCCTAAAAAATTCTTGTATTTCAGATTTCATATTTTCCAATACTTGCCAAACTGTTGGCTTTTGCTCGCTCTACTAGAAGTGCTTGCGCGCCTGTAATGTCCGTTGGATTCTTTGCCCAGCTTTTTAGTGCAGAGTTTTGAATAGCTCGGCCATAAGAAAATGTGAGTGGCCACGGCAACGGACCCATTTTATGCATTGCATTTAAATTCTTCGTAGACTCATCCGCTCCCTGCCCGCCAGAGAGGAAAACAATCCCCCCAATTTCTGCCAGCACATTCTCTTTTAGGCATTGCACAGTCATCTCAGCAATTTGTTCCGGAGTTGCTCGATTAGGATTGTCTTTCCCCGATAAAACCATACCAGTTTTTAAAATCATTCCTGGAATAAATACGCCAACCGTCTTCAGTTCATCAAAAACAATTTTTAGATTCTTCGCAGTCACTTCGAAACATTGTTCGATAGTGTGGTTTCCGTCGAAAAGCACCTCCGGCTCTACTATTGGCACAATGTCATTCGCTTGGCACAGTCTCGCATACTCTGCAAATGATTTTGCATTTTCTTTCATGCAATCTTCACTCGGAGTATTCTCACTTATCGTATAAATAGCCCGCCACTTAGCGAAAGTTGCACCCAGACCCCTATATTCTTTTAATCTTTCCCCCAGGCCATCTAAACCTTTCGTGATTTTTTCACCAGGGTGTTCGGGGATATCTACTGTCCCAGCATCAACTTTGATTCCAGCGTCTATACCCTTTTTATTCAAAACCGAAACAAAACTTTTTCCGCTTAGTGTTGATTGCCTTATCGTCTCATCAAAAAGAATGTAACCAGAAATATAGTTTTCGATCGCAGGCGTAGTGACCAGAAGTTCACGATACGATTGTCGCTTTTCTAATGTTGCGGGCACACCCAGAGCCTCAAAACGCTTGTTGCAAGTAGGCATGCTCTCATCTATGGCTAGAATTCCTTTTGGTTCTTTCACTAAACGCTTCGCTGTTTGGCTTAAAATATCTTGATTCATTTTAAAATTTCTTTTAATAATTTAATAACCACTTGGGGGTTGGCGCTACCGGAGCTTGCTTTGATAACTTTGCCGACGAGCGACATGATGGCGTTTTCTTTGCCAGATTTGTAAGAAGCTACAACTTCCGGATTTTCAGAAATTATTTTTTGCACAATTTCTTTCAGCGCCCCTTCGTCATTTTTTTGTAATAAATCTTTTTCTATGGCAATTTTCATTGGTGATTCGTCACTTTTTACAATTTTTACCAGAATATCTTTTGCTACGCGTGAACTTATTAGGGCTTCCATAATCATTGATGACAGTTCAGCCATATTTTTAGCACTCGGCATTATAATTTCCGAGTTATTTTTTTTAAGACCAAGAAAATCTGTTGTAATATAATTGGAAGCAATTTTTATTTTTTCTTTATTATTAAGAATTCTCGCAATATCCTCAAACCAAGAACCCAGAGTCATATCATTTATATAACTTTCCACATCCTCGTCTTTGATTCCGAAATCTTTTTTGTATCTCGCACGTTTGGCTTCTGGTAACTCCGGCAATTCGGCTTTCATTTTCACTAGGTCGAAGGCCTCATGTAATTTTAATTTTGGCAAATCCGGATCGGGGAAATACCTGTAGTCGGCACTACTTTCCTTTTTTCTCTGCGAGAAAGTTGTCTGCTTGCCCTCGTCCCACCCGCGAGTTTCTTGCACTATTTCGCCCTCTTTGCTTTCCTCCCAAAGCGCAATCATCCTTTCCGTCTCATATTTAATAGCCCGCTCCACGCTCCGGAAAGAGTTCAGGTTTTTCACTTCTACTTTTGTACCGAGTTTGTCCTTGTCTTTCGAAACAGAAATGTTCGCTTCCACTCGCATCTCGCCTTTCTCCATATTCGCCTCCGACACTTTCAAATACCAGAGAATTAATTGAAATTCTTTGGCAAATTTTGTAGCCGCTTTGGCCGTCTCCTCTGCGCTATCATAAGTATGCGCTTCTGTTACTAGCTCCATCAGTGGCACTCCAGCGCGGTTGAAATCTATCAGCGAATATCCTGAGGTGTCGGACACCTCATTATTTAGGTGTCCGACACCTAAGTAGTGTTTATTATTCGCCGTATCTTCTTCTAAATGCACCCGGGTCACATCCATCCCAGCCAGGCGCCCGCCAGAGACTATTGGATATTTGTATTGTGAAATCTGGTAACCCTTCGGGATGTCTGGGTAAAAATAATTTTTTCTATCAAATTCTGAGAAGTCGGCAATGTTACCATTGAGCGCCAGCCCAACTTTGATGACATTCTCGATAGCTTTCTTATTGATTACTGGAAGCGCGCCCGGATGCGCCATGCACACTGGGCAAATATTCGTGTTCGGCTTTTCTTCATCAGGATCGTTCTTGCAACCACAAAACATCTTGGTCTTGGTAGCCAATTCCGCATGTATCTCAAGTCCAACAGTAAAATAATACTTTTCTGCCATAAATTGCTAAAAGTATATCAAAACAAACCCCAAAAGTCTAAAATCATTGCTTCTGAATAATCTCTTTGACAATCTTGCCGTCTTCAAGGTAAACGATGCGGTTGCAGTAGCGAGCGTATTCTTCTTCGTGGGTTACCATCACGATAGTCTGCCCTTTTTTATTTAAATCGTTAAAAAGCTCGATGACCGACGAGCCGGACGCAGTGTCGAGGTTGGCGGTCGGCTCGTCGGCAAAAAGTATCTTGGGTTCGTGCGCCATCGCTCGGGCGATGGAGACCCTCTGCTGTTCCCCGCCGGAGAGTTGGCTCGGCAGGTTTTCTATCCGCGAAGAAAGCCCGATTCTCTCTAGAATATTTTCAGTAATTTTTCTGGCTTCACTTGTACTTTTGCCCTGCATCAGTAGCGGAATTATTACATTCTCCCCAGCAGTGAGCTCTGGTATCAGCGCGTAATCTTGGAAAACATAACCAAGCTCAAACAGTCGCATCTTCGTGCGTTCTTTCATAGACAAAGCTTCAGTACTCACCCCGTCTAGAACAATTTCTCCAGAAGTCGGGTGGTCAAGCAAGCCAATCTGATACATTAATGTAGACTTCCCAGCGCCGGATTTACCCATAATGCCGAGGAACTCTCCACGCTCAACTTCTAAATCTATCCCCCGCAAAACAGGAGCTTCAAGACTTTTGTTGAAATATGATTTCTTTAAATTTTTAATTTTTATAATTTTATCTTTCGTCATATATTTATCTGCCTAAAATAGAATCCAAAGTATTCTTGCGCACAATCATCCGCGCCGGTATGTAGCCCGCGATAACCGTAGTGAAGGCAAGGAGCGCGATGCGAATCATAGTGCCCGGTAGTGGCGCCACGATTATGGCATTACTGATAGGGAGCACGATCGGGTGCGCCGAAACATAGGGCACGATAAAACCGTATAGAATAAAAAGCCCCACAGCAGAGCCAAGCATCGCGTAGAAAAATGATTGGAACATATAGGCAACCTCGATAGCTTCATCGGCAATGCCGATACCTTTTAATATGCCTATGTATTTGCGCCGAGTCACTGCATTAATAAAGATGACGATAAATATAGTAACGGAAGCAACTAAAAGTCCGAGAGAACTTATCGCATTACCCATTTGTTCGAAAGTGTTGCGGACTTCAGCCACACCGTTCGGGATAGCTTCTTCGAAAGTCTGCACCATCGCCACGCTACCGATCCCACTTTTTTTTAAAAGGTCCCGAAACGCTCGCGCATCAGCATCAGGGTGCAAAAGTATAGCTATCTGATTATAATCATCTTGACCAGACATCTGGCGCACTTGCGTGGCCGTCATGAAAACTCCTGTAGCTAAAGGTGAATTCGCGGTAGTAACAAGGATACCCTTTACC
>CAYITR010000026.1:0-9881 GCA_964366465.1 uncultured Candidatus Saccharibacteria bacterium | reverse complement strand
CGGCGACCACCGATATCTACACTCTTTCCCTACACGACGCTCTTCCGATCTAAAACTTTTGAACTTCTGGCTAAAGGTGAGACCGAAGGACTTTTCCAATTAAATGGCGCGGGTATGACCAGATACCTGAAAGAACTCAAACCCTCCTCTATTCACGACATCAACGCCATGGTTGCTCTGTATCGCCCGGGCCCGATGGAGTCTATCCCGGAATACATAAAACGCAAACACAACCCGAGTCTAGTTAGATATCTGGATCCAAGGATGAAGAAATTCTTGGGCGAATCTTATGGGCTCATTGTCTATCAAGACGATTTACTTTTCTCCGCTATAGAGCTCGCCGGCTATAACTGGGAAGAAGCGGATAAATTCCGCAAGGCTGTGGGTAAAAAAATTCCAAAAGAAATGGCCGCCCAGCGAGAAAAACTCACGGAAGGTATAATAAAAAACGGACAAACTTTAGAGTTTGCTGAAAAACTCTGGAAACTTTTCGAACCTTTCCAAGCCTACGGCTTCAACAAAGCGCACGCCGCTTCTTATGGAAAAGTGGCGTATCAAACCGCCTATATGAAAGCGCATTACCCAGTGGAATACATGAACGCCATCCTTACCGCAGAGTCCGGCGACATAGATAAAATTTCAGAAATAATTAAAGAGTGCAAGAAAATGAAGATTCCGGTGCTCCCTCCAAACATTAATGAAAGCTACGGAGGATTCACATGCCTTCCTGATGATTTAAACACCCAAATCAGCAAAGAAAATAAAAGCAAACGAATCAGATTCGGATTCTACACAATAAAAAATCTAGGCACAGACATAGCTGACGCGATAATTTCAGAACGAAAGCAAAACAGCAGATTCCAGTCAATCACCGATTTCTTAAACAGAATCAAGCACAAAAATTTAAATAAGAAGTCCATGGAAGCGCTAATCAAGTCCGGCTGTTTCGACGAAATGGAAGAACGCGGAGTGTTGCTCGGCAACCTAGAAGACATGCTCACCTATCACCACGAACGAAGCCAGCAGAATAAAAATCAAGTTTCCCTTTTTGGTGGAATAAAAGAATCCAAAACCACAGAGTTCAAACTAGCCGACAAGCCGAAGTCCACCCAGGCAGAGAAATTACTCTGGGAGAAAGAGTTGCTCGGGCTTTATATCTCCGGCCACCCGCTCGACCGCCTGCGCGACAAACTTGAAAGTCGCAATATGAATATAAAAAAAATAAAGGAAGAAGTGGGTAACGGACTCTCGGTCACCATCGCTGGCATCATCGAAACCTCGCGACCGATAATCACTAAAAACAATGAACGAATGGCCTTCCTGCGCATCGCCGACTTGACCGACTCCATCGAGGCAGTATGCTTCCCTTCTATCTTCAAAGAATTCGTTGATGTGCTCGTACCCGAAAAATGCATTGCCCTCTCCGGCAAAGTCTCCAACAAAAACGGCGAAAAAAGCATCATAATAGAAGCCTTGAAAGAGATTTAGCAAGGTGAACCTCTGACAAGTGTTACTCGGAAGAAACCCCGTTGATTCTTTTCATTGTATCTCGAAGCTCTTCCTCCTCCTTATCTGTTAATTTTTCTTCTAAACTAGATATTCTGTCACTTAATTCTTTGGCTCCATCATGTAAACCTTTCTGTAACCGAATTTCCGAAAGAAAAGCCTTGGCTTCTATGAGCAGTGTGTTTATTTTTATTAATCTAGAGACTTGTTTTTCCAATCCAGCAATAACTTCTAGCTTATCTTCTCCAACAGTACCGGGCCCTGCAATTTCACGAATCTTTTTTCTTAACTCTTCCGCTTTTAATTCTGTACTTGATTTTGGTAATGTGCTTGTTAATCTTTCTGGCATAAAGATAATTATTAGTTATTAATAAAACTTAACTGGTCTCACCCGAAGCATCTTTTTTTATAGACTTAAGTATTGTCACCACAACTTCTGGCTCAAAACGATGATCAGCGAAAGCGACTTGTAAAGCTAATAATGTGGGCCTTCGGGCGTCATTCGGATCCATCTGATCGATAGCGGATTGAATAGAGTCCTGTGTAGACTTAAATGCGTCTGGAGTTGGAACACCTGGTGATTTGGGTAGTTTATCTATTGGCATATTATTTATTTTTAATTAAATAGGCTCATTGCTTTGTCTCGACCTTCGGTGAAAATAACTTCGACTGCTTCGGATATTTTCTTACTTAATTTTTTCAGGATTTCGAATTCTGGTTTTTTAAACTCTCCAAGCAGGAAATTAAGCATAGCCTTCTCTCCTTTTGGTTTCTTGACTACACCCTTTGGGGTTGCTGGAGAAATACCGATTCGGATGCGTAAAAATTCTTGACTTTTTAAGGACTTAATAACCGACTCTAGGCCATTGTGCCCGCCAGAAGAACGGTTGTAGGAAATTTTAATTTTCCCGATAGGTAAATCCACATCGTCATATATAACTACTAAATTTTCTAAATCTTTTTTAGTTTTTACCAAGGGCGCGACAGCTTTCCCGGACTTATTCATAAAAGTGTCTGGAGTTATAAATTTTATCTTTTGGTCCGACAAATTTTTCTCAACCATGCCGACGACAATCCGCCCGGTATTGTGCCGAGTGCCTTCATATTCTTCCCCTGGATTTCCTAAACCAACAACAAGTTTCATCCCGTTAGAGATAGGAAATCTTTAGATTTCCGTATCTATTCTTTATATCAGTAATTAAATCAACCATAGCTATAATTTACCACTATTTAAAATAATTAACTATTACGATCTCTAACGGGATCACATTACAAAACAACTTTCACCATGCTGTCAATATTTTTATATGCTATATTACTTGAATGGAAAATGAGAACAAAGAAGAAGTGGTGGCACGAGGTGAATCTTGGGGAGATTTGGCGCGTTTTGCTATTATTGCCCTAGCTATAGTCATACCTATTCGGCTCTTCATCGCCGAGCCGTTTGTGGTGTCGGGTTCATCAATGGTACCAACATTCGAAGACGGAGATTATTTAATTATCGACAAAGTATCCTATCGCCTGAATGATCCGGAGAGAAACGACGTTTTAGTATTTCAATACCCAAACGATCCGGAGAAGTTTTTTATAAAGAGAATCATCGCTCTGCCGAACGAAACGATAGATATCAGGGGTAGTGAAATAACCATCACCAACGAAGAATACAAAGATGGACTCTTGTTGGATCAATCTTTTATACAAAACACAGCGAATAACGATGTGCATTTAAAATTAAAACAAGATGAATATTATGTCATGGGTGACAACAGGCCTGCGAGCTCAGATTCGAGGTCTTGGGGTCCACTCAAAAGAGAATTCCTCACCGGCAGAGTGCTCTTGCGACTTTTACCACTTCGGCACATTGGCATCCATCCAGGACAATATGAACAAATAGATACGACCAGCTCCGATTAGTAAATAAATTAAAAAAAAATGAAAAAAACAAAAAACAACGCAACTTCAAAAGAAAATAGAAAACGAGGTGAAGAAATATCTTCTCCGAAGGGTATGCGCGACATAATGAATGATGAATATTACAACTTTCAAGGATTCTTCGAAAAGGCGCAAGAAGTGGCTGTGTATTATGGATTCAAGCCGATAGAGACCCCGATCATGGAACACGAAGAAATATTCACCACGAGCATCGGTGAAGGCACAGATATAGTGGACAAAGAAATGTACACTCTTAAAACTAAGGGCGGAGACCACTTGGCTCTTCGGCCGGAACACACTGCTTCTCTGATGCGAGCTTACATCGAACACGGCATGCAGACAATGCCTCAGCCGGTCATGTTCTATCACTCTGGTCCGGTTTTTAGACACGACCGACCTCAGGCTGGACGCTATCGTCAGTTTTCTCAATTTGATATGGTCGCTCTAGGGAACGACAAGAGTATTATGGACGCGCTTGTAATCAAAACCGGAATGACTATTCTTGAAGAAGCTGGCGCGCAAAACATCTCCATAGACATCAACTCTATCGGCGACAAAGAGTGTCGCGGTGGATACGTCCGCGAACTTGTCAACTATTACAAGAAGCACCTCAACCAGCTCCCAGCCATCGACCGTGAGCGTTTAAAGAAAAATCCTCTGCGCATATTAGACTCCAAGGAAGAAAAGACCAAAGAGATAAATGAGGGCGCGCCGGATTCGGTTTCTTTCCTTTGTCCATCTTGCAAAAAACATTTCAAAGAAGTTTTGGAATATTTAGAAGAAATGGGCATCCCCTACAACTTAAATAAAAATCTGGTGCGAGGATTATCGTATTACACCCGCACTGTTTTTGAAATCTACACCAAGAATAGTGAAGAAGAATTGCCAAGCCAGATAGCTTCTGGTGGCAGATATGACTACCTCGCTCGCCAAATCGGTGGAAAGAAAGATGTCCCAGCTGTCGGCATATCTCTCGGCGTGGACAGAATTGTGGGTTCATCATGGTACAAGAAATTATCTCCTCGCATTATTAAAAAACCAAAAATATATTTCATCCAGCTAGGCGCTGAAGCGAAACTAAAGAGCTTAAATATTATTGAAATATTACGCAAAGCGCATGTACCCATCGCCCAATCCCTCTCTAAAGACTCTCTGGGCTCCCAGCTCGCGATTGCAGAGAAACTCGGTATCCCCTACGCGATAATTTTCGGGGTCAAAGAAGCGCTCGAGGATAGTGTGATAGTGCGTGACATGAGTACTCGCTCCCAAGATACCGTGAAGCTAAAAAAGCTTTTGGAATATTTGAAAGAATTAAAATAGAGAGAATGAAAAAGATTCTACAAAAAGAGGAGAAGGTTTTAAGGCAAATTGCCAAAGAAGTGCCAATTGCTAAAATTACGACTCCGAAAATAAAAAAAATTCTGCAGGAAATGCGTAGCGCGCTTAGGAGCCAGGATGACGGCGTAGCACTCGCCGCGCCTCAGATCGGTTACTCTCTCCGAATTTTCGTCGTCGCGAAAAAGATATTCGACCCTGGATTTCTAGGACAAGATGCCTCTGAGGTAAATAAAATAAAAGAGGGCACTACCTTGGTTTTTATTAATCCTAAAATATCCAAGCTATCGCGCGACAAAGAATGGATGCCCGAGGGGTGCCTGTCTGTCCGCCCGCTTTATGGCAAAACCAACAGGTCAAAGAAGGCCACCGTCACCGCCTACGACGAGAACGGAAAGAAGTTTGAACGCGGAGCGTCAGGACTCTTGGCGCAGATATTCCAACACGAGACAGACCACTTAAACGGCATCCTCTTCATCGACCACGCTAAGGACATCAAGGCAGAAGAACCCGCAAAATAGTTTATAAAGTAAAAAGTTTAAAGTTATAAAGTGGATACTAAAAATCTAAAATTTGCATTCTTTGGTGGGGAACCGCTTGCTGTTCCCACCTTAGAGAAATTATATAAAAATGGCTTTGTGCCTACGCTTATCGTCTGCAACCCCGACAAACCCGCAGGAAGAAACATGCAACTTACCCCTCCTCCCACCAAAATATGGGCGGAGAAAAACAAAGTTCCGTTTATCCAAGACATGGCTGACCTACAAGGAGTATTTGATTTATTCATCGTAGTTTCGTATGGCAAAATAATTCCGAAAAAAATCCTAGATATGCCGAAATACGGGACGATAAACATTCATCCTTCCCTCCTTCCAAAATATCGCGGACCGTCGCCAATGGTATCGGCTATTTTAAACGGTGATACAGAAACTGGCGTAACAATCATAAAAATAGATGAGGAAATGGATCACGGGCCAATCCTGGCGCAAGAGAAAATAAATTTGACGGGTTTTGAGATGATTCAAGATTTGGAAAAAACTCTGGCGGATTTGGGTGGTGAACTTTTGATAAAAACTCTGCTGGATTTTGCCGAAGGCAAAATCCAGCCAGTTAAACAAGATGACTCGCAAGCCACCTTTTGCAAAAAGATTAAGAAAGAAGACGGGCTGATAGATTTAAATGATGACGCAAAAGAAAATTACAACAAATTCCGCGCCTATGCTACTTGGCCCCGCACTTTTTTCTTTAAGAACAGCAAAAGATTTATCATCACTGATGCTGAATTAAAAGACAATGAATTCGTAATAAAAAAAATCATCCCCGAAGGCGGAAAAGAAATTGGATATAAGCCATAGTTATCTGAAATTCTAGCATATGCGGAAAAGTCAGATAGACTTAATAAACTTCTTGCTTGTAACAACTCTCGCAATACACAATCTCCGGTCGATCGGGAGCGTAAGAGGTTTCGAATTCTACTTCGCATTTGCCTTCGTGATTGGGGTGTTTTTTATCACAGATACACTGCCTGTGCCAGAGATTCCTTGGATTCCTTAAACGCATCCTATCCTGAAAACGACACATGAAACATTTACGCGGAATAGGTAAATTCATTCTCCGGTAGAATTTAAGTTCCTCAGAAGTGATACGAAATGCCGTAGTACAATTTGAATATTTCATTTTATCCACCTCAGATGCATTGGATAAACAACCGATGACTTCCTGTAAAATCGAATCCTTAGTATCCGTAATTTTCTCTGGTATGTCGAAGGGCTGGAGAGTAATCTTATAATCCCTGTCTTTTCTTTCGTACCAATTCCATCCTCTCGCCAAAACTTCTTCTTTTTTCATAGGAAAATATTCTTGGGCAACAGTTTCATTGTACGAAAACATAGATAGTTCAGTTGGAAAAAAATTACCCCATTCGCCAGTCTTTCTCATGTGGTCTATAATCTTCTCCTTTAGGGCTAAGTACTCCTCTCTTGAGTACTGCTTGTTAAAAATACAGTATTTATTCTTATTTAAAGAAACACACCCAAAACAATCCTCGCAAGCAAAACAATTCAGAGAATACGAGCAACGAAGTATATTCCAGGAGCGAGACATCGCGATACTATTCGCGGTATACCCTATCCCTTCTGACTCGTAATCAAGCTCATTGTAAGCTGTTTCTGTAACATCTCTTCCGCCCTTCATATCAGACACATCCTGACTATAGCTAACGTCATCAGATTTGTGTGTGTTAAATGCGAATTTTGTATTTTTAAGATTATATATATAATTCCCTGTGGAACTTACTATATTGCGCCCTTGGTAAAATTTTTGCGGAGAATTCAATACTAAAGCTTGAAGCTTTTGTTTCGCTTGCTCTATATTTTTAAAAGTCCACTCAAAATTCGCCAGCTTTTCTTGATACTCTTCTTTAGTGAGTTGTTCGTTGAAAAAACAAAAAGACTTTCCCCGGAGTCCAAAACAACCAAAGCAATTGGCGCAATTTTGACAGTCTTTTAGAAAATGACTGTCTATGCAATTTTTACAATCAATCAGATGCGTAGAGTTAAAAGATCTAGAGGTGTCTATGCATTCGTAAATGAGTTCGGAACGATACACTATACTGCAATCCAAAGACTGCCTACAACTAAAATACCAATTCCCGTACATGCAGTCTTCGCTAGCGTCTGAAGAAAAGGTGAGGTAACAGTTTTTCAAATCCTGTGACTGATTCGTGTAATCACTATTTACACAGCGGAAATGAGCCACTGTGGATTTTGGAGTTTTGTCTCGCAATTCTTTAAATTGATCAAAAAATGGTCGGGAGAAATCAAAATCCTGTCCCGTCCCAAACCTATCCCAGCTGTCTCCCCAGAAACATTTTAAACAATAAACCACACCCGTGTAATCTGGGTTATATATGGAAACCATCTTCATGCCACACAAAGAACATTCTCGTGGATACAGAACCCACTCATTTCTGCCAGAGATTCTCCGCTGGTACCGACACCTCCAGCAAAGCGTCGGTGGTGGCACTTTAATTTGTTCATAAAACCCGAAATCATCCGGCTCGATGGTGAAGTCATTTTTACAGTTTTGACAAATTCTATTTTCACTCTGCATAGCTTAATTCACCTCACCCCTTCGCCCCTCTCCTTGACAAGGAGAGGGGTTGGGGAGAGGTCAGTATTTCGAAGTGAAAGGATTCCTTTTGGAGAGGCCTTTGAGCATTTTTTTGACGCTCGCCGCACCACGTTTGAAGAGGGTTTGCCGACGGTCTTTGTTTTTATTTATTTCTCGAAAAAGATTTTCTTTGACTGTATCGATGGCTACATATAAATCTTCCTGATCCGTGCCACCGTAAAATTCTTTGCCTTGTATGGTTATCAAACAGTCCGCATGAAAAACATTACCGGCCTTGTGATGGTTGGTATTTTTGGAAATATCGAAGCTCACCACCGCCTCCCCCTTGCCTGCCTCCATTGTGGTCAGCAACTTCTCTAAATTCGTGACCCGCTTTATCACGTAGTCTCGTATCGCTGGCGTTATCTCCATATTTTTCGCTTGTAGATTTATTTTCATATAGCTTAATTATACCATAAAAAGTTACTTAATATAACTGTCGAAATATATGGCGTGGCAGGTGTATCCAGCCGGATTTTTCTCCAAGTAATCCTGATGATACTCCTCCGCTTTATAAAACTCGCCTAGTGGCTCAAGTGTCGTTACTACTGGATCTTTCCACTTCTTGGAATCATTCACAATTTTAATAAAATCTTCAGCTTCTTGCTTCTCTTCTTCGCTTCCATAGAATATTGCTGAACGATACGATGTGCCCATGTCGTTGCCCTGCTGGTTTAATGTGGTTGGATTATGTATTTGAAAAAAGAAATCCAGCAACTTTTTATAAGAAGTTTTCGTATCGTCGTATTCTATCTCCACTGCTTCGGCATGCCCTTCATGGTTGTGATATGTGGGTTTACATCCGCCAGCTGGCGGACCGCCAGTGTAGCCCACTGTGGTATTGACCACTCCTGATTGTTTCCTAATCAAACCCTCCAGTCCCCAGAAACACCCACCCGCTAATACTGCTTTTTTAATCATCAAAGTAATTATTCTTTAGGAATAAATTTCATTGAAATTGAATTCACACAATGCCGGATATTTTTCGGGGTCAAATGTTCTCCTTTGAATAAATGCCCCAGATGCCCACCACATTTCACGCAAGTTATTTCCGTGCGTAGACCATCAGCATCCAGAGTTTTATTTATCGCGCCCTGAACCTCATCGTCAAAAGCAGGCCACCCGCAAGTGGATTCAAATTTTTGCTCTGAAGTATAAAGTGGTGCATCGCATTGTTTGCAAACATACATACCATTTGCGGTATTTTTCTCATATTCTCCGGTGAACGGCGCCTCGGTGCCCTTGTTTAGGATTACTCTCTTTTCTTCTTCGGTGAGATTGTTTAGCATTTGTGTTATCATCATAACATGAGGATAAATTTAAAAGCAAAACAAGCAATTCTATTGACTTTTGGCTTAAAATAGTATATAATATATAAATACAATGCGAATTTTGGAAAAAATAATTCACTCAGTAATACCCCACCAGCGGAATGGAAACATCCCTCACTTACTCCGAACGGAGTTCATAGCTATTTTGTCTATGCTGGTAGTCATGCTATTTTTAGTAAATCAAAATAATTTCGCCATCATCCGAGGACTAAATTTAACTGGCGCAATTTACCCTGCTGTGCTGGCGGACATGACCAACCAAGATCGCGGAGAAAGCGGTTTTGCCAAGCTAGCGTGGAGTGCAACCCTTGAAGACGCCGCGCGCCTGAAAGCCGAGGATATGATTAAAAATGGCTACTTCGCGCACGAGAGCCCCACGGGCGTCTCGCCTTGGTTTTGGCTTCAGAAAGTAAAATACAATTTTATTTATGCGGGAGAAAACTTGGCGCTTGATTTCACTGAATCCGAAGATGTGGAAAACGCCTGGCTCGACTCCCCCACCCACCGAGCCAATGTCTTGAGTGAAAACTTTACCGAGATAGGCATCAGTGCCATAGACGGCAACTTCGAAGGCAGAAATACAACTTTTGTAGTTGAATATTTCGG
>CAYITR010000025.1:0-9923 GCA_964366465.1 uncultured Candidatus Saccharibacteria bacterium | reverse complement strand
AGTAGAAAAATACTTGTGACCACAAGTTTAATAAAAAGCAGGTTGTTAACTCTACTTGACTTAAAAGTTAACAATTGTTAACATGTAAAATGTATTACATTAACATAGAATTATTATGGAAAATAAAGGTAAAAAAGCGATATACATATCAATAGCTGAATTTGCAAAAATACTAGGTATTAGCCGTATTGCGGTATTTAATAAAATAAAGAAAGGGCAAATTCCTGCTGAAAAAATTGGACGTTCTTATGCTATTTCCATGGAACATGTTGATGAAATAGTTTCTGGTTCTGGTTCTGGGGTACTGACAGAGGAGAAAAAAGAAGGTATAAAAAGAGCTGTAGAAAAAGTTGTAAAAGAGTATGGAGAAGCTTTAAAACTTCTCGGTAGGGAATAGTTATGAAACTCAAACAACTTACAATTATAGACGTAGAATATGTGGCCCATCGTCTGGCAAAAGAGACCATGAGTTGGAACGAACCAATTCCAGATTTCAGTACTCGTTATACGAATGCCCTGGAGAGATGTATTGAGGCACCATTTCAGACATTTGGAGGAAGACAGTTATATCCTGGACTAGTAAAAAAAGCATCGATACTCTTTTATTTTATGGTTAAAAATCACCCCTTTCAAAATGGCAATAAAAGACTAGCAATGACAACATTGTTTATTTTTCTTTTTCAAAACAAGAAATGGTTAAAAGTTGATAACCAGGAATTGTACAATTTCGCGACATGGGTTGCCGCAAGTAACGCAAAATTAAAAGAAGATACTGTTCGTGCCACTGAAACTTTTTTGGGTAGTTATTTAGTAGATATAAAATAGATGCGATGCCCGAGTGCAAGTATGAGCCCAGGCAGAATACCTTGCCCCAGTCTGGCCAGGTGATTTCGGGGTGAAAAGTGATACAATGGGTTTACGAACCCGTGGGGGATTCTGGGGTCCTAGGTTCCCCGCCTGCATCAGCTATGCTGGAGGCATTGCGGGCAGGGAATCCAAGCAGGCGGACAAGAAGAAACTTCCCGAAAAAATCGATTACGAAATTGGCGAAAGCATTAGGGGTCTCGGTGGATGAACTTTTGAAATAAATTTATGGCAAATATAGAAGATTTAACAAAAAGAATTTTAGCTTTCCGTGATGCACGAGACTGGAAGCAGTTCCACAACCCGAAAGATTGCGCTATTTCGTTGTCCCTAGAAGCTTCTGAGGTTCTCGAGCATTTTCAGTGGAAAAGCAAGGAAGAGATTGAGGAATATGTCAAAACTCATAGAACAGAAATTGGTGAAGAATTGGCTGACGTACTCTACTGGGTTTTGCTCATGTCGCATGATCTAGATATCGATATCGTGGATGTATTTGAAAAGAAGATGATAAAGAATGAAGCGAAGTACTCTGTTGAAAAAGCAAAAGGGAAAAATACCAAGTATACGGAATTATGATATGTCTAATATTGTAACCTTCAAATACGCTAGAGAAAATTTTGACGAAATAAAAAACTTCCATTTTGGGAGAAATTGGCCGGTTGTTTATGTTTTAGAGAATGCTAAAGAGGTTTATATTGGTCAGACAATTAATGCATATTATCGAAGTAAACAGCATTACGAAAATCCGGATAGGAGAAAATTAAATCAGATTCACATTATTACAGACGAGGAGTTTAATATTTCTGCTACTTTTGACATAGAATCTTGGTTGATTCAATATATTTCTGCTGATGGTAAGTATGTATTGCAAAATGGAAATGGTGGACTAAAAAACCACAACTACTATGATCGTGTTAAGTATAAAACTAAATTTGAAATAGCTTGGGCTGAGTTAAGGAAGATGGGGGTCGTTAAAAACTCCCTTGAGGATCTTAAAAACAGTGACCTATTTAAATACTCACCGTATAAATCCCTGACGGACGATCAATTTTCTGTAGCACAACAGATATTTAAAGATATAAAACACAATAAAATAAATACTTTCATTGTAAATGGTCGGCCCGGGACAGGTAAAACAATTCTAGCCACGTATCTCGTTAAATACTTAAAAGAACAGGACGAAACTAAGAATATGAATATCGGACTTGTTGTACCGATGGCTTCGCTCCGAAAGACCATTAGGAGAGTTTTTTCAAAAATCAAAGGTTTAAAAACTAGTATAGTAATTGGTCCAAACGATGCCATAAGGGGACAATATGATTTATTGATTGTGGACGAAGCGCATAGATTACAGAGGAGAAAAGGAATTATGGGCTATGGTGCGTTTGATAATGTGAATCGTAGGCTCGGGCTAGACAATGACGGGACACAGCTCGATTGGGTTATGAAGTCTTCCAAGCACCAGATTTTTTTCTATGATCAGAATCAAAGTATAAAACCAGCCGACGTAAGATCGGGAGATTTTAAAAAATTAAACGCCAAGAAATATGAATTAAGTTCTCAGATGCGGGTTGAAGCGGGTGAGGAATATATTAAATTCATTGAAGACATTTTTGATTTAAAAACTACAGAGAATACGACTTTTCCAAACTATGATTTGAAAATTTTTGATGATGCCGAAGAAATGGTTAGTAAAATCAAGGAAAAAGATAAACAGCATAAACTTGCTCGTGTTGTCGCTGGTTATGCTTGGCCTTGGCATACAAAAAAGGGAAGTAAATCTAATCAAAAGCACGATATCGAGATTGATGGTCTGAAACTCGTATGGAATTCTACGGCACAAGACTGGGTTAATTCACCAAATGCAATAAATGAAGTTGGTTGTATACATACTGTTCAGGGATACGACTTAAATTATGTCGGAGTGATTATCGGACCAGAATTTTCTTACGACCCAGTCAATAATAAATTTAGAGTAGATAAAGATCAATATTTCGATATAAACGGACGAAACGGTATTACTGACCCAAACGAACTAGAAAGATACATAATTAATATCTACAAAACTCTTTTGACCCGTGGAATTAAAGGAACATACATTTATATTAGTGATCAAAACTTAAGAAATTATTTCAAGAAACAACTAGGTCAAAAAACTGATCGGGGCGTAAAATTTGAAGAATTATATAATGAGAAAGAAATTATATCTCCTTTTACAAAAGAGATGATTGCTATTCCCTTGGTTGGTTCCGCTCCATGCGGACTTCCGTTAATGCATGAAGATAATACTGAAGAGATTATTATGGTTGAGAAAAGCAAGATAAGACCAGGATCAAAATACTTTATATTGCGTGCAACTGGCGATTCTATGGATCAAGCGGGGATTAATGATGGCGATCTTGTCTTGTGTCGTTCTGCAGAAAAGGGGGAAACAGGCGATAGGGTGGCTGTATTGTTGGGCGGAGAAAATGTAACAATAAAGTATTATGATAAAAAAGATGGTCGTAGAATTTTATTACCCAAAAGCTCAAATACTGAGCACCAGCCAATAATTCCAGAAGAAGGTGATGAGGTGCAGGGGATTGTTCAAGAAGTTATAAGGGAAAAATAATATGGTAAGCAATGATTTCATAGACAAAAGAATTTTACTTTTAGAATCTAATAGTTTACACATTAGGCATGGTATTCGATGGAATTCTTTTGAAGATGAAATATCTTTAAAAATATACCATAAACAAAAATTACTATCTGTAGATATTACAGAAGCAATTACTCTTTTTCTAAACATATACTTTGGTCTTTTGGTTAGAGAGGAAAAAAAAATTAATCCAAATACAAAAGAAAGAGATATTACGGATCAAGTAAAAAATAACATTAGAGAACTTTGTAAATCTAGAAATAGATTTATTCATGTTGATTATGAAAAAACTCATGTTACTAATAAGGGTGAAGAGATTAAGACACCTATGGATTTTGCTCTTATTCATAATGTAAAAAAAGAATTTAATTGGATTAAGAAATATGGAAAAATAAAAGAACCAGAATTTTCAGGTGTTATACATATGATTGACTTTATATTAAATATTATTGAAAAAACAGAACTAGGATTTGCGAGTAAATTTGAAATGGTATAGTAAGAAAAGCTCTGAACCCAGCGCCTTAGGTGCTGGGTAAGTAATTTTATGAAATTAAATGTTAAAGAATTAATAGATTTTTTTGATAATAAAAAGGATGATATAAGACATGACATCAGCTCAGTAATTAGTGTGGTTGGCGAAGATTTAGGTGCGGCCTTATTCAAACGTTATTACGAGGAAACCTTTGGTAAAAAAGTTACCATTAGTATTTTTCCAGTAGTTAGTGGAATAATGAAAGGTCCAAGATTAGATCGCTGGATTTATATTGAGCAATCAAAAAATAAATTTACAGCTTTCCAAACAGAAATAAAAAACTGGTCAGCTTATGCTATTGGTGCTAGGAGAGTGGGCATAAACCCAAAAACTATTCCAACTGTTGGTTTACTGAATTTAAAAGACAGAATCAAACGATTAGAACATAAAGACAGAAATGGGGAAAGTAAGGTTTTCTTCCCAATGAAAAAGCCAATCGATTTTCCTAATAAGGCATCTCTTGAACCTCTAATTATTTATTGGTTTGTTCTTTCAAAAGATGGTAAAAATTTAAGTCCATTTTTTAAGGTTAATATGTCCATAAAAGGATTCAAAAAATTAAATGTATTTTCTATGTCTAACTATTTGCGATCTATTAAGAAAAAAGAAATAATATTAGATATGCCTAGTGCTGAAAAAAGAATCAAGCTTTTAAAGAAATATTTTCCATCTAAAAAATAACCATGACCTACCAAGGTGTAATAATTGAAGAAAGTTTGGGGGATAAGGCGGTTTTGGGTGGGGTGAAAATTATCAAAACCAAGGTGAGCCCGACGACGGAGAAGCATAGAACTCCATGGGTTAAGCAGTGGACTATGCATGCTGTGGAAGTTGCGGAAGAAGATGCGGATAAAGTTGCCGAGCAGTTGAGTGAAGATTTAGACAAAGAGCATGCTTGGTATGCTGATTTCAAGAATGAAAGTTATCATTATATAATTTATCGGGGGAAAGTTTTTAAGGTAGATTTAAAAAATCCTACCCTTTACAAAGATGCAAAAGAATTTGGCATCGCGCTAGGCATTCCAGAATATCAAGTTGATTTCGCCCCAGGTGACAAAATTTTTGAAGAATAAATATCTATGAGACCACAATTTACAATCGGAGTGTTTGGAATAATATTTGATGAACGAGGGCGAATTTTACTTGCCCATAGAACAGATTATGATCTATGGAATTTACCGGGTGGCGGTTTGGAAATTGGCGAAACTCCGTGGGAGGGAGTAATAAGAGAAATTAAAGAGGAGACAGGATTTAATGCTGAGGTTGTTAAACTGCAAGGTATTTATAGTAAGCCCGATAAAAATGAAATAGTTTTTTCTTTTATATGTAAAATTATTGATGGGCAAATTACTCCGAACGATGAAGCGGATAAAATTGAGTATTTCGAAATTGAAAAAATTCCAAAAAATACTTCACCGAAACAAGTTTTGAGAATTAAAGACGCTATTGAGAACCCCGACCAGGTTGTCTTAAAAGTGCATACCGGAAAATCATCGATTGAACTTATCAAAGAAGGAAAATTATAAAAACTATGTCTGACGAAAATACAACCCCCGCCGAAAGTGAAAACATTCAGGCGGACAAGCAAAATCCAATTTCTGACGAGAACTCTTTACCTGTAAGCCCCCAAGAGTCCTTCGGGGATACTCAGGATTTACAACCCACTCCTCCTTCGCACGAGGCTTCTGAAGGGCAAAGCGAGCCTGCGCCTGAAAACACAGCGCAATCTGAACCTTCTGATGCACTTCCTGAGGCCCCGGAAAGCTCACCAAGCGACTTTCCGATAGAAAGTAATGACATACCACTCCCTGATTCTATCCCATTAGAACCAACGGATCTGCAAGCAAATCCTGCTTCTAACGGGACAGGCCCCCAACCTGAAAAAGAGCCTGAAATCCCATTAGAACCAACGGCTCCCGAAGCGGAGCCTGAACCAGAAAAGCCCGCCGAAGCTTCCGCTTCGGCGGGCAAGCAAACGGCTCAATCGTCCACGATTGAGCCGTTTCATAAAAATATGGACAAATTGCGGGCAAAAGAGCACATGGCTATCAAAGAAAAGAAGCGGAAGAAGTTGGATCAAGTTATGGCTTTATTCGCGAAGCGAAAAATTGTAACCAACGACGACGTGGAAAAATTTCTTCATGTCTCTGACGCAACAGCAACTCGGTATCTCTCGCAATTAGAGCAAGAAGGAAAAATAAAACAAAGCGGAAAAACCGGCAGAGGGGTTTCGTATGGTAGAATTTGATTCATTGGATGCCTATGACAAAGAAAATTCTCAACAGGATACTTATTACTGGAGATGGGTGTAGAGGAAAATCTACACTGGCGTTAAGAATTTCGGAGAAACTTGGGATACCACATTATTCTACAGATGATTTCTATTACGAAGTAAAATTTTCAAAAATACGATACAGACCTGAGGCTATCGCTCAAATATCAGAAGTATTTAAAAATGAAAAATGGATTGTGGAAGGCACAACTGAGGATTTACTTGAGCCAGGGCTACATTCTGCCGACATGATTATTCATTTGCAACATCGAAACGTGCTTATTCAATGGTTCTTCCTCTTCAAGAGGTATCTTCAAAGAGAGAATGAAACTTTATTTGGAAACCTAAAACTCATGCGACATGTGCTGTATAAAAAATACGGTCTTGGATACAGGAAAGGAAAACGAACACCTTTGATTCTTATTGAACCACGCAAAAATGAAGTTATCACGCTGTCTTCTTTTAAAGAAATTAATAAATTTTTAGATTCTTTGTGACCTAGCAAGACCTAGCAAGAACGGTTCTTGCTATGGCAGGTGGTTGGGTAGGGTAAGCGGGTAAGATTAAATCGTGTTATTATTCTTGTATGAATAAAAATATTTTGACTCTGGTTTCCAGCATAGTATTTACTCTTGTTTGGATGTTCTTTATTGTCCCAAGGATTCCAGTAGAGTGTGACGGATTTGGTTGTATAGGGGCGGCTATGGAGGTAGTTTTCATCAATGTTGTTGTGATTCCGATAATTTTTGGGTTTATAGGTGCTGCATTTTCAGGAGAAAAGCGCGTGAAGCAATTTTTTATTTCTTTCGGGATGTCTCTCTTGGGTGTTTTGATTATACTTTTACCTTCATTCCTTGTTGCAACATATAAGAACAAAATAAGAACTACTCAAGAGGTAGAAGACATGAAAGCGCGTTACTATGCAAACCCAGAACAATACAAGCAACGTCCTTTTTAATTTTTTATTTTAAAATCCCGTATTTTTGCACGAGCGAGGTGCGGGACCAGTGGTTTGATAAGCCGAAGTATTTACCGGATTCGGAAAACATCAGCAGTAACATTACAAAAAAGTATATAAAATGCTCATCGATGAATGGGTGGTGTTCCGGTGGGACAAGAGCCGAGTACATAAGGAGCATCATCAGAGCTCCAGCTAAACTGCCGAGTCTGACCGCGATGCCGAGGGTGAGAGTGATGCCAATAAACAAAAGTCCGAGCATAAACAGCCAATCCACCAGTGCGCTACCAGCAAGTCCGTGATAAAAATCTGCAAAAGGTCCGTGCACACCAAATTCCAAGAATCCTGCGGTTGGCGAACTGCCTACAAGCCAGGATTTATCGGGTGTTGTATTGAAGCCCAGCCCCAGCAACTTGTCAAAAAACGCCCATAGAAAAATCAGACCCATACTTAGCCTTAAAATTCCTAGTGTTGCCGTGTATTTTATTGACTCCATAATTTAATCGTTTCTTATTGCTAAAATTTCCAGTTATACACTTTACACTAGGGGACTGGTCTCGTGTATAATGATTTAGTAGTTGCGAAATTTCACAACTACATGTATATTATATACCCGTTTTATTTTTTTACAAAATGCATTCTCAAAACACTAAAAATTCGGAATCTGAAGAGAAAAATTGGATGAAATTTATTTTTGGTATGGTTGTTTGTCTATTTATACGGTTAATTCCTTTTCGAGCACCCAATATCGAGCCACTTCTAGCAACTCAGATGCCTTTCAGTCGAGTTTATGGCGCTTGGGCAGGTTTCTTGTTCGGAGTTTTGAGTATCATCGCCTACGACCTACTGACGAGCACCCTCGGAGTCTGGACTCTGATAACAGCAAGTGCTTACGGAGCGCTCGGCATCATGGCGCATTTCTACTTTTTAAAATTCAAAGCTAGCGCTCTCCATTATGCTGGGTTTGCGGTGCTAGGCACTTTGTTTTTCGACGCTGTTACCGGACTTACCATTGGTCCACTACTCTTCAATCAATCTTTCGCGGGCGCGCTCTCCGGGCAAGTACCTTTTACTGCTATGCATCTCCTCGGCAATGTATCCTTCGCGCTCTTGTTAAGTCCCGCCATTTATAATTATGTAATTAAGTCCCGACGCCCAAAGGGGTCGGGATTCCGATCGAAAGCATCGGAAAAGAAAAAAAGATTTACCGACACTCTTATTATTAACCCGCTAAGCCCTAAAGAAGTTTAAACATTATGACAAAAAAAGAACAAGTTTCAAAAAGTGATTTACAGAAAATTAAATCCATCCGCAAGAGGACCGGCGAAGTCGTGCCGTTTAATTTGAGTATCATTACTCAAGCAATACTCAAAGCTTTTGAAGTTACCGAAGAAGGCGGGGAGAAGGAGGCTAATGTCGTGACCAACAGTGTTTTCAAAACTTTGCTTCTAGCTAGGGCGGAGGTGACCAAAAATAATCAGCGCGCGAAATTCTTGCCAACCGTGGAAATGGTGCAAGACATCGTGGAAAAAGAATTGATGAAAAATGGCTTTGCCGAGACCGCCAAGAAATACATCTTGTACCGCAATAAGCGCCGAGAGTTGCGAGAAGCTTTCGGGCCAGTGCCGGAAAGTGTAAGGCAAATTGTAGCTGAGAGTCGCAAATATTTCTCTAGTTCTTATTCCGAATATATCTTCTATCAATTTTATTCCAAGTGGATGCCGGAGCTCGGACGACGAGAAACCTGGATAGAGACGGTGGATCGCTACATGGCATATATGAAGGAGAATTTGAAAGACAAGCTTTCAGGTAAAGAATACGAAGATGTAAGAGGTGCCATTTTAAACCAAGATATCTGCCCATCGATGCGTCTACTCTGGTCTGCGGGCAAGGCTTGCTCGGGGTCTAATGTCTGGGCTTACAATTGTTCCTACATTGCTCCGACTTCATTTCAAGATTTAGGTGAGATTATGTATATATCCATGTGTGGAGCGGGGTTAGGCTTCGCGGTGGAGTGGGAGAATGTGCAGAAATTTCCGCAAATTAAAAAACAAATCAAAGAGAAGCCTGAAACGCATCTTATCGCCGACAGTAAAGAAGGTTGGGCGGACGCTTTTGTCCTTGGTTTAAAAACATGGTTTGAAGGTAGAGATATAAAGTTCGACTATTCGCTTATTCGTCCAGCCGGATCTCGTTTGGAAACAGCCGGTGGCAAAGCTTCTGGTCCGCAACCTTTGATGGACTTGATGGAGTTTGCCCGCAGGAAAATTTTGTCCAAGCAGGGCAGGCGGCTCTCTAACTTAGACATGCATGACTTAATCTGTCAGATCGGGATGATTGTGGTGGCTGGTGGGGTCAGGCGTAGCGCGCTTATTTCTCTCTCGGAGCTAGAAGACACGGAAATGCGTGATGCCAAGAAAGGTCAGTTTTATTTAACTGAAGCTCAACGTAGTATGGCCAACAATTCGGCGGTCTATAATACCAAGCCGAGTGCGGAAGAATTCTTAAACGAATGGACAGCGTTGGTAAAATCCAAGTCAGGTGAACGGGGTATTTTCAACCGTGGAGGGTTAGAGAAACAGTTGCCCGCTCGCAGATGGGAAGCAATTAAAAATGAAAAACAAATCGGGTTAAACCCTTGCGGAGAAATTTATTTGCG
>CAYITR010000024.1:0-10179 GCA_964366465.1 uncultured Candidatus Saccharibacteria bacterium | reverse complement strand
TCATCAACGCCACTGAGGGTCACCTCGGTGGCTTGTTTAATTCAATTAGTCTATTTAAACCAAACATTTTTTATGTTCACGAATTCTTTGATGCCGTATGCGGAGAGTTCGCGACCGTAGCCGGAATGTTTAACTCCGCCGAAGGGCGCGCGAGGGTCGGACTTCACCATGTCATTCACACAGACATTGCCGGCGTCTATTTGTGGAATTATTCTCTTCGCTTTATCTATATCTTTAGTAAAAATTGTTGCGCCGAGGCCGTATCTCGTATCGTTCGCAATTTCCACCGCTTCTGCTTCAGTTTTAAAAGTTATAACTGGCATTACTGGGCCGAAAACTTCTTCATCATACACAGGCATGCCTTTTGCAACTTCCGAAAGGAGAGTCGGCAAGTAGAAATACCCCTTGCCTCCTTTTCTTTTGCCTCCGCAGATTATTTTTGCGTCCAAGGCCACAGAGTCTGCGACTTGCTTCTCTACTTCTTTTAAAATCTGTTCGGTGGCGAGCGGGCCGACATCCGTGTTTACATCACTTGGGTCGCCAACCACTAATTTTGAAAATTCATCGACAACAACTTCAATAAATTTTTCTTTAATACTTTCTTCGACGATGAAGCGTTTTGCAGAAATACAACTTTGCCCGACATTGCCCTGCAGTCTAGCTAGGACTGCGGTTTTGCCCGCGAGTTCTATGTGCGAATCCGCAAAGACGATAAACGGGTCGCTCCCACCGAGCTCGAGGACCGCTTTTTTGATTTCTTCTCCGGCAACACTAGCAACTTCGCTTCCTGCTTTCTCGCTTCCAGTTAAGGACACAGCCATTACCCGTCCGTCACGAAGGAGTTTCTCTACGCGAGGTGAAGATAGGAATAAATTCTGGAAAATTCCTTCAGGGAAGCCGGAGGCGCGGAAGGATTCTTCTATGGCTTCAGCACACATGGGCACGTTCGAGGCGTGTTTTAAGAGGCAGGTGTTGCCAGCCATTATCGCTGGCACTGCGAAGCGGTACACCTG
The DNA here is from genome assembly GCA_964366465.1 of uncultured Candidatus Saccharibacteria bacterium. Lineage (GTDB taxonomy): Bacteria > Patescibacteriota > Minisyncoccia > Phycocordibacterales > UBA9973 > UBA9973. The sequence continues at coordinate 9,166 of CAYITR010000024.1, read as the reverse complement.
CCAGAAAGGGAAGTTCCACGGCATTACTCCGAGGATTATGCCGAGTGGGTCGAACTCTACATAGTGTTCTTGGTTTCCAGTATCTACTTTCTCCTGTGCCAACATTTTATCGGCATTGTCTGCGTAGTAGTCGCAGAGCATAGCGCATTTTTCTATACCCGCGGGACCGGACTTCATGGTCTTACCCATTTCAAGCATTTGTAATTTTGAGAATTCTAGCGCATGAGCATTCAAATATGCACCAAGTTTACGCATAATTACCGCGCGGTCTTTAAAAGAAGTTTTTTTCCAATCCAGAAAAGCATTTCTAGCTGAAGCAATCTTATTTTCCAGCTCTTCATCCGTCAACTCCGTAAAAGTTTTTATTATTTCCTCGGTGGCTGGATTTTTGGAAATTATAGGCATGGGTAGATTATAACTTTTTAATTTCTTTTTGTAAGTTAGTGCCGAAATCTTGTAAGGTTTCTGAATAATCTATCGGGCAGTCTATCACATGCACACCTTTAGCATGTAAGGTTTTCTTCAACAGTTTTTGCAAATCTTCTCTTTTCTTGACCTTGTACCCCTTGGCACCGAAGCTCTCGGCGAGCTTGGCAAAATCAGGGTTACCGAAATGAAGCCCGAAGGATGGCAAGGCCATATCCTTTTGTTTCCAATCAATCATACCGAAACCGGAATCGTTTAATATGAGCACAGTCAAATCTATTTTCAGTCGGCAAGCCGTTTCGAGTTCGGCGATGTTCATCATTATTCCACCGTCACCCGAGACGACCAAAACTTTCTTCTCTGGAAAAAGGATTTTGGTGGCAATACCAGAGGCAAGGCCGGCGCCCATGGTGGCTAGCGCGTTGTCGAGGAGGACGCTGTTTTGTTCGCGAGCTTTGTAATTTCTAGCAAAATATATTTTATACATGCCGTTATCGAGCGCGAGGATGCCATCCTCCTGCATGGCATTGTAGATGTCGCTTACGATTTTCTGTGGCGAGAAATGGGGCTTTGCTTTATTCTCCGAATTTTTTATATTTTTCTTTAGTGCGTCGCGAATCTTGAAAAAATAACTGAAATCCCAACTCTTGTTTACTTTTATCTTTTCCGCCAGAGACCAAAGTGTATGAGACACATCCCCGATGACCTCATGGGTAGGTATGTAGACATCGTCCACGTCAGCGAGGGAAAAGTTGATATGAATTACTTTGTGTTTCTCCGGAGTTAGGATTGTCGGTGGTTTTTCACTGATGTCGTGGCCGAGCATTATTATGGTGTCGGCGCGCTCAAGCGCTTTGTGCACATAGTCACCGGAAGATAGCGCAGTGGTGCCGATGTATAGCTCCGAATTTTCGTTTTCCACACCTTTGCCCATCTGAGTGGTGACGAAAGGAATTTGTGTTTTTTCTAAAAAGTATAAAAGTTGTTTGCGGATGAGTTTCCTGTTGGCACCAGAGGCGACGATGATGAGCGGTCTTTTCGAAGCTTCGATGAGCTTTATGGCTTTTTCAATATCTTGCGGGTCGGGCCCAGGCCGACGAACTTTAACCAAGGGAATTGGTTGTAAATTTTGATTAATAATTTCTCCGGCGATGTCTTCCGGCAATTCTAGGTGCGTTGCCCCCGGACGCTCGGACTCGGCGAGCTTGACCGCATGCCGGACCATGCTCGGAATACGGTCCACGCTTTCTACGGTGGATGAATATTTAGTCAGTGGTTCCATTATTCTCACCGTGTTGATGAGCTGGAAGTTGCCTTGCTTGCTTTTGCGAATTGGCTTTTGGCCTGTGATTACGAGAAGTGGCATACCGCCAAGTTGCGCATAGGCAACTCCGGTTAGTAAATTAGTGGCGCCGGGGCCGAGGGTCGAGAGCGCTACGCCGACTCGGCCAGTGAGCCGGCCTACGGTGGCGGCCATAAATACAGCTGCCTGTTCGCCACGAGTGGTAATGAATTTTATTGAAGAGGTTCTGATTGCTTCCAAAAGGTCGAGATTTTCTTCACCCGGTAGGCCAAAAACATATTTTACCCCTTCATTTTCTAGGCATTTTACAAACAAGTGCGCCGAAGTCCTCTTTTCCATATTGCTATAATATAGCATATGTTATAATAAAGTTTATGAAAGAAAAATTTATTATAAAATATATAGCGGTTGCGTTGATGTTTGTTTTACCAACAGTTTCTTTGGCACTGGACTTTCGAACTGGGGATAATCCAGCCGTCGGAAAGTCTGAAGTAATTACAGATGACTTGTACATTATCGGAGGAAGCGTCACTAGTGCGGGTGAAATTGCTGGCGACCTTTTGGGTGGTGGGGGCAACATCGTAGTTAGTGGAGATGTCGGTGGCGACATAATGCTCGGCGGAGGCAATGTTACTATTCTTTCAAATACAGATGACGATGTGCGAGTGGGTGGAGGCACCATTGTTCTTCTGGGTGGCATAGGTGGGGATTTAGTTATCGCTGGTGGGCAGGTGAATGTCGGCGGTTCTGGAGTTTCTGGAGATGCAGTCATAGCTGGAGGGAACATCCGAATAGACGCGCCAATTGCGGGCGATGTCGTCGTCGAAGGTGGTAATGTTTATATAAATTCGGCAATAGGAGGTAATGTAAAAATTAAAGCTGACAAGGTAACCTTGGGGGGTTCGGCAGTTATCTCTGGCAATTTAACGTATAAAGCTAAAAAAGAATTAGAGAAAGAGGCGGGAGCAGTCGTAGAGGGGAAAATTGATTATGAAATTAAGCCTGCAAAAAAAGAAATTTCCAAAGGTGTCCTCACGGCGATGCTCTCTGCATTTGTTCTATGGAAATTCTTTGCTCTTCTGGCGTCTGCGTTACTGATCGGCATGATTTTCCGCCGTTACAGTAATGAGGTTGTAAAAATAGCTACAACTCGTCCGATTCTTGAGGTGGGCAGGGGGCTCCTGTTGCTTGCAGCGATGCCCGTGATATCTATCTTGCTTTTTATGACTTTGGTTGGTGTTCCATTTGGAGTACTGGGCTTGCTCGGCTTTGTTATGGTTCTCATCTTCACTTGGATCGTAACTCCGATTATTGTTGGAAGCGTGGTCTATGGTTATTTTTCTAAAGAAGAATTAGAAGTTTCTTGGAAGAGTACTGTTATCGGCGTACTTGTCTGTACTATACTTGGATTCATTCCGTTTGTCGGCTGGCTGGCGCTAAAACTTCTGATGCTTTTAACACTCGGATCTATGGTAGCTTTGAAGCTTACAATCATGAAAGATTGGAGGTAATTTGCGCTCGATACTTATCTACACCTTTGTGCACACCTTGCGTTGACAAAAGGGGTTTTTCATAATAGTGTGAACGAATCAATTATTAGGTATTTAAGCATTATTAATAAAATAATAAACTCACATGAAAAGCATATTTAATAGGGTTGGTTTGGGGTTCGTAGGTCTAGTTTTGGTTGCTGTCTTTATTTTTGCTAACTCGGTCGGCGCTGCTATCACTAGCACATTTACCTCTCTTCAAACTGTGGCGAATGTTCCAACCGCTACGGTTTCTTTCCCAGCATTAAGTGGAGGAGCTGATGCAGTTTCTACTTCGAGTATCACAGCAGGGGCTTTATCTGGTGGTGTTGATGAAGTTTTAGCAACAGGTTCTATTGAACTAACAGCTGGTGCGGCTGGTTCTGTAAATTCTTTAACAGTTGGTGGGGTTGAAATTTTAGGAGCCATTGTTCCATTTAACACAGACCTTACACAAACTGCTGCAGATGTCGCTTCTCAAATAACTTCTTTTTCTTCTGTTCCAGAATATACCGCTACAAATACCGGAGCTGTTGTTAATATTACAGCTACTGCTGGTTCGGGAAGTTTACCCAATACTGCTCCTGTGTCTGGTTCTGCTACAACCATAACTCTTGGAAATGCGAATGCTATGTCTGGTGGTGTCAGTGAAGTTAAAGCTACTTCAGACACCAGTTCATTTATTTCTGTTACTTCTCAAAGTGGCGCTGATCTTACACTAAATATTGGGGGAACGGTAACAACTTTAATTGCTGGCAATACAGATGTTCAAGCAGCTACATCTCTCGCAAGTCAAATCACAGCTGATGGCGGGAATGCTTACACAGCTACGGTGGTCAATACTAATCAAGTCAGACTAACAGCTAAAGCTTCCGGTACTTCGGGGAACGCTGCATTAATTGCAACAGACCTAGACTACAATACCGCCTCTGCCTCTGCTGCAACCTCTACTTCGAATTCTTTTGTTGCAATAAGTTCTGGTGCTGGTGCTGATCTTACGCTAAACATTGGTGGAACAGCAATAACTTTAGTTGCAGGCGACACAGCTGTGCAAGCAGCGACAGCAGTAGCGGGAGCTATTACTGCCGACGCCCTTAATAACCCATACTCTGCTTCGGTGGTGAATACTGATCAAGTTGAGCTTGTACACGATACAGCAGGTGTTGGGGGCAATGGTGCGGTTGTTGCTTCTAATACTAACTACAACACTACGGCTCAAGTGGTTACTTTTACTCCGGCAACAGTATCTGTGGGTGAAACTTTCACAGCCACTATAAATTCAAATGATTACGATTATTTGTCACTTACTGGAGATGATGCGCAGGATGTTGTCGACGCTTTAGCTACAGATATGAATGCAGATAGTGATGTGGATTGTGTAGCAGATGTTGGTTTTATTACTTGTACTGCAAGTGTTGCAGGGACGTCTTTTACTTTCAATACAGACGTAGACGATGTTACTGATCCTGTTATTTCTTCTATTTCTTTCACTCCTTCTACTGGCACTGCAAAAATAGGCGATGCGATTACGCTCAACATTACTTCAGATCAGGCTGGTTATAGTGCAGGAGCAATTACGGTGAATGGCGTAGCGACGACTGGTTTTGCTAGTGCTGGCGGGACTAATTATGTTGCAACTTACACTGTCGTGTCTGGGGATACTAACAGGTCTTCTGGTACTGTGCCAGCAAGTGTAGTGCTTGATGACGGCGACGGTAATTCTAATACTGCATCCACGACTGTTACTGCTAACACTTTAGCAATTGATGCGGAAGCACCTACTCTTGATTCAGCAGAAACTACTTCAACCACAACTATTGATCTTACTTTCAGTGAAGATATTGATGGTAGTACCGTGAATAGTAGTGGTAGCGAATTTACTGTTGTTGGTCATACTGTTTCAGGTGCCAGCAAAACAGGGGTTGGTGTTGTAACTCTAACTCTTTCTCCCGCTATGGCAACCTCAGAAATTCCAGATGTTACATTTACCAATATTGATAACTTTAAAGATCAAGCAGGCAATCAGGCTATTTCTCCAGCAACAGTTACTCCAACAGACGGTGTGGCTCCAGTTATTTCAGAGACAACTCCAGTTTCTACCCCAGATAACGATGCTACTCCAGACTACACATTTACTTCTGGCGAAGCGGGTTCGATAACCTATGGTGGATCTTGTTCTTCTTCGACCTCGTCGGCAGTAGTCGGAGCAAATACTATAACCTTCGCAAGCTTAGCCGATGGTACATACAGCAACTGTACTATTAAAGTTACAGACTCTAGTACAAACCAGAGTAATACCTTGGCCGTTTCGAGCTTCACTGTCGATACTGTTTTGCCTACTGTAGTTCTTAGCTCACTGATTACAGATCCGACAAATGATTCACCGATTCTTGTCACTGCCACATTCTCAGAAACTGTTACAGGTTTTACGGGTGCGGATTTGGATTTAGTTAATGGAATTTTAGTAAGCTTCTCTGGCAGTGGAAGTGTTTACAACTTCAACGTTCTTCCTTTTGTTCAAGGACCAGTAACTGTTGACCTAGATTCAAGTTCTGCGCAAGACCTCGCAGGGAATAACAACACATCTGCAACCCAATTTGATATAACATACGACACAGTTGTTCCAGTTATAACTTTAACGGGCACCAGTCCTGTCAGTATTGAATACGGAGAAACCTACACAGACCTAGGAGCTACTGCCTCTGATACAAATGATGGAAATCTTACAACTAGTATCGCTACTGTGAATCCAGTAGATACAAGCACACTAGGAACTTATACAGTTACTTACAATGTTACAGATGCAGCCGGAAATGTGGCTACTCAAGTGACTCGAACTGTAAATGTTGTTCAAAGAGCGATTACCGTTACTGCCAATACCGACACTAAAGTATATGATGGCAACAACACCTCTTCGGTTACTCCTTCTATCACTTCAGGATCGCTCGCTTTCGGACAAGTTGCTAACTTTACTCAGAGTTACAACAATAAAAATGTAGGCACAGGTAAAACTTTGACCCCAGCGGGTACAGTTACTGACGGCAACGGTGGAGCGAATTACGCGGTGACTTTCGTTACCGATGCTACTGGTGTTATAACAGCAAAAGCTCTAACTGTTTCGGCGACTGGTGTGAATAAGATGTATGACGGTACTAATACCGCGAGCGTTACGCTTTCAGACGACAGAGTATCTGGTGATATTTTGACCACAAGTTATACTAGTGCTACTTTTAGCGACAAGCATGTAGGTACAGGAAAGACCGTAAGTGTTTCTGGGATTTCAGTTACCAGCACAGATGCGGGCAACTATACATGGAATACCACAACAAGCACTACAGCCAACATAACCACACGCCCTGTCACTGTGACAGCTGTTACAAATACAAAAGTTTATGATACGAATACATCGGCCGGAGCAGCGCCTACACTTTCAGTTAACACTATTGCCACAGGTGACACCGCGATAATGTCGGAAACTTATGACAACGCGAATGTTGCCGGAAGTCCGAACAAAGTTATGACGCCAGCGATAGCTATCACTGACGGAAATAGCGGGAACAACTACGCGGTTACTCTTGTAACCAGTGCAACTGGGGTTATAACCGTGGCTCCTGTGACTGTGGGCTTCACTGCAGACAATAAAATTTATGATGGTAATAATTCGGCGACAATCCTTACTCGCAATGTGACTGGCGCTATACTTCCGGATGTGGTGACAGCTTCAGGTGGAACAGCAACATTTAGCGACGAGAATATAGGGAGTGGAAAAACTGTGACAGGAACTGGCTTCACACTAAATGATGCCAACTACAGTATTACTTCGATCACATCAACTACGGCAAACATAACTCCAAAAGCTCTAACGATAACATCTTCAGCGACAAATAAAGTTTATGATGGTAACACTACAGCTAGCGTTACTCTTTCGGACGATAAAGTTTCCGGAGATAATGTGGTTGTTACAAACACCGGTTCAACTTTCTCTGATAAAAATGTTGGTGTAGGGAAGACAGTAACGACTAGCTTCACTGTTACTGGAACTGACGCCGGAAACTACACACCTACTTCTTCACCAGTTACCACTACTGCTAATATTACCGCGAAAGATTTGACTGTTACCGCGACTGGTATAGATAAAACAGACAATGGGACAACTGTCGCCACGGTTACTCTTTCAGACAACAGAGTGAGTGGAGACGTGCTTACAACTGCTTACACTTCGGCTTCATTCGCAGACAGTAATGTTGGTGTAGCTAAACCTGTTTCGGTTACTGGTATCTCAATATCAGGAACGGACGCAGGAAATTACAACCTACTTAACACCACAGCAAGCACTACGGCAAACATAAACAGCCAAAGTTCTGGTAGTTCTGGTAGTAGGGGTGGCAGACTACCTACTACTGTAGTAACACCTCAAGTCCCTGCTCCTGGTCAAGTTTTGGGTGCGGTTAAGTTTAATTTTACTCAAAACATGAGGGCGGGCGTGGTTGGCCCCGAAGTGCTGGAGCTTCAGAAGCTATTGAATGGGCTTGGCTTCGGACCGCTTGTGGTTGATGGTAAATTTGGACCAAAGACGAAAGCCGCGGTTGTCAAATTCCAACTTGCGAACGGTCTAGTAGGGGACGGCATAGTTGGGCCACTAACTCGGGCAATGCTTAATAAATAGAACACTCAGTGTTGTTTTTACGAAAACCCCTCCTTGGAGGGGTTTTCGTTTGTCATAATTTTTGATTTCTGTTAAAATAGAGTGTATGGATAAATTAAAATTTGCCTTATTTTCAATTGTTGTTTTATCGGGGGTGGGCTTGGTTTGGTATTGGTCTGTTTCCACCATAGAGTCCGGCTCGGAACACGCCTTCAATCAAAAAGTGGCTGAGTTGACAGATGAGAACAAAAGTTTAAAAGAAGAAGTTAAAGAACTTAAAGACAAGCTTTCTCTTCTTGAGCCTAAGATTGTAGATTCGTCAGGGGGGATACCAGCGCCTGAGGTCAAGATTGAAACCGAGACGACTGTTTATGAAAATCAAGACCTTATTGACGAATTACAAAAACTTATCGATAGCAATGTGTCTATGAAGCTCAAATCCGCGGGTCCTCGTGTGGGCACAGTGCAGAAGTTCTTAAATATTTATAATGATGCTTCCGCCAAGGTTGATAATGATTATGGCGCTGGTACGGTCAAGCTAGTCGCGGAATTTCAGAAGGCCGAAGGGCTTACAGCTGACGGCGAAGCGGGCGCCAGTACATTCAAAAAGATGATCGAGTGGTTGAAAGATCAAGGGTAATTATTAATTAATAACAGAATCAAATGGCAAAACGAGGCACAACACTAAGTCCAAAGAATAAATCTAGGCATTCGCACAAGACCAAGAAGCGTCTAGCGGTCAAGCACGCTATGCTTGCAAAAAAGCGTAAATAATAGACGGGGAGTTCATCAAGTAAAGGAAGGTTCCCGTTAACGCAAGCAATAAGACACCCATCAATAAATGTTTGGTGTGGTGTTTTTGGTATTCCTTAGAAAGTACCAGTGCCATAGCTATAGTTACGAGCGTAAGTATGGCGCTGTATATGAATTTAATTGCTTGGGTTGGGTTGACGGCTAAGCGCATGTACCATGCGGACATGTTGTTGCTTTCTGGTTCTTGTTTAGGCTCTACGGGCGTTTCTTTTGCTTCTGTATTTTGGGCGACGATGAACTTCTCGTTTGATTTCTCAACCTTGGTGATTATTTTTACCGGAGTTTTTGGTGTAGAGGGAGTTGGAAATTTTTCTACAGAAGCTCCGGCGACTTCCGGTTCTGTGGATTGGGCATCTTTGACCACAGGTGTTGTCTCTATAGTCGTGCTTACTTCTGCAACTTTAGTGCGGAGAGGTTAGATCGGAAGAGCACACGTCTGAACTCCAGTCA
>CAYITR010000023.1:3307-10227 GCA_964366465.1 uncultured Candidatus Saccharibacteria bacterium | reverse complement strand
GAGAGTGCGAGTGTTGCTGAAAAAGAAAAGTTACAAAAAAGACTTTCGCTTATTCGAGCTATGACTTATGCGGATATTCGTCCAGAATGGATGTTCTTGACCGTTATTCCGGTTATTCCGCCAGTGCTTCGCCCGATGGTGGCTCTTGACGGTGGCCGACATGCTACAAGCGATCTTAACGACCTGTATCGCCGAGTGATCAACAGAAACAATCGTCTTAAAAAACTTAAGGAAATAAACGCTCCGGATGTTATTTTAAGAAACGAGAAAAGAATTATTCAGGAAGCAGTAGATGCGCTGATAGATAACTCTATAGCCAAGCAGAATGATAGTGCAGCAATGAGTCAGTCGCAAAAACGTCCACTTAAATCTCTTTCTGACAATCTAAAATCCAAACAAGGACTCTTTAGGCAGAACCTGCTCGGTAAGCGTGTGGACTATTCTGGCCGTTCAGTAATCGTGGTTGGTCCAGAATTAAAATTAAATCAATGTGGTTTGCCGAAGCACATGGCGCTCGAACTTTTCCGACCGTTTGTTATTTCCAAAATATTGCAAGCTGAACTTGCTTTCAATATTCGCGGGGCCAACAAGCTTATCGAAGAGAGGGGTGGCGAGGTCTGGGCAATGCTCGAAGAAGTAATAGAGGGGAAATATGTCCTCTTGAACCGCGCGCCAACTTTGCACCGTCTCGGTATTCAAGCTTTTAACCCTATTCTGATTGAGGGCAACGCTATTCAAGTGCATCCTCTTGTTTGTCAGGCGTTTAACGCGGATTTCGACGGAGACCAGATGGCTGTGTATGTTCCTCTACTTGAAGAAGCACAAAAAGAAGCCAAAGATTTAATGGCTGCGAATAAAAATTTATTGAAACCGCAAAACGGAGACTTGATTGTGAACCCTCGTATGGACATGGTTCTCGGGGCTTACTGGATGACGAAAAATGTTGAGGGGGAAATTGGTGAAGGAAAATATTTTTCAAATCCAAATACTGCCATCACTGCTTATGAATACGGAGTCGTGTCTCTACGCGCCAAAGTAAAAGTATTAGCAACGGATTATATAAAGTATAAAAAGTTTGATGGGAAGATATTTGAAACCTCGGTCGGCCGACTGCTGTTCAACAGTATTTTACCTACTGATTTTCCTTTTGTGAACGAAGAAATGCATCAGGACAGACTCTTCGTCCTTCTGGATGATTTGATAGGGCATGTTGGTGTGGAAGCTACCCCAGCTATCTTGGATAAAATTAAAGCGTTTGGCTTCAAGTATTCTACGGTTTCTGGGACAACCTGGGGGCTAGACAATGTTTCTATTTCTCCGGAAAAACCAAAGATTATAGAAAAAGGTAAAAAGCTAGAAGAACAAATTATTGCGGAGTGGAATGATGGTCTTTTGTCGGAGGAAGAAAAATACCAAAAGATTATTGAAGTCTGGACACATATTAAAAAAGATTTAGAAAAAGTTGTGCCTACTACGCTCGACAAACGCGGCTCGACTTACGATTTATTTACCTCGAAGGCTCGTGGAACCATGTCTTCTCTGATGCAGATGACAGGGATGATTGGACTCATTCAAAACAACCAAGGTAAGACCCTTGAGTTCCCAATTATTCCATCTTATCAAGAAGGCCTTTCGCCAATTGAATACTTCGTTATTACTCACGGAGCTCGTAAGGGCGCCTCAGATACCGCGCTCAACACAGCTAAGGCTGGATATTTGACCCGCAGACTAGTGGATGTGGCTCAAGATGTTGTGATTACCGAAGAGGACTGTGGCACCAAGGAAGGTAAACTAGTTACTAAGGAAAATATTTCGGGGATTGAAATTTCTCTGGCAAAAAATCTTCGCGGACGAGTGTTGGCGGGAGATTTGAAAGACAAAGATGGCAAAGTAGTCTACAAGAAAGGATTTTTGGTGACCAAAGAAGAAGCGTCTAATATTGAAAAAGCGGGATTTACGGAAGTTTTCGTTCGCTCACCTCTTGCTTGTCGTACGATGCATGGTATTTGTGTCAATTGCTACGGGCTTGATTTGGGCCGAAACCATTTGGTGAATACCGGAGAGGCAGTGGGTATCGTGGCGGCGCAAGCTATCGGTGAGCCGGGGACACAGCTCACACTGCGTACTTTCCATGCCGGAGGTGTCGCTGGTACCGACATCACCACCGGACTACCTCGCGTGGAAGAAATATTTGAAAGGAGAATTCCGAAGAATCCAGCAATTATTTCTGAAACTGACGGTGAGGTTATTTCAATTTCCGATAAAGATGGAAAAGAAAAAGTTATAAAAGTGCTTTCGGATACTAAACTAGATGGCAAGCCGAATGAGATAGAATACACAGTGGCTTTCCGCCGAATGCCTATTATTAAAGTGGGTGAAAAAGTTAAAAAGGGACAACTTTTGACCGATGGTTCTGCGGATATAGCGCTTATGTTTAAACTTGGAGGGAAAGAGCTGGTGGAGGAATACATCATTGGCGAGATCAATAAAGTTTATGAACTTCAAAGCGCTTCGATTTCCAGAAAACACACCGAAATAATTATTCGTCAAATGTTTTCTCGCCGAAAAATTGTTGATGCTGGAGAAACCAACTTCTCTGTTGGTGACATCGTGGAAAATTCAACTCTGATGGAAGAAAATGATAGGGTTGCCTCACTTAACCAGAAGGAAGCTAAGGCTGAAGTGGTGGTGCTCGGTATTACTGAAGTTTCACTTCGTACCAAGAGCTGGCTCTCAGCGGCGTCTTTCCAAAATACCAACCGCGTGTTGATTGAAAATGCAGTGAAAGGCGGAGTGGACAATCTTCGTGGACTCAAAGAAAACGTTATAATCGGCCGACTAATACCTGCTGGAACTGGGTTTGCTGTAAAAAAATAAAATAATAATGAGATTATGGAAAAAGAATATGATGATTGGAATACTAACAAAAAACAATTATCTATAGCCAACAGGGCTTATTTTCATAAGGGAGAGATCTGGTTTGCGTCTATTGGTAAAAATATAGGGGACGAAGAAGACGGAAAAAATTACAGTTTTGAAAGACCCATATTGATAGTAAGAAAATTCAACAATAATATATTTCTCGGAGTTCCTTTAACATCTAATGAAGACAAAGAAGGTAAATATTATCATAAATTAATTTCCTTTTCTGGTTCCACTGCAATTCTCTCTCAAATAAGACTTTTTGATGCCAAAAGATTATTAAGACTTATGGGGAAAATAGAAAACGAAGAATTAAAAGATATAAAAAAGAAAGTCGGTAAAATTGTATAAAAAACGAAACCCCCTTTTGGGGGTTTCTCGGAGTCTCCGACAAGGGAGACATTTACAATAAAGAGTATAGCAAATCCAAAAAATATGTCAAGTAAATTTATTAACAATCTAACCAAAATAATATGAAAAAAAATAAAGGTTTTACAACTGCAATCGCAATTCTAATTGTTGTAGCGTTTGTCGCAATCGGTGGGTATTTCGCAGTTGGTAAAAAGACCAACAACGAGCCCTCGTCAATTAGTTCTTCAGAATCTGATATTCCAACTTGGAAAACATATACGAATGATAAATATGGATTTGAGTTTAAATATTATTCAAATTATAAATTTAAAGCAGAAGAAGGTGGCAATGGCATGCCCTTATTACAAGTTGAGCTAGCCAAAGAAGGTTTTACTCCTGCAAATACCCAAGCATTTGGGGTATCAGTCGACAACACTAAGTTAAATGATTTAGTGTCATTCTTTAAGAAACAGTATACAAATGTTGTTGTAAATCAAAAAAATATAAACGGTAATAACTTTACGATGGTATCTTTTGATACATTAAGCTTGCATATGGAGTTTGCCTACATAGAACACAATGGTTTTTTGTACGGATTTACCCCTTCAGATGAAACTTTGGTTTTCTTGGATACTTTTAAATTCACAAAATAATCAATCATGAATTCTCCCGTAACAACGATTAAGGAGAGACTTTCAATCGAAGATGTTGTCTCTTCTTATATAAAGCTAGACAGAGTAGGCGCTAACTGGAAGGCCAAGTGTCCTTTTCACAATGAAAAGACGCCATCTTTTTTCGTTTCGTCTGACCGGGGGAGTTACTACTGCTTTGGTTGTGGCGCTTCGGGAGACATATTTTCTTTCGTGGAAGAATTCGAAGGGCTAGACTTCAAGGGCGCGCTAAAACTTCTGGCTGATCGTGCCGGAGTACCACTTACGCCATACAGTAAAGATGCAGAAGCGAACAAAAGTGAAAAAGAAAAACTTTACGAGATTATGGAAGAAGCGACTAAGTATTTTGAAAATAATCTTCTTGTAAACCAAGATGCGCAAAATTATTTAAAATCTCGTGGACTCAATGAGAAAAGTATTAAAGACTTCAGGGTTGGGTTTGCTATTTTGGATTGGCGGAAACTTTACGAATATTTAAAATCTAAAAATTTTAATGATAGAGAGATAGAGCTTGCAGGGCTCGCTAAAAAGCCCGAAGACAAAACCAAGGCCATGTATGACAGATTCCGCGGGCGAGTAATGTTTCCCATTTCTGATTCTAGTGGACGTGTTGTGGCATTTTCAGGCAGACTTTTCATCGATGATGAAAAGTCTGCCAAGTATCTAAACAGCCCAGAAACACCTATTTTTAGCAAGAACGCGGTGCTGTATGGCATAGACAAGGCTAAGGATTCAATTCGTAAAAATAATTTCTCTATTTTAGTGGAAGGTCAGATGGATTTGCTAATGTCGCATCAGGCTGGGTATAGAAATACAGTGGCTACTTCTGGCACCGCCTTGTCTGATTCTACTATGTCCAAAGAGCGGGTGGTAAGCAATCTAGGGCTGGTGCGTCGCCTGTCAAGGAACTTGGTGCTGGCTTTTGATGCCGATAAGGCAGGCGCCAATGCCACCATTCGTGCTGGGAAAATAGCGCTTTCACTGGGCATGGATGTTAAGGTGGTAGATATGCCCGATGGAGTAGATCCAGCGGATATGATAAGTAAAGGTGGTCCGGAAGCATGGAAAGATGCTATAAAAAATTCAAAGCACATTATCGAGTTTCTTTTAAATAAGGCTTTAAAAAATTCAAATGGTGATATGCGTAAAGCCGGAAGGGTCATCAAAGAAATAATTCTGCCTTTTATAAGCGCGCTTGAGAGCTCGATAGAAAAGATGCATTTTATAAAGGTTATAAGTGATGCGTCTGGTATTTCAGAAATTGCCATCCAAGACGATCTAAAAAATGTCGAGCAAGAACTCAAGCACGAAAAAGAAGAAATAAAAGTGGCAGGTGAGGCTATTGCCAAGATGCACAGAAAGGATTCCATTGAACGCAAACTTCTGGGCATTGCTCTTTGGCAGAAAAGCCTAAAGGCCCCTACTATGGATTTCGAGATGATATTTAATAAACTTGGGGAAGTTTCTAAAAAATACGAAGATTCCACCCAAGATCTTTTATTTGAAGCTGAAATATTTTATAACGACAATGAAAATTTAGAAAAAAGTGTCAAGGAGATGTTTTTAAATCTAGAAGAAGAAAATATCAATGAGTTATTGGCTAAAAAAATACAGGAATTAGGCAGAGAGCCAGATGGAGAGAGGGGCAAACAGATTCTCCAAGAAATAAATGAACTGACCAAGAAGAAAGAAGAGATTAAAAATAATAGAGTTAAAAAATAAAAATATGAAAAATAAAAAATTAAAAAAGAAAAAAAGTAAGAAAACTATTAAAAAGCGGAAAGTAGTTTTAAAGAAAAAGAAGAAAGTTTTAAAAAGAGTTTCCAAGAAACCTACAAAGAAAGTGCCACTGAAGGCGAAAAAATTATCTTTCGCCGAAAAGAAGGCCGAGAATCTGGACCGCTTGTCGCTCGAGCTTATTGAAAAGGGGCGCAAAAGAGGGTTTATAACTTACGATGAGATTTTGAAAACTTTTCCCGATATTGAGAATAATATTCTCTTTTTGGATGAGCTATATGAGAAATTTAGCGTAGCCGGCATCGATGTGCTTGAGGGCGGGAATCTGCTGAATCTCGACCTCGAAGTAACGGATAAAGACCTCAATAAAGGGAGCATGCATGATTCTATCCAGATGTATCTCAAGGAAATAGGTCAGTATCCACTTATTCATGGTAACGAGGAAAAAGAGCTGGCCAAGCGTATCGAGCGTGGTGACCTAGAAGCAAAGAACTTATTAGCTAGAGCTAATTTGCGTTTGGTGGTTTCCATTGCCAAGAAATATGTCGGCAGGTCTGCCAACTTGACCCTGCTCGATTTGATTCAAGAAGGGAACTTGGGGCTATTCAAGGCAGTTGAAAAATTCGACTGGACGAAGGGATATAAATTTTCTACCTACGCGACTTGGTGGATACGCCAGTCCATAACCCGCGCCTTGGCCGATCAATCGCGAACTATTCGTATTCCGGTGCACATGGTGGAAACGATTTCTAAATACAAACAAACTCACCGCCGACTTTCACAGGATTTAGGGCGAGAGCCACTAGCGGAGGAGATAGCCACGGAGATGGGCTTGCCTGTTGAAAAGATTCATACTATTGAAAATATTTCCCAAGAGACGGTGTCGCTTGAACAGCCGGTGGGAGACGATGATGACAAGTCCACACTGGAGAACTTCATTCCGGATGACAAAATTCTTCGTCCAGATCAAGAATCTTCACGCCGAATTCTTTCTGACCAAATTCGCGAGGTTCTAGACGAGCTTAATCCAAAGGAGCGTCGGATTCTGGAAATGAGATATGGATTACTCGACGGTATTCAACACACCTTAGAACGCGTGGGTGAAGAGTTCGGGGTTACCCGCGAACGCATTCGTCAAATTGAAGCTAAAGTTCACGAAAAACTTCGCCAGCACGAAAAAATCTCAAGGCTGAAAAATTACTTTGATTAAAAAATTCCCCTCTTGAGGGGGTGGCTTGC
>CAYITR010000023.1:0-3297 GCA_964366465.1 uncultured Candidatus Saccharibacteria bacterium | reverse complement strand
AATCTCAAGGCTAAAGAACTACTTCGATTAATTATTTTATTCCGCCGAGTATTTCCATTACATCTTCGTACGGCAGAGCGCCCGGAATGGTGTCTAGGAATTTACCTTTAACTAGAATAAACGATGACGGTGTGCCACGTACTCCTGCTTTTCCTCCGTCAGCCACATAGGCTTCTACTTTTGTTTTTTGTTCTCCATTAGCTAAACAATCATTAAAAGTTGCTACATCAAGACCTGTGTATTGCGCGATTTTTGGAAGCTCTGCGTCATCCAAGCCGTCGTTTGATGGGGTGACTTCGAATAATCTATTGGTATATTTCCAAAAGGCGTCATTACCACCTTGGGCAAATGCGCATTCTGTAGCTTCAGCTTCACGAGTTGCTTTAGAATGGAGCTGGGGTATCGGATAATGTCGGAAAACCCATGCTACTTCTCCATTACTTTCTTTTACCACTCTTAGCATGGTGTTGTGAAATGTTTTACAAAATGGACATTCTAAATCGGAGTATTCGACGATGACTACTTTAGCTTTCGGGTTTCCGAGGATGTGGTCATTGGACGAGACTGGTCGGCCTTGAAAAGTCGTATTATTGGCTGTATTGCCGGTGTTAGTGTTGGCTGGCGAGGGTCCGTTTCCTTTTAGTAATATTGCTCCGGCGATAAGAAACCCAGCTATAATAATTGCTCCAACTATCTGGTTTTGATCGTTTTTACTTTTTGTGTGTTCATGCTCGTGCGTGTGTTCTTCCATTGTTTTTTATATATTATCAGCCTCATGCCTAAGGCAGATGAGCCTATGGCTCAAGTGGCTGATCCGCCTTGGGCGGAAATTGTTAATACTTGCAATTATATCACATCTTACTTGTTATGCTATAATATGCCTATTAACAACAAAAGGTCTTTTTATTATTAATTAATTTATTCAAGCCCCTAAGGCTTGAGTGTAATGTATGATGAATTCAAAGTGTCATGGGTGTCTTGGTTCTAGGGTTAGTAAATTTTTATTAATAGTTGGTGGTTTAAACTGGGGTTTGGTGGGCGTGGGGATGCTAATGGGGAATGGTTATAGTTGGAATGTAGTTAACATACTCTTTAGTTCTATGCCTACCCTTGAAGCGGTAGTGTATGTGCTTGTCGGTGTGGCCGCAGTCATGAAGTGTTTCCACTGCAAATGCAAGACATGTATGGCTGCTTGCGCATCTTGCTGTAGTGTTGACCACGCAGGAGACTCCAATCAAAACATGTAAGGCCCCTGGTTTGCTTTTCTTGTCTAAATGCTGTATTATAAAATAATAATATGGCTAGTTTAACCAGCGCGATTTTCTATACGCTCATTTTCCTGTCTATATACGCACAGGTTTTTCTGCTTATTACATTTCTTGAAAATCGTAAGAAAATAACCATTCGCAATCATAAGATAAAACTTTCTCAATACCCTGCGGTGACTATTGTGGTGCCGAGTTGGAACGAAGAAAAAACGATTTATAAAACTATTCGTTCTTTACTTGCGCTAAGGTATCCGCAAGATAAACTCAAACTTTTTTTGGTGGACGACGGATCCACGGACAGCACATGGAACATTATTTCCAAGTTTGCCAAACACAAAAATGTTAAAGTTTTTAGAAAAGAAAATGGGGGTAAATATACGGCGCTAAATCTTGGACTGCAAAATCTTGAGACCGAATTTTTCGGTTGTCTCGATGCGGATTCTGTGGTTGACACAGAGGCATTGGTGCGGATTATGAGCTACTTTGAGGCTGACAAGGAAATGATGGCAGTGGTGCCTTCAGTGACTGTGCATAATTCCAAAAGTTTTATACAGACCGTCCAGAAGGCTGAATATAATATGGGCGTTTTCTCTAAAAAAATGCTCGGTTTCTTGGGAGCTATACATGTTACTCCTGGTCCATTTACTATTTTCCGTCGCAAGGTCTTCGATGATTTAGGGTTGTATCGTCACGGTCATAATACCGAAGACATGGAGATAGCCTACAGAATGCAGAAACATGATTACAAGATAGATCACTGTAATGATGCGTATGTGTACACCAATACTCCCTCCACTATTCATAAACTATACAAGCAGAGGCTTCGCTGGATTTATGGTTTTATAAATAATACCTTCGACTATCGTAATGTTATTTTCAAAAGAAAATACGGTAACTTTGCTTTTTTCACCTTGCCGGCTGGAATCATTTCTATACTTTCGGTTTGTTATGTTTTTGGGCGCACCGCTTACAGCATAGGTGATTTTATTTATTCTAAAATTGTAGCTTTTGATACGGTGGGGTTTCAATTTTCCACAAGATCGTTTGATATAGATTTGTTCTTCTTAAACACTCAATTTTACGCCCTATTGTCTGTGGCCACCTACCTCTCTGTTTTCTTTGCAATAATGTTCGGCAAGCGAATGGTTGAGAATAAGTGGACGATTTCTCCAGAAATGTTTTACTTCTTTCCTGTTTTCGGGCTTATTGCGCCCTTTTGGCTTTTGCGGGCGATCTGGAATACGATTATAAACAAAACTCCGTCTTGGAAATAATATTTACAACTAATGCAGAATAACATTGATTGGCGGAAATATTTAATAGTCCTACTGATTACCATCAGCTTGTTTTTAACCGCCATCTATTTGAGTAATTACCTGGGAGATAAAAAGATTTACGAGCTCAAGCAGATTCAAGACAAAATATCTATTGACATCTTGTCTTCAGAAACTCAATTCTCCCTACTGTCTGAACTTTCCTGTAAGAATATCGCGGACTCTACGCTCTCTGGCGAGCTTGGCGAGCTGGGGCGCAAGCTCGAGTGGGGGCAAGACAATCTGGGCGCCACTGAAGAAGTTTCTTATCTTAAGAAATATTATTCACTTCTCCAGATTAAAGATTATCTGCTGACCAAGAAAATATCCGAACGTTGTAAGGTCAAAACCGCTTTTGTTTTATATTTTTATACCGATCGGGAAAACTGCAGTGAGTGCGAGAGGCAGGGGATAGTTTTAACCGCGCTTCGTAATAAATATCCTGAACTCCGGGTTTATTCGTTCGATTTTAGTACCGACCTCTCGGCCGTTTCGGCTATGCTCCAGATTTATAAAATAAAAGACACCGCCCTGCCAGCGATGGTGGTGGACGGCGATGTTTTCACCGGCTTTCAAGGTATCGAAATACTCGAAGCCAAAATCACCGAATCCTTCAAGCTCCAGGAAGCGGAATCCGTATTAGTAGAATAATTTGATTGCGGAGCCGCCTCTCGGATTCGAACCGAGGACCTTCACTTTACAAAAGTGTTGCTCTA
>CAYITR010000022.1:0-10254 GCA_964366465.1 uncultured Candidatus Saccharibacteria bacterium | reverse complement strand
GTCCGGCGCGGCAACTAAAATTGCTCATGAACTCATAAATATTGCCCTAAGCCACGAACAGTAACAATACGGCTAATTTTTAGGGTGTTGGATTTCCATGCTATAATCTAAGTATGAATTCAAGTAAAGTTGTCACAAGATTTGCGCCTTCGCCGACGGGGTTTATGCACGTGGGCGGAGTTCGTACTGCTCTGTATGCCTGGCTTTGGGCTAAGAAAAATAAAGGCACGTTCATTCTTCGAATTGAAGATACTGACAAAGAAAGGGAAGTGGAGGGATCAATAGAACATATAATAAAATCTCTACAATGGCTCGGGCTAGATTTTGATTACGGTCTAGGTAAAGATGGGCCCAATGCCCCTTATATTCAATCGCAAAGATTAGATATTTATAAAAAATACGCGCAAACATTAATAGATAAAGGTTTCGCCTATCCTGATCCATATACTTCGGCAGAGCTAGAAAATTTTAGAAAAAAAGCAGACGAAGAAAAACGTCCATTTTTGTATCGCGAACATAGGCCGAAAACATTCGGAGTTTGGGATGGTAAAACAGCGCTTCGATTTAAAACTCCGGAAATAAAAAGTTACAAATGGAACGATTTGGTCCAAGGAGATTTATCTGCTGGACATGAGGCGCTGGATGATTTTATTTTAATCAAGAGTGATGGATACCCAACATATAATTTTGCACATATTGTGGATGACATAGAAATGAATATTACTCACGTTATGCGTGGACAAGAATTCATTTCTTCCACTCCAAAATTTTTATCAGTCTATGAAGCGCTTGAAGCGAAGCCACCTCTTTTTGTGACTATGCCTCCAATTTTAGGTGCAGACGGCCACAAAAAACTCAGCAAGCGCGATGGCGCTAAAGATATTTTGGATTATGAAAAAGAAGGATATTTAGCATACACAATGCTAAATTATTTAACCTTTCTTGGTTTTAATCCGGGTGGAGAACAAGAAATTTATACCCCAGATGAGTTAATCGAAGTTTTTGACTTGAGCAAGATTCAACGTTCGGGTGCTAAATGGGACGATGTAAAGCTTGATTGGATGAATAAAGAACACATGAAGCTATTGCCTGATAATGAAGTTGAAAAAAATGTTTTAGATTGGTTGCCTGACAACTTGAAAAATCCCAAACTTGTACCGATGATCTTCGAAAGAATCTCTAAATGGAGTGATGTAAAAACTTTGGTGGATGCAGGGGAATTCGACTTTATTTCTGGCGTACCAGAATTTCCAAAAGAAAAACTTTTATATAAAAATTGCAGTCCTGAAAAAATAAAAGATAATCTAAGATTAGCAATCGATGCATTACAAAATCTAAACGAAGACGCATTTTCTGCTGAGATGATAAAAATTGCCTTGACGATGGTGGCAGATAAGCTCGAGAGTAGGGGAGAGGTGCTCCACCCTGTGCGCTATGCCCTGTCTGGGCGAGACAAGTCCCCTGATCCATTTATTATTGCTTCTATTTTAGGAAAAAATGAAACTTTGCGCAGACTACAACAAGCAATTTAAGCTAATTGCGCTTTTTATATTATTGTCAGTGGCTTACGCGCCGTTTTTTAGTCATGTCTCCTCGGCGCAAAGCGTGAGCGAGCTTCAAGAAAAAATTAACCAAAAGGATTCGGATATTGCAAGATTGGAAAAAGAAATAGCGGCTTATCAAGCGGAGCTCAATAGCCTCGGGAAACAAAAAAATTCTCTCTCGGTGGCTATTAAAGAACTTGATCTAACCAAGAAAAAATTAAATACTGAAATAGCCATAACGGAGAATAAAATAGAAAAGACGAATCTAAAAATAAAAAATTTAAGTAATGATATTAATGACAAAAATGATTCCATAACCAACAATGTGACCTCGATTTCTCTGGGCATCAAGGCGACCAACGAATTCGAGCTGGCCAATGTGGTGCAGATGATTTTATCTGACAGTGATTTTACTGAGACTTGGACGGACATAGACAACATCGTTACAGTTCGCGAGAAGATAAGAGAAAAGGTGTTAGAGCTCAAACAAACCAAGAATGAACTAGAAGATACTCGGCAAGTCACTATCGATGCCAAGACCGAACTCACGGCGCTCAAATCTAAACTCGGAGATCAGCAGAAAATAGTGATTGCAAATACTAAGGAAAAAAATAAACTCCTTGCCCAAACTAAAAACAGTGAAGCAAACTATCAAAAGCTAGTCGCCGAGCAACTGGCTAAAAAGGAGGCTTTTGAAAAAGAACTGGAAGATTACGAATCTCAATTGAAGTTTATCCTGGATCCTTCGTCTATTCCTACCGGCAGAGTTTTAAGTTGGCCACTTGATAGTATTTTTATAACCTCTCCGTTTGCCATGAGGTGGGGTCGGATGCATTGGGGGACGGACTTTAGGGCTTCAGTGGGGACTCCGGTAAAATCTGTGGCTGAAGGTGTCGTCTTGGGTACTGGAGATACCGATATTGCTTGCCCCAAAGCTTCATTCGGACAGTGGATATTTATAGAACACAACAATGGACTTTCCTCTACATACGCCCATTTGTCGGGCATAAAGGTCAAAAAAGGGGACAAGGTGCGTCGTGGATCGATTATTGGCTATAGTGGCAATACGGGCTCTTCTACGGGGCCACACCTACACCTCTCAGTGTATGTTTCAAAGGATGCAAAGGGGGATCCGGCAGTCAGGGTCGAAGGTCTGCCCAGCAAGTCTTGCCTTGGAAAAACTTTAATTCAACCACGAGCAGCTACCGGTGCTTACCTTGATCCAATGCGCTATTTGCCAGCTTATAAATAATTTGTGTTATAATTTTATATAATATGAAAAATCAAAAAGGCGGTTTTATAAAAATAATAATTTTACTAATCGTTGCGTTTTTTATTATGCGATATTACGGGGTGACCATTACGGGGGCAGTTACTAGTGCAATAGATTGGCTTGAGCAGTTTCCGTTTATGCCAAAGATCATAGGATGGATTGAAAGTGGCTATAATTGGCTTAAGGCGTTAGTCCTAAGTGTTTGGTAGCTCTGCGCATCTTCAAGAGTACTCTATAGTAGCTACCTACCACAAGATATATTGTGCGACACGGTCTTATATTCTTCTAAACCACTTCCCCCTCGCCCATGAACTTAGTTGCAGGCGCTAGACAACTCGTACCCTGCCCCTTCGGCGTCTTCGCGAGTGTTAAAATAAATTTTATTTTCTTGTTTGATATTATTGCCAGCGCTACAGCCTAGCGGATAATATTTACTGCCCTTACTAGATGCAAAAAAGTTTTTACCGGCGGTATTAGCATAAGCCTCTGTACTAAAGGCTGCCTGGGACACATTTGCCCCTTGATCGGCGTATTCGATGCGGATACCTGCATTATTGCTGTTTTTAGACAATCTACCGAGCTCAAATGACCCTAGGCCTACCAGAACCACGACCATTATGACCAAAAAATCCTTCCCCTTCTCGCTTTTTAAAAACTGCTTGACCTCGTTAGAAACAGAGGGTCGCTGCGAGCCCTCGCGGTTTCTAACGGGGTTGATTTTTTCTAGAGGATGATATATACTCATATTTGTATATTTGTAGTTAAATTATATCATAATTTTATATGGCACATAGAAAGGCCGGTGGAACGGCCAAAAACTTAAGAGACTCAAACCCAAAATACCTCGGCGTTAAGCTTGCTGATGGCTCCATGGCTCAATCTGGGTCAATAATCGTTCGTCAACGAGGGACAGTAATTCTAGCTGGTACAAATGTATCTACAGGCAAAGATCATACCCTATTCGCCCTAAAGCCCGGAACAGTAAAGTTCGGCTCCAAGCGCAAAGTTTCTTTCAACGGCGCGACAGTGGTAAAAAAAGTAGTTAATGTAATTTAGTTACTTATAAATGATAAAGAAATTTTTCTTTTTATTAGTGACCCTATATATAGTCATAGGGGTCGTGTCCTATGTGTATGGATTTGGATGGTCACTTCATGGCAAACCATTTGGAACCTTGATCTTTATTCTTCGTGAACCGATACACTTATTGGATGTTTATTTCTAAATTTTCTTCACCTCAAGTTTAAAAGAAGATTTCTTGCCTCCTACTGATAAGGTGATTACAAACTCCCCTACTTCTTTGATGGGTTTTTCTAGGGTGATGAATTCTGGCGCTATGTCGATACGATGTTCACTCTTCATGGCTTCAACTATTTCTTTCGGATGAATGCCGGAAAATAAATGCCCTTTTTCGTCTGCTTTTGATGCTATGTGCACAACTTTGCCTTTTATTTCTTCTAGATTTTTAGCAAGTAAATCTTCCTGCACTTCCCTTTCGATCAAAATTTCGTTTTTGCGAATTTCAAGCATCGCCAGAGCTTTCGGCGTAGCGGGCTCGGCTAATTTCTTGGGAATTAGGAAATTCATGGCGTAACCCCCTGGGACATCCTTCACATCATATTTTTTGCCAACTCTAGGCACATCGTGTAAAAATATTACTTTCATTTTATTCCGGGCCAATTATTTAATAATTCAACCGCTTTATTCATCTGTAAATCATTTACTTTTTTGTCTTTAGCATCAAGTATGATTTCATAATCAGGAGTTAGCCCTGTTTCGGCGATTAAGTTTCCATTAGGAGTGAGCCACTTGGCAATCGTAATCTTTAGAATTGTGTCATCGGTAACCGGCACAACTTCCTGCACTGAGCCCTTGCCGAAGCTTTTCTCTCCCACCAGAATCGCGCGTTTGTGGTCCTGCATAGCGCCGGCCACTATCTCTGAAGCTGAGGCTGAACCTTGGTTGATTAATATTACAAATTTCAATTTATCACCGAGCACATTGGTGTCTTTGTTTATGAGTACCTTGTAGCCCTTACTTCTGAAAACCTCAGGTTCTGTGTCCCCACCGTAGTCTTCGGTTACAACTATTTTACCTGCGGGCAAGAACCAGCTCGAAACATAAATGGCTGTATTTAAATAGCCTCCTGGGTTACCACGTAGGTCGAGCACTAGCTTGTCGCTTTTTGTCAGAGCGAATTCTTTTAGCGCGTTTTTAAATAAATCCGCGGAATTGGCTGAGAAGCTAAATAACTTAATTACAAATATACCATCTGGTCGTAGCTCGGTTTCCAGGGTTGGGACATTAATGATGTCTCGAATAATTTTAATTTCTTCGGATGTGTCTTCGCCAAGATGTAAAATAGTCATCCGGATTTCCGTGCCCTTCTCCCCTCTTATTAATTTCACGGCTTTGTCGACAGTCATGTCGGAAGTAAGTGTGTCATCAATTTTTATTATTCTATCTCCGGGTTTAATGCCCGCGCGGTATGCCGGAGTGTCTTTGAGCGGAGCTACCACTGTGAGAATGTCATCTTTTATGTCCACTTCCATGCCTACTCCGCTGAAATTACCGGCAATTTCGTCTTCAAAAGATTTTGTTTCTTCTGGGTCAAAAAATACGCTATACGGATCCTCGAGAGAGCCCATTAAGCCGGCGATTGCTCCATACACTCGCTCTTGATTGGTGATTTCGCTTGCTCCGGGGTACTTTTCATCTATAGTTTCCCAAACTTTCCAAAAAGGAGAAAAATCTGTTTCAATGATATTTGTCGGAGTTTCTTTCTTGGAGATACCTATCACCTTCTCTATTGCCGGACGATTATTTACTCCAATATAGACACCCAAAATCAAAAAAATTAGTGCGCAAAAAAATATATTTGCAAAGTATCTTGTTTTTGAAAAGTCATTCATATTATAGTGTTTCTTTTTCTTGGAAGTTGTGATTTTCCGCAAAATTATCGAAAACTTTCTCTACTCCTTCTTTTTGTTTGTATTCCGCGTATAGCGTATAACTTAAGTAAATTAGTCCGAGGCCGGTTACGGAAAACAAAATATTTTTCCACAGAGAAGGAAAGCCCAAATACGGCAATACCGCTGTCCAAATCCCTATAAATAAAAGAATACGCACCTTACGCATGTATATATTGTATTTCATCTAAAAGTAAAATGCAAACCTGTCTGCAGGCAAGCTACTCGAAATACTCCGGGGTATTGATAGACATCCAGTCGATGAGCTGGCGCATGACATAAGCCGCATTTACACTCCCAGTGGAGGGGCCGGCTTCCATTAGGATAGTAAAGGCGTATTTCGGATTTTGATATGGGAAAAAGCCAACAATTGAAGAGTTGACTTTGTTTTTGGCGACACCTATTTGAGCGGTACCCGTCTTGGCGGCGATTTCCACATAAGGCACATTCAAATTTACCGCAGTGCCATAAGTAACTGCTTGACGCATGCCGTCGTGAACTATGTCGAAATATTCTTGAGGTAAGTCAATCATTGAGTACTGTTCTTTTTTAGCGGTGTCATTGAGTATAAAATGCGGAGTTACTAATTTACCACTGTTAGCAATGGCCGATATGGATCGAGTAATTTCCATCGGAGTAACTTGAAATCCATACTGGCCTATGGCGGTGTGGTAAGTGTCCCCTATTCTCCAGATATCACCATTAAAATTTTTAATTTTCCATTCTGGGTTCGGAACAACACCTTCCTTTTCATCCGGTAAATCAACTCCTGTTTTGGCGCCAATTCCAAAAAGTTTAGTGTATTTTTCGATATTGGCAATGCCGAGGCCTTTTTGGTCTTTAAATCCGCCTCCGATGGTGTAAAAATAAACATCAGAAGAAACTGCAAGCGCCTCCCCCATATTAGTAAAGCCATGCGCTTTCCAGTCCTTAAAAACGCTTTCTTGATCAGGGAAATATGGGTTTGGGATAGATATTGACCCCGTGGAGAGTATCTCCTTGTATTGGTCAATAATACCCTCTGCGAGGGCGCCGATGGCTAAAAACGGCTTTACGATAGAGCCTGGCGCGTAGAGGCCAGAGATGGCTCGATCTAGGAAAAACTTCCTTTTATCGTTGATATAAGTATTAATGGTTTCGACATCATTTCCTAAAGAAAGAATTTCGGAATCGTATTCCGGAAAGCTGGTCGAGGTCAGCACTTCGCCATTTGCAATATTTATTATTATACCCGTGCCACCCGAGAAAGAGTTTGCCTCCGCGGTTCTTTTGATAATAGTAAATAATTCTTTTTGAATTCTCGAATCAATGGTGGTATTTAAGTCGCCTCCGCGAACCGGCGCGTTGACTATGTTCTCTGAATAAATTTTACCGAGAGCGTTTGTTTCAATTATTTTTGATCCATTCACACCTTTAATTTGAAGGTTGTATTGTTTCTCTAGTCCATCTTTGCCTTCGAATTCGCTCTGCCAGAAATTACCCCCTTTATCTTTGGTAGGGTAACTTACATAACCCAGAACATGCGAAAAGCCCGGGGACAGATAGGCTCTGGTGGGTAAGTCTAAAGAAGATTCCCCGCGTTCGTTCCAAGCTAGCTCGCGTAGATTGCGGTCATATATGATTCCTCGATCTGCAAACAGAATTACTTTTTCTAAAGTATTATTTTCACTTCTCCCGAGGTAGGCTTCGCCTCTACTTACTTGCAAGTGAAATAAACGAGCCCCGAAGGTAATGGTCAGAATAAAAAACAAAATACCCAGAAGCTGGATATTCTTTTTAGAAATAGATTTCTCTATGCGTCCCTCGAATTGTTGGCGATCAAAATTTTGCAAATTCTTTGAATCCAAAAATATTTCGTCCGGCTCTACGAAGGCCTCCCTCCTTGTTTTATGTTTTTTAAATATTCTTGTTATCATGTTTTAAATTCAAGGATAAAACTTTGTCACCTTTTTAAGATACTCGAGCAAGAAAAAGATTGCGCAATAAGCAAGGAGTGAGACATAATTGACACTAATGAATCCTGCCCCCCTTACTCCAAACAAAAGGTCGGAAATAAAAAATAACACAATTCCCTCCCAGTAAAATGGAAAATATATCATAGCTCCCAACCCCAACAGTGCCGATGCCCAAAAGGGAAGGAAAACTATCGACAAGAGTAGCGCTAGAGACGTGAGGATTCTTTTGGCCATATAACCATCTTAACTCGAAGCGAGCTTTGAGGCTAGTCCGGTGTAATTCTCGGGCGTAATCTTTAGTAGTTCTTTTTTAATTCTAGGGTCGAGAGGAAGAGAATTAATGAACTGATGAATTTCTGAAAGAGTGATTTTTTTGCCACGCGAAAGCTCCTTTAATTTTTCATACGGCATTTCCACACCCTCTCTTCTTAAAATTGTTTGTATGGCTTCGGTAATCACTTCGGGGTGCGCGTTCAAGTCTTCTCTCACTTTACTTTCATGGACTTTAATTTTACTCAATCCTTTTAGTAATGAAGTGTAAGCTAAATAAGAATGTCCGAATGCAACACCGAAAGTGCGTTCCACTGTGGAGTCAGAAAGGTCTCTCTGTAGTCGCGATATCGGCAATTTGCGAGCAAAGAATTCAAACAGTGCATTAGCAAGTCCTAAATTCCCCTCGCTGTTTTCGAAATCTATCGGATTTATTTTGTGGGGCATTGTCGAAGATCCCGTCTCCCCCGCTTTCGGAGTTTGTCCTACCCATTCGTCTGAAATGTAGCGCCACATATCTTGATTGAAGTCCAGTAATATTGTATTTATTCTTCGGATGGTATCGAAAACAGCAATATAAGAATCGTGGCACTCTATTTGGGTTGTAATTAAATTAGCTTCCAGTTTTAAAGTTCTAGGTTCTAGCTTGTTAAGCTCTCCTATAAAATCTTTTGAAAATTTCATCCAATCAACTTTCGGGTAGGAGGCAATGTGCGCATTATAATTACCAGTGGCGCCATTTAATTTTGCCTGTATTTTTATACCCTTAAGACCAACTAATCTTTTCTCCAATCGCACAACAAAGACCTTCATCTCTTTACCGAAGGTTGTGGGGCTTGCCGGCTGTCCATGAGTGCGGGCTAACATCGGTAGGTTTTTGTATTTTTTAGATAGAGAATTTATTTCTGAAATAATTTTTTCAATTTCTGGAATCATTATTTTTTCTAATGAGTCCGCAAGTATTAAAGCGTAGGCCATATTGTTGGTGTCTTCAGAAGTTAGTCCAAAATGAATCCATTCCAAGCTGTCCTTCAGTGAAGTTTTCGACAAACAATTCTTCATAAAATACTCCACTGCTTTGACGTCATGATTGGTTTCTTTTTCTATGTTTTTTATCTCTGCATAATCTTTGTCTTCTAAATTATACAGATTTCTGATTTTCTTAATTTCAGCAGAGGAGAATTTTCTTAAGCCGGTCTTGTGTAAATGTGAAAGAGCTATCAGGTATTCCCCTTCTACTAGGACTCTGTATTTCATTAGCGCTTTCTCGGAAAAATATTCGGCCAATGGTCTGGTTTTAGTAAAATATCTGCCGTCAAGCGGGTTTATGGCTGAGCTGTTGTGCATTTTATATTTTCGATAAATTATTTGTAATTCGATCTATGGTTGGCTGACTAAAATCGTGATCAAAAGGCTTGCTGGTAATGGTCTCATATATTTCGATATATCGGCGTGAGAGCTCAGCGACGAGCTCGGGCGGAGCCTCCGGCAAGACTTTGTCTTTGTATGGATCGCAATTGTCCTTAAACCATATTCTTAGAAATTCTTTGTCGAAATATTCTGGTTCTTGTCCTGCGTTAAACCTCTCGTTGTAACTTCCTGCTTTCCAGTAGCGCGAAGAATCTGGAGTGTGGATTTCGTCGATTAGGGTTAATTTGCCTTCGGAGTCAAGGCCAAATTCGTACTTTGTATCCACTAATATTAGTCCACGAGCGAGGGCTAATTCTTGCCCCCGTTTAAACAACGCCTTCGATACTCGCTCGATTTCCGCAGTCATCTCCCCTGAAAGTATTCCTTCTGAAACTATTTCGGCTGGGGTTATCGGCCGGTCATGTTCATCTGATTTTGTGGTTGGTGTGAAAACTGGTTCGTCTAATTTTTGATTCTTCTTTAACCCATCTGGCAAAATAAAATTTCCAAAATCACGCTTACCTGCGCTATATATAGTCCACAATGAAGTGCCGGTGACGCCGGTGATGTATCCACGCATAACGCATTCGATCAACAGTGGCTGACATTTTTTTGCGATAACAACATTTGAATCTGGAGAGCTAAGCACATGGTTTGGGATAATGTCTTTCGTTTGTTCAAACCAAAACAGGCTAATTTTGTTCAGTACTTCGCCCTTAAAAGGAATATAAGCAATATTGCGATCAAAGGAAGAATGCCTGTCTGTGGAAACTAGGGTTATTTGATCCGGTTTAATATAAATGTCTCGTACCTTACCAACTTTCTTTTCACCC
>CAYITR010000021.1:0-10774 GCA_964366465.1 uncultured Candidatus Saccharibacteria bacterium | reverse complement strand
ACCTACGACCTTCCCGGTGTAAACGGGTTGCTCTACCAACTGAGCTAACCGCGCAGATACTTTAAATTAACACTTTTATATCGACGGGTCAATTATGGGTGAGGCAGAGTTTAGAATTTCTTTGGATTTCTCGGCCCGCTCAGCGAAATATCCTAGCGCTTTATCTATCCTCTCCTTGCTGATTTTCTTGCTTTGGCCGTTGTATTCTACTCCTGAGAAGAAATTTTCCTGATCAATCTTGAAATAAAGTTGCACCCCAAACCCTAAAGACACCATCATCAAAAGCGCGGTTACAAACAAAACAATTCTCCAGCTAGAATCCGGATTGGGTTGATGTTCGCTTTTCTTAAACTTCTTTTTAATTTTAAAAATTTTAAAATTCATAACTTGGGTTTATTTAATAAATGTTAGTAGTTTAATTCTCATGCTTGCCGACCAGTCTGTGGTCTGTTGCTTCGCCGTAGCCGTGTTGACCTCTCCCTCCTTTTTGATATTAATTGAAACAAATTCGAGATCATAGGAAGAATTCTCCATGAGAGTTATAAATCTATAGAGAGCTTCAAATGTCCCCGAAGTATTCATGCTTACAAAAAGCGCATTTTCATCCTTGGCAATATCAACAGAAGAAATTGTAATTTTAGCGTTCACGCTTTTCGCTAATTTTTCAATTGAGTCGAGGAACGGCACCGGATTCTGGCTGTAGGCGAAATGGGTCTCGAGCAAGGCTTTCTCGGACTCTACTTTTTTTATAAGACTTTCCAGAGATTTTATTTCATCTCGCCTGTCGGACTCCACACGCCACTGCGTAAGCTTTTGTTCAGAGATTTGTTCCATGCTGTCTATCTGGCCATAGAACAAGAGCAGAGCCGAAAGCGCCACCGCGAAGAATGTCACTGAAGAAATAAATTCTATTTTGATGGGATCGTTATTCATAATAATTTATTAATCTGCATTCAAGCTCGGAATTAAACTTAAATAAAACGGTATGTTTGACCCGCGAACAAAATTGGAAATCGGCAAATCCACGGATTGGAAAGCGGAGTTCCCTTCGAGCGCCTGACGAAACAAAAGCAGTCGTTCCCGAGACGGAGCTGTTCCGCTGATGCTAACCTTTTTACCGTTTACGCCGTTGTTCTCGTAAGAGATACTGACAATTTTTATATCAGGAATCTTGCTATCCATAACTTCATTAATTATCCGCTCGCTAACAATAAATTTATTAACCTGCAAACTTTCTACCAACCCCAATTTCTCGTCGAGTTCTTTTATAGCCAAGAGAGTTTGCTGGTCTAAAACCGGCACAGGTTCAGATTCTTGGATAACCAGCTTTTCGTTAATGAAGTTGTTCTGGGCGCGAACTAGTATATAAGATGGGGCAATGAGCAGTAATGCAAAACATATAACAATTCCAAGCATAATGAATGACAATATTGTCAGCCGATAATAAAAATTATTGGCCATCTTTTTCTTTTCTTCATTTGGAATCAAATTAATCATAAATAAATTCAAACTAACGATTAACGAAGTCCCCTAAGGCAAGCCCGAGCGAAGCCGCGAAAGAAAGCGCGCGTTTGAAACCCATGGTCGGCACCTGTCTCTCTATCTCTCCCACATTAACCCAGACATCAGCCATCTCAACAGGGATTTTCATGCTGGTGGACAAATATTCCGAGAGGCCAATTAGATTAGAGTCCCCTCCGCAGAGGATTATCTTTTGTATAGATGGATGCGCTTGACCGGCTTCATCCATATGGGTTCCCCAATAAAGAAAATGCTTGACCACCTCGTCGCGCAGAATAGACACACTATTTAGAAGCACCGAGAAGACTTCTTTGTTTTCCATATTGCGCTGAAGTCCATACTCGCGTTTTATTTTGTCCGCTTCAGCGTGGTCAATTTTAAAACTTTTCTGAAGCATACTATTCAAAGTGAACCCGCCCACATCTAAAGTGGAAGTGAACATCACCACTCCGAGCGACACGATAAATATCCCAGTACGTTTCTCCCCGAAGTCCACAATCATATAAGTACCCATGTCGCCTTTCTTAATCACCGCCCGAAAGATAGCCTGAGCCTCGAGCTCAAAAGATTGAACTGAGATTTGTGAATTTTTGAATACGGTTAGATAGTTTTCGATAACATTTTTAGGTATAGCGGCTACTTGAATTTCCAGATTTGTGTCATTTTCGCGAATTATTTCATAATCAAAAATTGCATCTTCCGCGGGTATGGGTATGTGTTCTTCTAAAGAAAGCTCGATGCTCTCCCTGACGCTTTTTAACCCTTCTTTTTCTTCACGGAATTGATACAAATACACCTGTTGCTCTGGCAAAGACACCCGCACGGACCGCAGACCTTCTTCCTTGCGGAGCGCTACCAGCAATTCTTCCATACGTTTAGTATCTTTAATTTTTCCGGCCTCAACAACTCCGGGTGGAATGTTACGCTCGCCATGGCGCCCGGCGCGAATACCGTTTTTGGTAAGAATAAGTTCTATAAACTTCACCGACTCATCAGAAATATCTAAACCGA
Source organism: uncultured Candidatus Saccharibacteria bacterium (assembly GCA_964366465.1). Lineage (GTDB taxonomy): Bacteria > Patescibacteriota > Minisyncoccia > Phycocordibacterales > UBA9973 > UBA9973. The sequence continues at coordinate 8,242 of CAYITR010000021.1, read as the reverse complement.
AAGAAGTGCCAGACAACAAACTTGGTGTAGGAAAAAATCTACTGAAAACATGGTTGGACATACATATATTATAACATACTTATTTTATCTCTTCCCCTTGTTGGGACATGCGATCCAAGTATCTTTGCAGAATTAACGCAGCCGCAGAAGCATCCACTTTATTTGAGCCAAGTTTGCTTGCATTTTTATATCTTCTGGCCTCAACAGAGGTTAAAAATTCTTTTTGCTTATGAACAGGTAGCTTAAATTTCTCTTTCATGTCCGAAATAAAAATAGTAATTAGTTTGGCGACAGGGTTTTGTTCGCCAGCAAAATTGGTGGACTCTCCCACAATAATTTCCGAGATATTGTCTTCCACCAAAACCTCGCCGATTGTTTTCCAGACATTCCGGTCATTGGCAATAATCTTTTTTGGAAAAGCCAGCATCTTGCCCTCATCCGAAATAGCTAGACCTATCCGTTTGGTCCCAAAATCAACACCGAGAAATCGCCCATTGGTCATGGAGAAAATAGTAGCACAAAAACTTTTTTTCTGATAACATCCAAGAATATAGTAGGAGGTGTCGCATAGTGGTTTAGTGCACCTGTCTTGAAAACAGGAGTACCGAAAGGTACCGTGAGTTCGAATCTCACCACCTCCGCAGTTTGTAACGCAGTGAAAAACTGCAGAGTGAGCGAGCAAACTGCTTTGCTCGTGTGTGAGGTTCGAAAGGCTTTTCCTTGCGAACGTAGTGAGATGGAAAAGCACCCGCCGCAGTATCGGCGAATCTCACCACTTCCGCAGAAATTAGAAAAGTATTATAATAAGCAATAATATGAAAGACATAGAAAGAGGCTCGTTTGGCGATAAAGAAACTATTTGGGTAAAGGGGGTTGAAAGAATAATTGAAGAAGTAGACTCGGGAAAATTAAAACATTATTCTGAGGTAGACGTAGCTTTGCAAAAATTATGGGGAGGCAAGGGTTCCCCGGGCCCTAGTGGAGAGACATTGACAGCTTCATTAAAAGAAGCATTGAAAAGACTTGATGCTGCATGCAAAGCAAAAGGAATATAAATATTTTAAATACATTCCAACAGCACACCAAACTTTCTATCTCTTTTTATTCCTCCTCCCCCACCACACTTTGCACAAGTTTTTCTAAAAGCCCGGTGAATACAGCGACGACTATTGGCGCGCAGGCTATTATGGCGCCGATTGCTACAAGTCCCGGTGCATCGTCCGCGTCGGCGATAGGAAACAAAAGCGGAATCCCCCCGACATATAGTATGGCAATAGCTGTGGCGCAGTATTTTATATTTCGAAGCGCCCTGACCGATGCTTCAGAGAAAGTTTTGTTTTGATCGACATAGCGGAGAAGTTTAAGCGCTTGCCATAAGGCGATGAAGAACGGCGCAGTCGTCGCATACAGCCCAGACACGATTAAGAAAACTGCGTTGGAAGCTTCTGGGAATTCAAGTGAACCGCCACGCCATATCTCGGGTAATGCAAAGATGCACAAAGCAAGCACTACTGCGCCGATAAAAAATAGAGCTAGTCTTAAAAAAATTGTTGCGCTTGGTTTTATGAAAATACTCGACATCGTGTTTAGAGACTCTTCGAAGAATTTGGAATTTTTCAACTTTTGAAATCTTTGTTCGCCAAGAAGCTTCTGTACCCACCCTTCTGTACGCCCCCTACCGAATATTATGAAAAGTCCGACAAACACGAGCCAAGAGCCGGGGGTAAAAGGCGTAAGGAACGCCACCACCCCATATAGTATCGCAAGAATACCGATAATTTTCCAAATAATTTTTTTAGACCAATGAAGAAACATTGTGCATACTATATAATATAGTCTGTGGTTTAACAATAAGGTACAAAAGAATTGTAGAAAAAGTAATAGCTTGGTATAATATAGCAATGGAAAAGCTGGAGTGGACAGCCCTTGAATACGAGGAGAAGGATCGCGACCCGGACTGGTTCTGGGCACTCGGGATTATTGTGGTCACTAGCTCGCTCGCCTCGATTATATATAAGAATTATTTTTTCGCCGTACTTATCATCTTGAGTGGAGCACTGCTTGGATTCTTTGCCAAGAAAAAGCCTGACGTGGTCTCCTATGAAATAAACGACAAAGGCTTACGCATACGCTCCCGACTGTATCCATTCGAAAATATAAAATCTTTTTGGATCCAAATCAGCCACCCCGAAGACCCAAGGGCTAAAGATTTTCTTTTTATAAAATCCGAAAGGGCTTTCATGCCAATCATCGCCATCCCGATAGACATAAGCCTAGCCGATGAAATAAAGTCCATCATGCTGGATAAAAATATTCCGGAGGAAGAAATGAGAGAGCATGTGTCCGAGAAAATAATGGAGTCGCTGGGTTTTTAAGCATAAGATACATTCGGCTTTACGTAAGAGCAAAAAATTGCTAGTCTAAATTAGTTTCATATAAGTTCTCGCCCTCATAGTTTAACTCCGACGCGTTGTCACAGTCGGAGCTCCGACTTAGCTAAAGCTAACGTCGGAGTGGATAATTTAAAAATATGTCTGGTTTTGTTTATATACTTATAGATGATTTAGGAAAATACTATATCGGTAGTTGTAATAATGTTGATGTGAGATACAAAAGACATCTGACTGGATGGGTTCAGACGACCAGCCGAATGAAAAATCCAAAAATTGCTTTATTCCAAAAGTATCCTACAATAGAACAAGCTAGAAAAGTAGAGTGTAAAATTAAAAAGTTAAAAAGAAAGGATTATATAAAAAAGATGATCGAAGACGGCTTTATAAAGGTTAGTTAATAAAATTGCCCTCATAGTTTAATGGATAGAATGCGAGCTTGCGGAGTTTGCGATCCAGGTTCGATTCCTGGTGAGGGCACTAGAGAGAAAAATTCAAACAGTTTTGAATTTTTCTATTATTTGTGGGCACCAGAACGGAACTTAACTCAAAGTTAACCGAGTTTATAAAAACTTCGGTGGTCTTGACTTTTTTGATGTAATATGCTATGCTACTAAACATGACGAAAATGATTAAAAATACAAATAAATTTCTGGTCGCCGAATTGGCAATATTGTCAGTATTTATTGGCTTTTCTGCGGTTCCAACTGCCTTCGCCACCTCACAAGGTGTTCTCGAAGGTCGCTGTATAGGTAACTCAATTCAACTTGATTGGGGTTCACATCCGAACGCTAATTCAAACGGTCTGCAAAAGGCCGATGTAAATCCAGGCGATCCAAATCGTTTCTGGGACTGGCTACCTACTAACGATACTCAGCGCTCTTACACCGACAACAATATAACTATGGGTCGGGAATATTCCTATCGTGTTAAATATCGCCCCGAGCTACCTTCTAATATAGTAACGCTTACCTGTTCAAATACCCCAACTCCATCTCAACCTACCGTCAACATCTCCGCCAACCCATCAAGCGTAAGTTACAACGGAAGTAGCTCTATCGTTTGGAATTCTACAAACGCAATCTCCTGTACTGCAAGCGGTGGCACAAACGGTTGGGCTGGGAACAAAGGTCTATCTAGTAGTTTTTACAGTGGACTTCTAACTAGTACAACAACTTACTACATAACTTGTACCAACAGCGCCGGCTCAGACGATGATTCAGTAACGGTAACCGTAGGTGGCCAACAGCAAAACCTCCCAATAGTAGATATCACTGCCGATGACACCAGTATTGACTCCGGCGACAGCACAACAGTTCGTTGGACTTCAAACTACGCAACCTCTTGTAGCGCAAGTGGTGGTAGAAATGGCTGGGCTGGAAGCAAGAATACTAATAGTAGTTTCTTCACCGGTTCCCTATCAAGCGATACTACTTACAGTATTACTTGTACAAATAGTTATGGTTCAGCTAATGATTCAGTTACTGTTCGTGTAGATGGTGACGACGATGACAATGACAACGAAGCACCAGATGTTACCACCAGAGCTGCAACTAGTATTGACGACGACCGAGCTACCTTAAACGGACGAGTAGATGGCAATGGTTTAACAACCCGAGCTTGGTTTGAATACGGCACAAGCCGAAGCAATTTAGATGACGAAACCAGAGAACGTTCTTACGGCTCTGGCTCAACTTCTTACGACGAAGAGATAGACGGACTTCGCGCTAACACTACTTACTACTTCCGCGCAGTAGCTGAGAATTCGGAAGATACAGTGTACGGTAGTACTCTTTCCTTCTACACAGGGTCTGACAATATATACATACCGCCTGTAGTAATCCAGCCGACAGTAGTATTATCTGCAGACTCAACAAACCTAGCCTACGGTGGCGCTACAACTGTGCGCTGGTATACCAATGCAACTTCTTGTTTCGCATCTGGTGGATCCACTGGCTGGGCTGGAGCAAAAACAATCGGCTCATCTAGCTTCTACACTGGGTCATTAACTGGCAGTAGAACTTATGTCATGACCTGTACTAATCAATACGGATCCGCTACGGATTCGGTAACGGTTAATGTCCGTGGGCAAGTCCTCGGCACCACCACAGTTCGCCAACCACTTACCTCAATGGTATTAATCAATTCTTCTGTAGATCGCAATCAACCGATTGTGCCAACACTCGACAACACTAGACCGCATCCGGGAGATGAGATCAATTACACTGTAAGTTACCAAAACATAGGTACTGGCTCAATCACTAATTTGAACCTGCGAGTGGATCTACCTCAAGAGGTTGATTACATGTTCTCTAACCCAAACAATCCTACAAGAATGGGCCAAACTCTGATCTTCAACCTCGGCACACTGAAAGCTAATGGACAGGGTGTGGTTACCATACGAGTCCGTGTACGAGACAATGTTCCTCCTGGCACAAACTTGAACTTCCCCGCAACACTAAGCTACGTTGACCCTTCAGGCTACTCTCAATCAGTCAACGCTAACGTGTCTGCGCAGATTTGGAGCGAACCGATAAATTTCATCAATCAAAATGATAACTCAACACAAGGTGCCAATGTCTTCTGGGGCATAGGATTCTTACCAGGCAGTCTGTTTGAATGGTTGTTCCTACTGATACTTATCTTGATACTCATAATTTTGGCTAAATATATTTTTAGTCAGCCTGCTACCCATACGCAAGTGATCGAGCATCGTTAGAACTTGACAAATTGGCATAGAGTATGCTATACTTATAGGACAATAACGTGCACAAAGAGTAAAGTAAAGTCGATTTCTTAGAACACATTTTGTAATTAATAACTTAAAATATAAAATCAATGACTGGTACAATAAAAAGACTCACTGATAAAGGTTTCGGCTTCATTACTGGAGAAGGACTTGCGAAGGATTTATTCTTTCACTCGAACTCTCTAGTAGGCGTAACCTTTGACGAGCTCAAAGAAGGTGATACTGTTTCTTTTGAAACAGAGGAATCACCAAAAGGATTGAATGCTACGAACGTACAACGCGCGTAATATTTAAACCAAATCAAAAAACCACCCTCTGGGTGGTTTTTTGATTTAATGTCCTTTGCCTCCTAGCGCCCAGTCTTTGAATTTTTCATATTCTTCGCTCCCACAAATGAATTGCTTAGTTTCAGTATTGTAGAAAAAGGGCACACCTCCACACATGTCTCTGTCAATTTCTAAAAGTTTCTTTTCGTTTTCTTTATTATGCCAAACTTCAAATTTATCAAACTTCACTCCTTCTTCCTTCTCCAGCTTATCCACGAGCGCATGCATCTCCACGCAGTGCGGGCATTCTTCTCCATAAAATTCTAGTAAGTGTGACATAGGTGTGAGAACTTTTGTTTTTTAGGAAGTTAGGGTTTGTTGTTTAGAAAGCCTTGCGCAGGAAATTAGAAAATAAAGGAAGTATTCTGACTATTATTTTCTTGATTGACGAGCAGTTCGCTACGCAAGCTTGCGTAGACAGATTGCTTTATAAATAACAAACCCTAACGAACCAATCTTGATAAACGAGACTTTTTGCGAGCCGCGTTGTTCTTTTTAATAACACCCTTCTGGGCAGTTTTATCTATGGTTTTAAAAGCGGTCGAAAGGAGCTTCAACGCTTCAGCTTTGTCCGCCTTGGCAAGCTTCTCAACTTTCTTGATTATTTCCTTCATCGCGCGCTTCCGCTGGTCATTAAAAGCCTTCTTCCGAAGACTCCCACGAATAGCTTTTTTGGCTGACATTGTGATAGGCATACAACTAATTTAGCAGAAAAGACGAAAAAATGCAATTATGTTATCATTAACTCATGATCGGTAGTATCCGCGGAAAAGTTATACAAAAAACAGACAAATTCTTATTAGTTGAGACGGGTGGCGTCGGCTACAAGGTTAATGTCACCCAAGGCGTCTTAACCGTCAACAAAAAAATAGACGGGGAAGTATTTCTCTTCATTCACACCCATGTCCGAGAAGACGCTTTTGATTTATACGGATTTGCAGATCAAGAAGAATTGGATTTTTTTGAAATGTTAATCGGCGTCTCCGGCATCGGACCCAAGGGGGCGATTTCCATCCTTAATACCACCACAGTCGAAACCTTAAAAAAGGCAATACAAACCGGCGACACCGGCTACCTGACAAAAATCTCCGGCATCGGCCGAAAAACTGCTGAAAAAATTGTAATTGAATTAAGAGACAAAATAGGAGAAGAAAAAAGTGACACTTCCCTGCAAGGTGAGCTTGATGTAATGGAAGCCTTGAAGTCATTGGGCTATGCGCAAGGTGAAGTCCGTGATGCATTAAAGAAAGTTACTCCCGACGCAAGCACTAACGTTAAAATAAAAGAAGCCTTGAAAATTCTAGGAGGAAAATAGAAAGTATGCCGGAATTGCCAGAGGTAGAGAATTTAAGATTAGGATTAGTAAAAACTATTGTAGGACAGAAAATCCTTAAGGTGGAGGTTAGAAAGCCCAAGCTCGTCTCGGGTAAAGGCACGTTACGCACTACCTCTCTCAAAAAACAAACTGAATTTATAAAAGGAATAAAGAGGGAAACTTTTATTGGAGTAGAACGTCGAGCAAAAAATCTAATTTTTAAACTGAGCCACGAGAAAATAATTATCGTGCATTTAAAAATGTCTGGGCAATTTGTGTATCAAGCCTACAACAATCACAAAACCGTTACAGGGGGCCATCCTATTGAACTATCTGAAACACAACTACCCAATAAACATTCTCATGTCATATTTGAGTTAGAAAAAGGCACCCTCTACTACAACGATACCCGAATGTTCGGCTACCTCCTCTACTACCCTTCCAATAAAGCCTTCGAGCAAGAAAATCATTTCGGATTATACGGCGTTGAGCCGTTGTCTAAAGATTTTTCTGTAAAATATTTTGCAGACAATTTAAAAAATAAAAAGCCTGCCCGCAATACTTACAGCATAGCTGTTGCAGGCGGGGGTAAAATAAAAGCCGTGCTGATGGATCAAAAAATAGTCACAGGCCTCGGCAACATATATGCAGATGAATGTTTATTTGAGTCGGGCATCCGCCCAGACCGAACTCCAGCTTCCCTATCTAGCCTCGAGATTCAAAAACTTCATAAAGCAATAATCCGAATTATAAAAAGAGCAATTAAAGTCGGCGGGTCATCTGTAGCAACCTATCGCCTACTTGATAAAACCCGTGGCAACTACGCTCGCGAACACAAAGTGTATGGCAAAGCTAGCCTGCCCTGCATCCACTGTAAAAAACTTTTAACCAAAACAATCATCGCCGGCCGGACAACAATTTTCTGTCAAAATTGTCAAAGATAAAATAAAAAATATAAAATTTAGAAAGCCTTGCGCAGGAAATTAGAAAATAAAGGAAGTGTTCTGACTATTATTTTCTTGATTGACGAGCAGTTCGCTAGCAAAGCTTTGCTAGACAGATTGCTTTATAAATTTTGATATTTTTGTATTTTACTAAAGATCAAGAATCCCAAATAAAGCTACCCCCAGCGCCACAGAAACATTCAGAGATTCCTTTTTGCCCTTCATTGGAATTTCAGCGATTACATCACATTTTTTAAGGATATTTTTAGGTATGCCGGTCACTTCGGTGCCAACGACGAATGCATTTCTCGCACCAAGCTTCACTAGCCGGTAATCAATCGAATTTTTGTCCTGTTCAATAGCTATAATCTTATAACTTTCTTTTTTTAACTTAGGTAATAGGGCGGGCAAGCTTTTTTTATATTCCCAATCCACATATTCTTCTGCCCCAAGCGCAGACTTCGCTAAATCTTTCCGCTTCCGCCCAAAGCGATCCAGCGGAGTCGGAGTATAGCCGG
>CAYITR010000020.1:4022-11480 GCA_964366465.1 uncultured Candidatus Saccharibacteria bacterium | reverse complement strand
CATTACCGCGCGGAGCGCGGACGCATTTTCGCGGGGAAATTCAATCGGGTGGACCGTACAGGACTCGAACCTGCCACCCCCTCATTGCAAATGAGGTGCTCTACCAGATGAGCTAACGGCCCAATACCAACTACTCGCTATTTTATAGTATTTTTATAAAAATGCAACTGTATTTCCCTCATTGTTTTTTCTCTATTTTCTGTTAATATGATAAAAGTTCCTTAGAAAAACAATATATTCGGGAGTAGCTCAGCGGTAGAGCGGTCGCCTGTGGAAATTTCCACCCTTTGGTATAATTACTTTATGCCAGATAACAGGAAATATGCCGATAGACGAGAAGCGCTTATCAAAGCTGTTGCAAAACGACGCAGGAAAATAAAAACTCTTGCAGTCGAATACAAAGGCGGCAAATGCCAAATTTGTGGATATATGAAATGTATCGGTGCCCTTGAACTTCACCATATCAACTCAAAAGAAAAAAGCTTTGGTGTCGGTGATAAAGGATACACTCGTGCGTGGAGTATTGTGCAAAAAGAATTAGATAAGTGTGTGCTTCTTTGTGCAAATTGCCATAGAGAAGTCGAGTCAGGTATAACGCAGCTTTCTATTGAAAAATAGATCGAAAACAAGGTGAATTGCTGGAAACCCTAACTTAGGGCAATCAGCAGCCAATCTCCGACTTATGTCGGAGCAGGTTCAGAGACTATCCCTTCGGGGAGTAGTCCCGCAATGTGCGGGACGAAGCGCCTTGGTCCTAAACCCCTTCGGGGCATGGATATGATATAGTCCATCCCTTTTAGTAATAAGAGGATAAATGTAAGCGATTGGTCGTAGGTTCGATCCCTACCTCCCGAGCCAGTTAGGGTTATCAACTAGTTCAGACATTATGGTGAACGGCGTAGCTGCTGAAAATCTGATTTGGTATAATTTAAACATGATTTTAATCGACGTAAGAACAAAAGAAGAATATGATGCAGGGCATGTTGATGGGGCAGTACTTCATGACATTGTGGATATGATGCAGGGGATTTTCCCTAATATTGACAAAAACGAAGGGATCACCTTGTACTGCGAATCCGGCAACAGATCTATGATGGCTAAAAGTATTATGGAAAAGGCTGGATTTAAAAATGTTGTAGATGCAGGCAGTATTGAGAACTTAAGGTAGTAAATTTTTATAAAATTGGTATATAATACTAGGCATGCGTACAATCAACTTTTTATATTTATTTGGTGTTATCGGTGTGCTTGATACGTCTTATCTTATATACCACAAACTCCGAGGCACGGAGGTGGCTTGTTTGTTTTTTCCGAAAGAATGGTGCTACAAAGTTCAGCATTCTCCACAGAGCAAGACCTTCGGCATACCAAACTCTTTTCTGGGTTTAATAATGTATATTGCCATACTGGCAATGACTTACATTTTTGCTGTAGGGGGAATGCCATTTTGGCCGATACAAGTGATTGTTACATTCGGCTTTTTGTTTTCTATGTATTTTATTTATGTACAAGCTTTTGTGTTACGAGCATTTTGTACCTGGTGCGTTGTTTCGGCAGTTAACTTCATATTTATGATGTTGGCAGTATATCTTGTCGTGTTATAATTTAATTATGCAAAAAATAGCGACACGAGTTTTTATTTATACGGCAAGGTAAACCCTGTTCGGAGCATTATAAAAATAATATTTTAATTATGAAAACAATAAACATGATTTTGCGAGTAGTTCTGTGCTTGATTATGACCATGCCTGTTCTAGGTGCGCTTGGGGTTTTTCCACCACCAACTCCTGATCTTTATAATACCCCTGAAGCTTTCGCTTTTATCAATATGCTTATGACCAATGCTTCTTATATTAACTACATAATGGCTGTGGTATTCGCTTTTGCTGTTTTTCTAGTAATAACGAATCGCATGGCTCTGGTGGCGTTACTAATACTCCCTGTGGTTGTAAATATAGTTGCCTTCCATATGTTTATAGATGGTGGGCTCTTTACTGCAGGTGCTATCATGGGCAATGTTTTCTTTGCTCTAAACTTGTATTTTTTATGGCAAAATCGGACCCAGTATAAAATCTTGTGGGATAAATAATCATACTTGCCTACATTGCACATAAGAGAATAAGTAATTACTTTAAAAAATTAGTACAAAAAAAACAGAACCATAGGGTTCTGTTTTTTTTGTGGATGCTCTATTCCAGGGAACCTGTAGCGCTAATTACTTCCAGAATTAGAACCACTACGGTCGTCGTCATCTCCATCTTCATCTTTTCCGTCTTCATCCTCTTCTTCGTCATCACTGGAATCATCATTATCCTTGTCGTCTAGCTGGTCACCTTCTTCCTCATCTTGGTCTTCAGCCTCGATTTTGAGTACAGCCTCTACTTCGGCAGTAGTTAGACCAGGCACTTGGGCTATAATCGCTGCTATGATAGCTGCACGCGTAGTGGCTGAGGTGGTGAAGGTAGTTTTTTGATCTCCAACCTCCATCTCAACAATAGTCTTATCCAAAAATACCTTTGCCTCAGCTTCCTCTAGACCAGATTTAGATTCTTCGTCTTCATCACTTTCTACCTTGGTCTTGATTTCTAAGCTTCCATTTTTCATTTCTATCTTAATCTTTTCATCTTCTGAACGAATCTCCGTTTTTAATCGATCGTTTTTAATATCATATTTAACTTTAGTCTCCTCTCCAGTGGCCTCATCCTTAAATTCAATTTTAAGTTTGTTGCCTTCTACCTCTACACTAGCGCCCTCAGGTAGCCCAGCGATGAAGCTGTTGAGTTGTTCTACCATTGTCGTGGTTGACTCCGAATCTGCATCTTCAACGCCAGCTAGAAGATTTAAAGCGGCTTCAACCCCAATCTTTATTTCCTCCTCTTCCTTAGAATCATCCTCACTCTTTTGCACCTCTATAGATTCTTCGTTTTCAAGCTCGACATCATTTTCTGTCTCAGATTTTTCCGCAAGTATTTCTTCAATCTCAGATACTCGCTCTTTTGCAAACTCTACACGGAGTTCACTTTCTCTTTCTTTATTTGCTATCTTTAGGCGTAGATTCTCTACTGCCTGGTCTACCCCAAAGAGAGTTTCTCCAGGACGGGCACTATCTGCAACTTGAACAGTTCCGCCCACTCCTACTGCCAGAACTAATGCTAATATAAGTCCTATCATTTTTTTGTTTTGTTAACTATTAAAGCCCTCTATTGAGAGCTGCATACATTATATCAGGGGTCAACTCACAGCACCAATTAACCTAGCCCTGGTTTCTTCTGTAAAAAGTGAATTACCCATCCAAGTTTAATCCCTAATTGTTTAATGGTTTTTTGCTTATAGTATGATATTATTTCAGTATGTTTAGTTTTCTTTTGTTAAATTTCAAAAAGGGAATCAAAAAGGTAGTCAGCAATCCTCAGTTAATATATACGATTACTATAGCCATACTTATAACTGGATCTTTTGTTTTTATGGCTGAAAGGTTTATAAGTATTGCAAATGATGCCCAAGAACGTTTGATAAACGTACGAATTGGATCTTTGCAGGACGCTTTTGTTTCATTTGCCTCTGATAAAATTAACGATCCCTTATATTTAAATAACAAAATTCAAAGTATCGTAAATTCTAACGAAACCATAAAAAGTTTTAGAATAATTGTCAAAAAAACAATTATCGATCCCGATCAGGGGACTATACCAAACTCCTATGTGGTTGTAGCCTCAAACAATTTAGATGAGATAGACAAGGTAGATAATCAATCTTCTTTTCTATACACTCTGGCCTCCAGCGATCCCGCTAATTCTATGACCACACCCCTTAATGACAATGGTGAAAGATTATTTAAAACAGCCAGAGCCATTACGGACAATACAGGGGGGGTCCTTGGGGTTGTTATGACTACACAAACTTTATCCCTAGCCGACATTGCTATCCAAAGTAGTATTACAAATAGTAGAATTTTTCTTTTTATAGTTATTATTCTTATCCTCTTTTTATTCTTTCGGCACTCTAAAATTATTGATTATGTCGATTTGTATAAAAAATTAAAAGAAATTGATCAGCTAAAGGACGATTTTATTTCTATGGCTTCTCACGAACTGCGAACCCCGCTTGCTATTATCAGAGGATATGCAGAATTTATCAGTTCTGCTCCCGAGCTTTCTCTTCAAACTAAAAATTTTATATCCAAAATTGACATCTCAACCAAAGAGCTTGACGCACTCGTTTCTGATATCTTAGATGTATCTAGAATTGAACAAGGGAGGATGTTGTTTAAAATAGAAAAGATAAGTCCTAGTGAAATCATAGAGGAGGTGATAAAATCATTTATTTTGCCGGCCAAAGAAAAAGGACTCAATATTTCCTTTAATAAACAAAATACAGAAAGTAAGCAGTATATAAATATTGATGTAGAGCGATTTAAACAAATTTTAATAAATTTAATAGGCAATGGTGTTAAATACACAAACAAAGGCGAAGTTGTGGTTAAGCAGTATGAAGAAAAGGGGCGTTTATACATAAGGGTTATCGATACAGGCATAGGCATAACCGAAGAAGAAAAAGCCAAGTTATTTGAAAAGTTTTATCGTATTAAAACTGAAGAAACAAAAGATATTAGAGGGACCGGTCTAGGTCTCTGGATAACTATTAAAATGGTAAAAGAAATGAATGGAAATATCTCCGTAGAATCTATAAAAGGGGTCGGCTCACATTTCATACTATCTTTCCCGATGATTAGCTAGTTTTAACCAAAAAGTGTATAATTTTTGTATGGAAAAAATACAATTCAATCTAAAATCAGGAGTAAAAAATTTTATTTCTAAACCTGTCTATGTTGTTCTGCTAATAATTTTTGCTATTGCTAATCCAGTTATTTCTTTATCAGAAAAGGATGCTTCAGGTCAAGACCCTGCTCCAGAATCAAATACATCACCAACAATCCAAAAAGAGGAATCTGAAGAAAAGTCTTCCGAAGACTCCAAGGCAGAAAGGTCTATGGTTAATACTAATGAATCTTCTTCAAAAATTCATGATTTGGAAAAAATTCTCGAAGAGCGTAAAAAGACAGTAAATGATTCAAAAGAAAAGTTGGTAGAAATAATAAATGAAAGCGTGGCAGATATTATAGAGAAGAAAGAGACATTAAAAGAAGAAGGTAAAGATGAAGATGACAAAGAAGATATTCGCGTTTTACGTGACGAACTTATAAAGAACATTGACTCCAGTTTGTTGACATCAGAAAAAAAAGAAAATTTAATAGAAACCATCAACGAAAGCGTTACGGATATTGTAGAGAGACAAGAAACCCAAAAAAGGGAAGATGATAATGAGAATAAAGATGAAAAAGATGACAAAGATGAGATTCACGTTTTACGTGATGAACTTATAAAGAATGTTGACTCCAGTTTGTCGATACCAGCGACCGTTACTTCGGAAGATATAGATAACTTAAAGACAGAAATTAATAAAGGGATTGAAACCATAGGGTCAACAGTGATTCCAAGTACAACAATAATATCTAAAATGAAGGATACCAGCCTAAGGGATATTGCAACCACCTTGGATTTATTGTCTGAAGCAGTCAGTAATCAGACTGAGTCGTTAAGAAAACAAGAGGCTGACCTTCTTTATAAGGACAGCAATCAAGACGGAATTTCCGACTATGACTCTATGTATGTTTATAATATAGATCCGGTTTTACCATCTCCAAATTCTGTATATAATGGTAAAGTTATTAATGCGGGGGACAAGGTTTTGTTGGGATTTGATCCGGCTTTATCTGAAATAACTACAACAATAAACAAAGAACAACCTTTAGTGTCGGAAGCCCGGGTTGTCCTTACGTATAAAGTTAAAGAGGTAGCACTAACTGAAAAGAAAGAAATTCTTTTCAGTGGCCAAGCTTTGCCTAATAGTTTTATAACCTTGTATATCTACAGTACACCTATTATTGTAACTGTTAAAACAGATAGCAAAGGCGAATGGCAATATACATTAGATAAAGAGTTAGAAAATGGTGACCACACTATTTATACTGCAACAGTTAATAATTCTGGAAATATTATTGCCAAGAGTTCTCCATATGTATTTACTAAAACAGCGGAAGCTGCCAGTCTTAAGGATGTTCCTTTGATGGTTTCTACTGAGGCCAACGAACCTGGATTATTTACAGGTAACTATTTTTATGTAGTTATGGGTGTTATCGTTGTAATCATTATGATTATACTAATTTTAATCGGTATAACTAGTAATAAAAATAAGGAAAATATTTAACATGAGTAGGAAAGTTGTTACGTTGTTCGTCCTAATTATTTTCTCCCTCTCTTTTAGTTTTGTTTCAGCGGATTTAAAAATAAATGAATTTGTTTCCGATCCGGCTTCGGGTTCGGAATGGTTTGAACTCTGGAATGATTCTGCTTCGAACATAGATTTGGCTGGCTGGTCGTGGACGGAGCTTACGAGTCCGGGCGCTGATAATGAAAAAGAGGGTTCGTCTAAAAATTTGTCGGGTAATGTCGCCGGGGGCGGATTCTTTGTGGTTGAGATGTCTAGCGCGCTCAATAATGCCGGAGATTCCATCGGGCTCTATCAGGGCGATAGCCTTGCGGACAGGGTGACCTACGGTAAGGTGAACGGTTATGCAAAAGACTTAGATGCGCCAGTGAAGGGTAAATCTGGCGCTCTTGTTTCAGGAAGCTGGTCGGCTGGAGTAGAGCCGACGAAAGGTTCAGCCAATTCGGAGCCTGCACCTTCAGGTGGTTCAAGTAGTAGCTCTGATGATTCTGGTTCTTCTGGCGACGATGAAGAGGAAGAGGAAGAAGATGTTGTTGCTCCAAAAACGAAAGTTGAGTTATCAGTTGACAGTTTAGCCTACGTCGGGATACCACATTCTTTCTCTGGTAAAATTACACAAGGAAGCAATCATATTCGTCACGGCAGATACTTTTGGAATTTTGGCGATGGGGATTTTGCTGAAACGAATGTTACGCATGTAGATAAATTTACACACACATATTTTTATCCAGGAGATTATTCAGTCCTGTTTGAATATTATCCGGATTTTTTTGCAGAGGAGCCGGAGGTGTCTCAGAAAATAGTTATAAAAGTTATTGATCCTACGATAGTCATCTCTCGGGTGGGGGATACGCGGGATTTCTTCGTGGAGCTTTCTAATAATGCGAATTATGAAGTCGATGTGTCCGGCTGGTTGCTTCGCTCGAATTTACATGAATTCAAGTTCCCCAGGAACACGACCATCGGCGCGAAGAAGAAAATGATAATCTCCGGACGCACCAGCGGATTTACGGCCAGCAACTTGTCGGGACTTAAGCTCATGACCCCACTGGGAGATACTATTTTTGAGTCTTCAGCCACGCCGAAGGCGTGGAGGTATTCTACACCCCACCCCACGGGGGGGGGGGGGGGGGCCAGGACACCTAAAAGAAAATATAAGTGGTGAGTAAA
>CAYITR010000020.1:0-4012 GCA_964366465.1 uncultured Candidatus Saccharibacteria bacterium | reverse complement strand
ACGTGGGCGGGACTCACGCGCCGCCCCCCCCGGGGAGATACTATTTTGGCGACCCCCCCCCCCCCCCGGGGTGGGCTCAAGACTGCCCCCGCCCCTTCGGGGCGGGGGCAGGAGCCCAAACCGGAAGAAAATATTTCCGCTACGGAAAATCTGGAGGCATCCATAGTCAAAGCAGACACCCCTCTCGAAACCCCGGCCTTCGTATGGCCGTTGGTATTTCTTGGTTTTATTAGCGTTTCCGCGTACAGCGTCTACAGTATCCGCAAAACCAAAATCGCCCCCGAACCCGCGGACGAATTTGAACTTTTAGATGAATAAAACCGTTTGACTTATTTCCTTTTTCTATTGTATAATCACTAGTATGGTAATGGAATTAAAATCAACATCAAGTCTGACGAAGCCACCAGAACCAGATGAGGCAATACTAGAATCAGCCTTTGCCAAGCTAAGTTACGATTCACAACAAGAGCGTAGCGAATATAAAGGTAGGGCGGGTCAAAAGGTCTGGAAGTTCAATCTTTATATTCCAGACAAAAAATTAATTCCTATTTTATTGAAAGCTATTCAAGCAGACTTAAGAGAATTATTAGAGAAAGGGGGAATACCTGCTTCCGATTTTTATTCAACAGGAACGGGATTGCCTATGATAGATGACAAAATGGGAAATCAATTTACGCATCAGTTCGGTTTTTTTGCCAATTCCGATGCAGTAAGACAAATATTTGAAAAATATTTAAAAACAAAAAAGGTAGAAGTATTTCAATCCCCAACGAAGAAGTAAATTTTAAACTCGCGTAGAATATAAAATACGGTTGGGAGTAGGGAAAACCGTTCTTGCTATACAAAAAGGCGGGTATGCTATAATTGTGTTATGAAGAAACTATCTATTTATATTGCGGTATTTATTTTTGTCTTGATAATTACCTTTGTCTTTCTTGTAAACAATAAAAAGCAAGAAATAGTTCAAAACCTTCCAATACCACAAGCCATTGGCATGTGTTACCAATATTTTGGAGACACTTCAAATGGCTTAGCTGATCGGGCATGGCTTAAAATGAGTATTTTAGGAGATAAAGTAACCGGAGAATATCACAATCTTCCAGCCGAAAAAGATAGCAAAGTTGGAACTTTTACCGGAGTTGTTGGCCCAATGGATCCTAAAATTAGTGCTCGTATCGCGGATGTTTGGTGGGATTCTTTAGCAGAAGGAATGCAAGTGACCGAACAGCTAAAAATTGAATTTGGTGAAGGTAGCGCTGTCGCTTTGTTCGGGGAAATGGTAGACAGGGGAGACGGAGTCTATGTTTATAAAGATGCTACAAAGTTAACTCCCGCATTTCAAATGTCGCAAACAGATTGCGAATCATTGCAAGAAAGGCTGGTTGTAGAAAAATATATTCGTGAGAATATTAAAACAATTACGCCGGAGAAACCTGTTTTGGGCGGTTCTTGGTATGTAACTTTCGTAAATGTAAACCCATCAATGAAAACCGGAACGATGACTTATGAAGACGGACACATACAGGGCCACAAGAGTTTTAGTTATACTATAAATAATAATGAAGTAAAAATTAATTTGGAATGAGTTACTCATTAACGAAAACTTTCTGCTCAAGCGCGTTAAAATCATAGCTTGGTGGGAAATGCTTTTCGAAAAGTTGTATCGCTAGCTCGCCTTCATATTCCTTGCGACGTGTCGCATAATACATAGCCAGGATCATTTCTTCTGGCTCGCCGACACAGTCCAGCGGTTTAAATCCTTCAAGACCAAGTATTCGCTTAAAAAGTGGCAGAAGGCGCTTTTTAGTATATAGATTAGCGCCGAAGATACTAACCACTTCTTTTTTAGGTAGAAATGCGGAAAAGCAGGCAAAAAGGAATACGCATTTCGGGCATCTGTTACACCAGTAGTTCGTGCGCGACAGGGTCTGCTGTATGCGTGGGAGCCAAAAATATGTGTTGCAACTCGTGACGTCATAAAGGTACTGTGGATAGCTCACGAAGCGTTGGACAATTTCAAGTTCACTGTATTTTCGCAAGAGCGAACCAGTCTGAATGTCGGGTGTTATGTAACGCTGTATATAGTCGTTGGTCATCTTTTCTGCCTCGGAAGATTTACACCATTGATGATTCACCGGCAAGTCGAGGTAGGTGAGGTTGCCGAAGTCCGCGCTCTTTTCATTGGAAAACACGATGGAGTTGTAGCCGAGAACTTCTGCGAGCAATGTGGCGATAAAGGTGAAAGTAGATACCGACGGATACGAGCTTGATACATTAAAAAGTGATGCAAAGAAATCTATCCATGGGTCACGATGACGCTCAACGCTAATAGTTTTTGCGCCCACCAGCTTAGCGATGCGTTTGTGGGCGGGCGTTGGAGCAAAAGCGAAAAAGTCAAACGGAATACCAGACTTTTTTAATATTTCAGCGGAGAGGATGGAGTCCTTGCCGGCGCCGTTTAGGAGAAGCGCCCGCGCGGGGCGTTCAAATCTTTCGGGTGTGGGCGAATCAGCAGATTCGTGGCTTGGCCCGCTGGTAGAATTGCCATACGGGAAAGCGATGAGGTTGTGGAAATCCATCTGCATGTCGTAGAAAAATTCTCCAAGCCCGTTTAGATAAAGCGAATCCCAGAAGAACGCTTGTTCACGCGTGAGCGTGAACCCTTCAATGCGAATGTTTTTCGTCGGGAAGACGCACCAATAGTTGATGCCGAGCATGATAAGGAGCGCTTGGAGCGTTGGCTCGAGCACCGCCTTTGGGACTTTTTCCCACAATTCCGGCGCCACATCTTTAAATATGAGCCGGTCGGTAAAAGTTTTACTTATTCCGAACCTAAATTCCACACGATAAGTAAATGTAATAATCGAATGAGCGGTATCAACTTTATATGTGCCGAATGTGAACGACGACGCGCGTAGCATTTTTACATGATACCATAAGAAAGTGGTTGGTATTTACAAAATATTTTTTTTATCATAAAGTAATTGCGGTTACGTTCTTGTAACCCACTAGAAAGGGGGTCGGATGCGTCCAGGGAGGAGAATAAAAGTTCGAATTGCACGCCAGCGTGGCGTGCATGTCGACGCCTTGCGGGTTTCGAGCGGGCGATACCGTAGCGAGGTTGTTGACCTCGCTACGGGAGCCGTCGTCTACTGGTGGCTGAACCGTCCACCAGTCGTGCGGAGGGTGACACCTTCGCCTACGCCGGCTCTGGAGTCGGTGGGCATCCCACGGCGCCGACCGCTGGCCAGGAGGAGGGGACTCCTCGCCAGTCTTGCCAGTTTGTTCCGCTGGTGAGTAGGCCAGGCGGAGCTCGGCAAGCCGAGCTCCGCCTGGCGCAAAATCATCAACGCCACTGAGGGTCACCTCGGTGGCTTGTTTAATTCAATTAGTCTATTCCGCTGGGGGGCTTTCTCTTTCTATGCCCTCTTTGAAAATTTATGAAAAGCTTAGTGAGAAATCAAGGGAAAAATTTTTATTAGATTTGATTTATAAAGTTCTTTGCTCCATTGACATTTTGGCTACTGGGAGGTTAGAGTGCTGATGGAAACGTACATCTTTGGATCTACATCTCAATCAGTAGCGATTAAATGAAAGGATCGCGAAAATGAGCAAGATGACCCGACGGGAAGTTCTGGCCTTGCGTATGGCTTGGAAGGTCTGGGCGACGCGAACCCACCAGATCCCCAGAAAGGATCTGGTGTGGTATCACGCCACTCTGTTCCACATCAGCGAGGGCTCCCTCTTGGTCGTCCAGGGGGTGCCACAGGTCAAGAAGC
Source organism: uncultured Candidatus Saccharibacteria bacterium (assembly GCA_964366465.1). Taxonomy (GTDB): domain Bacteria; phylum Patescibacteriota; class Minisyncoccia; order Phycocordibacterales; family UBA9973; genus UBA9973. Next base: position 233 of record CAYITR010000020.1, on the reverse strand, counting down.
GGGGGCCGCGACCCCCGGATCCGCCGAAGGTCGCGGATTCGACTGCGCTCGCTAGGGCGAAGCGTGTGGGCCAGATTTTCATGGCCGGGGCATTTTCCCACGAGTGAGTCCACACGGACCAATGGGCGCGAAAAACACCCTCGAACTGACGCAAAAAAAAAAAACCCCCATAGAGTTCACAAGCGGGGGGTGTTTTTTAAAATTTTATATTTAAAAAAAAACATTTTTATTTT
>CAYITR010000019.1:0-11818 GCA_964366465.1 uncultured Candidatus Saccharibacteria bacterium | reverse complement strand
AATTTTTAATTTTTCATCGTCAGTGTATGCGTACGAAATCTCTTTACCCTTTTTGATTTTATATAGCGGAGGTTGAGCAATGTAAATGTACCCCGCTTCGATAACATTGCGGAAATAGCGATAGAACAGTGTGAGGAGTAGCGTGCGAATGTGTGAGCCGTCCACGTCGGCATCTGTAGCAATAATTATTTTATGATAGCGGATTTTAGAAAGATCAAAAGTGTCACCTATCGATGTACCCATTGCTATGACTAGCGACTTCACTTCTTTAGAAGCAAGCATTTTGTCGATGCGCGCGCGTTCCACGTTCAAAATTTTACCGCGAAGTGGCAGTATTGCCTGCGTGCGCCTGTCACGCCCCTGCTTGGCGCTACCACCTGCAGAGTCTCCCTCTACTAAGAACAGCTCTGACTCGGAAGCATCCTTGCTCTGACAATCGGCGAGCTTCCCCGGCAAAGTCATGCCTTCGAGCGCGCCCTTACGCAAGATAGAGTCCTTGGCTGCCTTCGCGGCTTTGCGCGCTTTGAGAGCCAGGATGGACTTATTAATTATGGACCTCGCTTGATCTGGATTTTCTTCCAAGAAATTTGCAAACGCTTCACCGAAAACAGTGGCCACTGCACCCTGCGCCTCCATGCTACCGAGCTTGGACTTGGTTTGTCCTTCGAACTGAATCTCGCGGAGCTTGACCGAAATAGCCACCGTTAGCCCCTCCAGAACATCTTCACCGGTAAAGCCACCCTCAGACTCTTTCATCATTTCATTCTTCTTGCAGTAAGTGTTCAGTGTTCTAGTCAGGGCAGTTTTAAAACCGGTAACATGCGTCCCACCTTCGGGGGTGTTTATGTTATTAGCAAACGGCACAATGCGATCCACTATGTCATCCACATACTGGAGCGCAATCTCTACCCCCACCCCATCTAACTCTTTATCAACATAGAAAATAGTGTCTTGAATCGGCTTTTGAAGTTTGTTGTAATACTTTATAAGCGACACCAGCCCGCCTTCGAAATAAAAAGACACGGAAGGCACTTCAAGCTCAAGGTCTCGGAAATAAAAAACATCGGATTCGTTCAAACCCTTCGTGTTGTCCCAGCCTCGCGCGTCAATAATTGAAATCTTGAGCCCTTTCACCAAATACGCTTGTTGACGGATGTGGTTCACCACAGTGTGCCAGTCGAAGACAAGCTCCTTAAAAATTTCTTTGTCCGGCTCAAAGGTAACTATCGTGCCGTGAAGCTTCGACGAAGCTATCTTTTTCACCGCAGACTTTTTCTTGCCTTGAGAATATTCCTGTGCATATTGTCCACCATCGCGATGCACTTCCGCCCGGCAATAAATCGAAAGGGCGTTCACCACCGATGCGCCGACGCCATGAAGCCCGCCAGAAACTTTATACCCAGTACTGTCTCCTCCGAATTTCCCTCCGGCATGAAGGGTGGTCATCACCGTCTCGAGCGCGGAAACTTTTGTTTTCTTGTGAATATCCACCGGCACACCTCGGCCGTTGTCGGCCACCCGAATGCGATTGCCTGGCAAGAATACTATTTCAATATCGTCGCAAAATCCACCCATCGCTTCATCACGTGAGTTGTCGAAAATCTCCCATACCAAATGATGAAGCCCTTCCGGGCCTGTGGTACCAATATACATTCCGGGGCGCTTCCGCACGGGCTCTAGACCCTCTAGAACCGATATATCTGAGGCATCGTAATGATGCCCATTGCCCTGCCCCTTAGCTTCTTTTGCGCTTGCCATATAGAGGTATTATAGCAAATTCTATCTGACTTGCCAACCGCTATTTCCTTTAATTTTGTCAGTTATTTTATTCATAATTTCATTAACTTCGGCGTCTGTCAGAGTGCGGTCATAAGACTGGAAAACCAATCTGAAAGCGTAGGAAGTTTGTTCTCCTTTCGTGAAAGAATCTACTAATTGTGGTTCTTTGACTAAAAGGTTCGTTCCGTTCTCTGTTAGTATTTTCTTGAGCCCGTCTGCGCTCTCCCCGCCTGGCATCCACACTGAAATGTCTCTGGAAATAAACGGGTATAAAGACCACATTTTGAATTTAGTATTCATCTAATTTTTTTTCTATTATATTATTTTTGTCGTTGTAAGCTATATGGAGTTCTTCGGCTGGTACTACCCAGACGGTACCTATTTCAAAAATCTTAACCCCGCCGTCCTGGCCGGGGCGAGCCTCCAAACCCAGCAATGGAGCGTTGGTTTTGTTTAGCTTCAAACTTTCTTTCAATCCATCGGTCAGATTAGTACGTAAGAATTTCTTATCTGAGGCTGAAGCCAACACCGAAACCTCCCCCTTATCTCGAAAAACATATGTCATCACTTCTGAATAACCGCCCTCCAAAAGTTTATTTCTAGCCCAAGAAACTTTCTGATAAATTTCATTTTGTTTTGGTTTAAAATCTATTTTAGGAATTTCAGCCTTCACTTTATCGTAACCCATAATTCTACCAATCTCCTCAGCCATATCTTCTTCGATATTTAAATCAAGACGCATTACTGGCACGACTATCTCGAACTCTTCCCCTTTTATTACGTAATGTATTACATACTGTTTTAAAATATTTTCTACTTCGCCTACGGTAACTTGTGTACCGAGAACTTTGTTTACTTTATCAAGCCCAAAAGAAAGTTTGCGCTCCACTTGTCGGACAGGGTAAATATCCACCACATCTTCAAAAGTCGCTTCCGGACACATCTCGGCAATTAGCGCCGAGAGTTCGCGCATACCATACTCCGCAAGCTCGGGTGACAGGTCATTCTCAAAACGCTTCCTGGCGTCGGTAAAAATATTTAATGACTGTGCAGTTTTGCGCACTGAAACTGGATCAAAGTTTGCCACCTCGATAATTATGTTTTTTGTATTCGCATCAACCTCTGTCGACTTCCCGCCTTTCACCCCTGCCACGCCAAGCGCTTTCTCTGCGTCGGCAATTATCAGATCAGTGCTTTGTAATTTTAAGTCTTTATTGTCGAGGGTTATTAATTGCTCTCCTTCCCGCGCCGGCCTGACAACTATTTTTTCACTTACTTTATCTAAATCAAAAACGTGCGTCGGCTGTCCACAGTTGAACATCGCCAAGTTAGCCGCATCCACCATATTATTTATACTCCTCTGCCCTATTGATTCTAGATGCTTGACCACCCACTCCGGCGACGGACCCACCTTCACCCCCCGCACAATCCGCCCGACATAACGCCGACACTTGTCTGACTCTATTTCTATTTTTAAACTAGTCGGCTTTAGTCCGCCAACTGGCGGAGGAATCTTATATTTCGGCGTAGGGTCTACGTATTTAATATTTAAAAGCGAAGCGATCTCCCGAGCAAGCCCCATGTGACTAAGCAGATCGTGTGCGCGATTTGGAAGAATCTTTATTTCAAAAATACTATCCCCATCTTTTTCTTCTACGCTTTCGACTTCAGCCAAATGGTAGGTCAAAATGTCAGCAAGCTTTTCTGCTGTCGGAGCTTCTGGAACATACCATTTAAGCCAATTGTAAGAGACTTTCATATATTAGAATTGATTTAACCTTAAATCTCCTTGGTAAAATAAACGCACATCAGGAATACCCCATTTAATCATCGCAATGCGATCCAGCCCGCCACCGAAAGCAAACCCCTGATATTTTGCAGGATCCAGTCCGCAATTCTTTATAACATTAGGATGAAGCTCCCCGGCCCCCATCATCTCCAGCCATTTACCTTTAAACTTCGCGAATACTTCAAGTGATGGTTCGGTAAAAGGGAAAAAGCTTGGACGAAACTCCACTTCCACATCATCGCCGAGCATTTTTTTATAAAAATGAGTGAGCACCCCTTTTAGGTTAGCGATAGAAATCCCGTCCTCAATTTTACCTATCATACACCCATCCACATGGAAAAATTGCATTTCGTGAGAAAAATCCGTTGCTTCATTTCGAAAAACTTTTCCAATAGTAATAAATGCGCAGGGCATTCTATTTTCTTTTCCAGCTTTTTCAATCTCTCGCGCGGAAACACTCGTAGCATGAGTTCTAAGCACGCTCCCTGTTTTCTCCTTAATCCAAAAAGTATCCTGCATATCCCGCGCGGGGTGATCTTTAACAACATTGAGGACGTCAAAGTTATACCACTCGCTTTCGAGCTCAGGACCGGTAACTATCTCAAAACCAAGTTCAGAAAAAACCCCGTAAGCCTCGTTGGCCAAAATCGAAAGCGGATGTTCTGTGCCTTTATGTTCGTTCGTCATTTTTTAAATTAGAATAATTATACTTTATTCTTCAGTTACTTAGAACTCCCTTCCTGTTCTCGATTAGCTTCATCAGCCAAATCCTTATACAACCTGCGTAAATCTTTCAGCCAATGCTCTACATCTTCGATACGCTGTTGTAAATTCGTGTTACTTTTTCTAATCTCATCTTTTATATAATCAATTCTGGACATATATACCTTATTTAAATAGTAATCTATGAATTATACCAAATTAGCCTCGACAGGACTAATCATTTTTATATTCTGCAAACCGCTTATAATGCTTCTTAAATTGATTCTTATGTTTTTGTTTATCGGGACCCACAAAGAATTCATTCAACTTCCTGGGGAATTTGTCACAGATGTTACATATTCGCCCACAATATCCTTTCAATTTCTTTTGGCATCCCTCACAACAAATAAAGAGCACATGACAAGCGGTGTTCTTGCAGTGCACATAGTCGTCACATTTCGCCGTCTCACACACCTGACACACGGCTATGATTTCATCTCCAACCTTCTCCCCCATTCGCTCATCAAAAACGAAATTCTTGCCACGAAATTTATTCTGCAAACCTAGAGCTTTTACTCGATGCGCATAATCAATAATACCGCCCTTGATATGTTTTACATTTTTAAAGCCGTTGTGCTTCATCCAAGCAGAAGCCTTCTCGCATCGTATCCCACCCGTGCAGTACAGCAAAACTTCTTCATCTTTTTTATCACGAAACATGTCATGCACCTTGGCTAGTTGTTCACGGAATGTATCCACATCCATAATCTGTGCCTTTTCGAAGTGCCCTATCGCTGATTCATACATGTTGCGCATATCTATTACCGTTACTCCGCGGTCAATCATATTGTTCACCTCTTCGGCTAGGGCGTACTCACCCGTGTCGGCCGGATTAAAAGTCGCATCATCGAGGCCATCAGCCACAATCTTCGGGCGAACTTTAATGATTAGCTTCAGGAAGCTCGACTTCCCCTTCTCTTCAACAGCTATTTTATACGGAACACCGGAGAATTCTTTCACACTTTGGATAAATTGATCGAACGCCACGAAGTTATGCTCCGGCACGTTCATCTGCGCGTTAATACCCTCCTGCGCCACGTATATCCTGCCAAGGCATCCTAATTCTTTAAATTTATCGAACAAGAAATCCCGCATCGCTTTCGGCTCAGCGAGCTTCACATAGCGATAGAAAGACAGAGTTTTGCGACGAAAATTTTCCTGCTCTATGTCCCGCAAAAGCTCTTCTTTAGACTTAGTATTCACTTTCTTGTACATCCCAGTAGTAAAATTTTAATGGATAATGCTTATCGTGTATGCCCCGTAATCAAAAATTTACTACGGGACACGTACTTAAGATACTACCAGAAAATAGAAATTTATCTAGCACTATTTGCCGAGGCTACACCACTCACAGTCCCGCTTGCCACAGCCTTTCTTTAGGAATTCAAGCGACAAAACTTCTTGCACACATTGGTTGATTTCTCTTTTTAATTCATCTAAATTATCCTTGATGACGGGAAAAGAATGTTGCTCAAATTTACCTTTTTTGTTTCTCTCAACGAAGTCGAGCACGCTTTTGTTTATTTTAAATCTGCCATCATCGTAACCATCTAGGAGTAAGTGGTAAAACACAATCTGCCTTTCATAATCCTTCTTCTCATCTTTGTTTTTCTCAGAAAAGCTCCGGCCCGTCTTGTAGTCGATGATGTTCACCCGGCCACCGAACAAGTCGTCGAGGTACTCTATCTTGTCTATCATTCCACTGATAGTTATCTCCTCGCCACCCAGAGTTTCAAAATCTCGTTTAATGTATTTCTCCAGGTCCACCTTGTGCGTCCAGCCACTCGAATACTCGTCATAATATTCCCCGAGTAACTCTTCCCCCCGCCCCTTAAACTTTTTCTCTTCTTTATCACTGAAAGATTTACTGTTTAATATTTCACTAAATGCGTTTATGAGCTCTGTCTTTGGTAAAATTTTCTCAGCATCACGGGAGCGTTTAAAGAATTCTTCCAGAGATTCGTGGACAGCACTTCCAAACTCGAGCCTGGACTCATAACTCGAAGGAATTTGGAGTAAATTTTTATAAAAGTATTTAAGCGGGCAAGTTAGGTAATTATTCAAAGCCGACACATTCAAAGTACGCCTGAAAAATACATCTCGAATGTATTCCGCTTGATACAGAGACCTGAGTGACTCAGTCGGCGCCACGAAGTCGAAAAGTTTATCGAGGTTACCCTCTTCAAATTTGGTCATGTTTTCTTTCTCTATATAGCTAGGATCTATTTCGGTTACAAATTCCGAAGGTTCATTTTCTCTACCTTCATTGTCCGACCTCGCGTGAGAAATAGCGAGGCTGTGCTTGGCCCGAGTCATGGCTACATAGAAAAGCCTGCGCTCGTCTTCAGTATCGCCTTCGTATTCCTCGATAGGTAAATCAATAGTATTCGACGCCCCGCTCCCTTCCCAGCCACGCCTGACGGCATTAATGATATAAACATATTCAAATTCTCGGCCTTTGGAGCCATGAGCTGTCATTAAGTTCACCCCCTCAATTACCTCCGGAGCGCTCGAATCAATATCGAGATTGTATTTCAAAAATGCATCAACAAAATAGATAAAGCTCCCGAGTTGGTAGTCGGCTCGCTCACCGGATTGCTTCTTGACCTCGTCGAAAAGTTTATCTATTTTCAAAAGCCGATCCTGCCCATCCGAAGCGCCAAGCATTTCCCTCAAGTAGCCAACTTGCTCTAAAAAATATTTAAAGAAATTAGGGAAATCCCCCTCCCCTGATTCTATTTTTAATTTTTTTATAAGCTCGGCGAAGACAAAGAAATCATTCACATGCTCCACTCCGGCTTCCTCCAGCGCTTTTTTGTTCTCTAGTATCGCGAATATGTGCTTTTGGTCCTTGGTACGAGTGCGACGAAATTTCTCCAAGATCCGGACAGAATCATAAGCATCTAGCCCGAGGAAGTTTATAAACAAAGCCTTCCCAAGAGATTCTTCGTCGTTTGGGTTATGCACAACGCGCAAGATCGTGATCAAGTTTCTGATATTGGCATCATTCAAAATGTGCCCCTTGGACAAAATAGTGTACGGTATCTGCCTGTGATCAAACACTGCCTTGATGTCATACACATATTTATGCGCCCGATAAATTACAGCAATCTCAGATGGCTTAACGCCAGACTCTATCTTATGCTTTATGTCTTCCGCCAAAAACAAAAGCTCAAATTTGTAATTGGAAAATTCACGGACCGCAATTTTCTCTTTTTTATTATTATTGGCATTTAAACTTTCGGTCTCTGCAAGGTCAGGATTGTGTTTAATAAGTGAAGTGGCGCCGTCTAAGATGTTTTGCGTCGAGCGATAGTTCTCCGACAAAGTTACATTCTTGACACCTTTATACAACGTCTCAAAATGTCGGAAGGTCTCACGGCTTGCGCCTTGGAAACGGTAGATGGACTGCTTCTCATCCCCCACGGCGAATATATTGGCCCTACCCTCGAGGTGTGGCGCATCGGTCAGAAGCTCAATCAATCTATTCTGTCCGGTATTCGTATCTTGATGTTCGTCAACCAGAAAATACTGAAATTTTTCAGCAAGGTCAGCCTTCAAACTAGCGTTCTCCCCAAGCTCGGCAAGTACAGAGAGGATCATGTCGCTGAAATCATATCGGCCGATTTTATCTAACTCTTTTTGGTAAAGTTTAAAAATTGCAACCAGTTCATTCACTTTTGCCACCTTGTGTTCAATTTTTTCTTTCTCTGCGGGCTTAATATCACCCTTTTTATATTCACCGTAATCCCTTTTATAATACACATCTTCGTTTTCCAAAAGCGCTTTCTGCCACCCTGAAATCAAAGCTTCAAATTGCTCCGGAGTTAAACCTTCCTTCTTGATATTATTTATAGCCTTTACGATGTCTTTCAAAAAATAAAAATCATCATTAAAAGTAGACAGCTCGTCGAAATCATTCTTCTTTAAAATAGATTCCAATATCTCAACTCGCTCTAAATCATTTATAACTCGGGCGCCGGTAAACTTCTTGAAGTAGAAAGGAAAATCTTTAATGATGTGTTCACAGAAAGAATGAAAGGTGAAGATGTTGATGCGATAAGCAACATCTCCAATCATTTTCTGCAGACGATCCCGCATGGATATAACGCCGGCGTTAGTGAAAGTAAGCGCCAATACCTCCTCCGGCTTGGCGTCGGTCCTCTTTAATATGTTCCCAATGCGAATAGCCAATATCTGCGTCTTCCCAGTCCCCGGCCCGGCCACCACCATTACTGGACCATCGATAGCATCCACAGCCTCCCTCTGCGACTTGTTTAATTTCTTGTATTCTTCATCAAAACCCACTTCCACTTTTGGCTTCATGAAGCCATTATACTCTTTTCTGAAAACGGACGCAGGCTAGACGCGATGAATATCGCCGAAGCTATAATCACTAAATTCTTGATGATGTATTGCCCTTCGAGCGTAGGCACCATGAAGCTACTCCATGTAGCCTCCGGTAAAATAAATAAAGGCATGAAGGTGGAGAGCATGTGGAGAAACAAAAGCGGGATAACCGCGCGCTCGAGCCCCGGAATAATAAACATTAACCCAATCAAGCATTCAAAAAGCCCAAACATTATAAAAAAACTGTCGAAAGACATAAAGCTAATAGTCTCCTCGAAAAGTTGCCGGACTAAATCGCTCGCTGGCGATAACCCTAAAACTTTCAGCAACCCAAAATAAAAAAACACCACAAAAAGCCCCACCCGCGCCACAGGCATCGAAACCCGCTTGAAGAAACCAATGAGCGCGAGGTCGAGTTTATCGATTTGCATGGTTATTTACTACCGCCACTGCCCCTTTTGGAACCCAATATACGCAAATCTCTTTCGTTCTCTGGTGTCATTTCTGCCTCAAGACTAAAACCCACAGGCTCAGATTGAAGAAAATCCGCATCTTCATACACATATTCCCCAGTTTTTTGATCAACCGATGGAGTAACTTCCACCAGCGGAACAACTTGACTTATATCGCCACTCAGACTTTCGATAAAAACATCAGAGCCTTGAACTGCCACAACTTTATGTAAACTTAGATCTTTGAGTTCGACTACTTGACCAGGGATAAGTTCTACTGGTTTTTTAATGCCATCTTCATGCTCTCCCCCTAGAATACTGTCTCGAAATGCACGCAACTCGTCCACTGAATCAAAAACAAGTTTGTCTCTTTGTCCACCATTTTCCAAGGATTCATAGGTTGCATGTATAATTGGCTCGCCCTTTTGTATCCTATCAATCCTCAGGGTACCTTTCTCGCCTTCGATTATTTGGTCGGGTTTAAATTCATCTTCGACTCCATCGAGTTTCTTTAGTTTTTCTAGACTTGGTCCTTTCATTCCCCAATTATACTCCCTGTTTTAGATAACACAAGTTGAATAAATACATCCCCTGCCTTGTATTAAATCTAACATATGCTATACTATATAGGTGAATAAAAATACAGTGCAACTTAACAGCTACTTTTTCTTTAGCTTTCTACAACCTAGAGGGCTGATGTTTGCGCTGTAAAAATAAACTCAAAACTAACTTACAACTTAAACACCGACCCTCTAGAGGGCGGTGTTCTTCGTTTGGGGAGAATAAATGAAAGGAGCGTCGTATGCCGATGCCGCACAGCCATAAGGAGCGTCCGAAGCGAGAATATCTCCCTGCGGGGACATCTCTGCCCTGCAGATGCGACACTCGTAAGGAACTTGGGGTTCGGGTCATGCTCGTGTACGCTAACGGCATGATCCGACACGCAAGATGTGGAGTGGCCATCTACACCCCGCCCGTTACGACCACGCCAGTCGTGAAGCCGACTCCGCTCCCTGTGTTCGGGGGCTGGGATTACGGCTGGTTCTAGCCCCCCACGCGCGCGCTCGGCGCTACCGAGCAACGGGTTTGAAAGGTCCCGATCAACTTTCTGATAGCCAGCGATTTCCGAAAGGAAAATATATCGCTGGCTTTTGTATTTCAATCTGCGGAACCGGAGAGATTCGAACTCTCGAGACCCTTTCGAGCCTGCCACCTTTCCAAGGTGGTGCACTAGACCGCTATGCGACGGTTCCAAACAAATCTACTCTAGCATATTTAAAAATTCTTGCTCAGTTAATATTTTTACCCCCAGTTTTTGAGCTGTGGTGAGCTTAGATCCAGCTTCGGCTCCCGCCACCACATACGAAGTATTTTTGGAAACCGAGCCGGAGACTTTGCCACCGAGGGCGAGGATGCGCTCTTTAGCTATCTCGCGAGACATTTCCGCGAGAGTGCCAGTAAGCACAAAAGTTAAACCTTTAAACTTCTGGTTTGTGTTTTTAGGCTTGTAGCTTTCCACTACAACGCCATTCTTTTTCAGCTTTTCGATAAAATGTAAATTATTTTTATCGGTAAAGAAGTCGTGCAAACTTTTCAGCACGGCAGGGCCAATATTTTCTATACTGTCTATTTCAGCTAGGTCTTGCCTAGCAGAATGCATAACTTTGTCCAGTGTTCCGAAATGAATCGCTAGGTCTCGCGCAGTTTCCTCCCCCACGTGCAGAATCCCAAGTGCCCATAGGAATTTATGAAGTGAAATTTTCTTTTTACTTTTTATTTCGGCTATAATATTCTCTGCAGATTTCTCCCCGAATCGCTCGAGCGGAGCGATATCTTCTTTGGTTAAAGTAAAAATGTCCCCCGCGTCGGTAATCAAACCATCATCTTTAAAGCGCCGTAAAATCTTCGGCCCAAGTTCATATATATCAAACACCGACACAAAATGTTCCAGATATCTTTCATTCTTCGCTGGACATTTTGGATTAGTACAAAAATACGCGACAGAAGCCTGTGCAGAAGAAAAATTCTGCCGCTTTACCCTCTCTACGGGGGCTCCGACACGGACAGAATTTTTCTTCTGCACAGGCTTCGCGCACACTGGGCATTTCTCCGGCATTTTTACTTTCTTTTCTTTGCCGGAACGCATCCGCGTCAGCACCTCCACCACTTTCGGTATAACATCACCCGCTTTTTCTATCACCACCGTGTCGCCCACCCGCAAATCTAGGCGATCTATCTGATCCATATTATGCAAAGTTGCTTTGCTCACAGTCGAGCCGGCCACAAGCGTAGGTTCAAAAATCGCTAGTGGAGTAAGCACTCCGGTGCGCCCCACATTTATTATCACATCCTTTACTATTGTGGTTACTCTCTCGGCCGGATATTTAAAGGCCACCATGTAGCGAGGGGCTTTGCCAACCACTCCTAAAACTTTTTGCAATTTTAAATCATCCACTGATATAACCACCCCGTCAGTGCCATATGGAAAATCCGGCCGAATCTTTTCAAACTTTTTTATAAAACTTATGACTTCTTCCAGGTTCGCACACCTCGCTTCATGTTTCTCTACATTGAAACCAAAACTTTTTAATTCTTTATGTAAATCAGAATGTGTAGCCCACGCAGGAAAATCGAGTCCGTGTCGGAGCCCCCGTAGAGAGGGTAAAGCGGCGAGATTTTCCTGCGT
>CAYITR010000018.1:0-13259 GCA_964366465.1 uncultured Candidatus Saccharibacteria bacterium | reverse complement strand
TGAATTGCTCCTCTAATATGTTCAATTCCCCTATTTCTTAGCTTTCTTCGGTTTCTTTTCAGGCAAAGCTTTAGCGATATTTAATAGAATGTCCGGTAGGTTGTGCAGTTGCGACAGTTGGACCTCTTCCACCACATAGTATTCTTTGGAGCCCGGGTAGGCTTCATCTTTATCACAGACACTTTCAAGCTCCTTGGACTCCGGTAAAATTTTTACATACAACTGATCATTGCAAATAAGCCCGACAACTTTTCCACCTGCATACAATGCATATTCCCCAAACATCGCCCGCACCGCAAAATGTTTAGGTTCTCCTAGTTTTTCTAAAATAAACTCAGTTGTTTCTTTTTGTGTGGACATTAATTCTAATATAACACAAAAGCCCCTTGCGGGGCTTTTGTAAATTACTTATCTCCTAAATCTGAAGTTTGGAGTGGGCTCACGATAGCTGGTGGAGTCATGTCAATAACTCCGAACTGCTTTTCATAAGCTTCGACTTGTTTCGCCATCCACTCCGAAATACTTTTCATTGTCGTCGGGGTTGTCATGAATGAATGCAGGTCGTTGCCGGAAGTCAGTGCGAAAGAAAATCCTTCTTTCCCATGCGAACCGATAGCCCCGTCAATAAACTTCTTTGGTAATTGGTTTATATTTAATTTTGTTGGATCAATCATATATTATTAGGTACTAGGTTCTAGGGACTAGGTGCTAGCTTTATCGTCTCCACTCTTCTCTTTAAATTCAGCGTCCTTTACCTCGGTTGGTTGTTCTTCGGGGGCATTTGGGGCGCCCGAGTCGGCAGATGAGGGCGCTGATTTCGCCACAGCTTCGCCTATCTTCGACATTTCAGCCGAGAGTTCTTCGGTAGCTTTCTTGATAGCTTCCACGTCGGTGCCATCCTTCGCTGTTTTGAGTGAAGCTATTTTCGCATTCACCGCATCTTTCAATTCCGCAGGAATTTTAGCTTCATTGTCTTTCACTGCCTTCTCCGCAGTGTACATAATCATCTCCGCGGTATTCTTCACATCCACCACATCCTTCTTCTTTTTATCTTCCTCTGCGTGAAGCTCAGCGTCGGCCTGCATTTTCTTGATTTCATCTTCTTTGAGTCCAGAGCTTGCTTCAATTTTAATAGATTGAGACTTACCACTGGCTTTATCTTTCGCAGTCACATTAAGTATCCCGTTCGCATCCACATCGAAAGCAACTTCAATCTGGGGCATCCCGCGAGGTGCTGGAGGCACGCCGTCTAGGATAAACCGGCCGAGAGATTTATTGTCGGAAGCCATCGGTCGCTCACCTTGCACAATGTGAATTTCCACAGAGGTTTGATTATCAGCCGCTGTAGAAAAAACTTGCGATTTATTTGAAGGAATAGTTGTATTTCTTTCAACTAATTTTGTGGCCACTCCTCCCAACGTCTCGATACCTAAAGATAGCGGAATAACATCAAGCAGAAGCACATCGCGCACATCACCTTGGAGCACGCCGGCCTGCACCGCTGCGCCGAGAGCTACGACTTCGTCAGGGTTAATGGAGAGGTTCGGAGTTTTGCCGAAAACTTTCTTCACTTCATCCACAATCTTCGGCATTCTGGTCTGCCCGCCCACCATTATAATCTCTTGCATATCTTCCATCTTGAAACCAGAAGCCGCCATCGCGCGCTTGGTTATCTCGATAGAGCGGGTTATGTATTCGTCAGCGATAGATTCGAGCTGAGCGCGAGTCATTTTAAGTAGAAGGTGTTGCGGACCTTCTGAGGTCGAAGTAATAAACGGAATATTTATTTCAGTTTCCACAGCCGTCGAGAGTTCAATCTTGGCTTTCTCGGCAGCTTCATCGAGTCGCTGTAGAGCAAGCTTGTCTCCACGCACATCCACACCAGAAGTTTTCTTGAATTCTTCCGCAATCCAACCGATGATCTTGTGGTCAATGTCGCGACCACCTAGGTGGCTGTCTCCATCGGTTGACTTCACTTCAATGACATCATCACCTATCTCTAGAACTGACACGTCGAATGTTCCTCCACCGAAATCATACACAACAATTTTCTCATTTTTCTTTTTATTAAATCCATAGGCAAGTGCCGCCGCTGTCGGCTCGTTTATAATTCTTTTCACCTCTAGTCCAGCAATCTGCCCCGCATCCTTGGTGGCCTTTCTTTGAGCATCGTTAAAATATGCCGGCACAGTGATGACAGCTTCAGTTATTTTCTCTCCGAGCTTGGCTTCCACGTCAGCTTTTATTTTAGAAAGGATCATCGCCGAAACTTCTTCCGGACGCATCCACTTTTCCCCTATCTTTACTTCCACTCCGCCACTGGCGCCTTTTTGAATTTTAAATGAAGCATTTTTTAAATCTTTCTGCACTTCAGGGTCTTCGAAGTTGTGTCCCATGAAGCGTTTAATTCCATAAATAGTATTTTCTGGATTGGTCACCGCTTGACGCTTAGCCAAAAGGCCGACGAGCCTGTCCCCATTCTTAGCGATAGAAACCACGGAAGGAGTCGTGCGATTCCCTTCCACATTCTCAATAATTTTTGGCGCGCCACCTTCGATGAAAGCAACCGCCGAATTCGTTGTACCCAAATCTATACCTATTATTTTACTCATGTTTTATAATATTATTTTAATAATTAACATTTAATTAGCGACCACTAAAAACTTGTATAAAGAGAGTATATATGATAGGCTATATACATGTCAAGTCATTCGAGAAAAATACTAAAAAAGTTAGCCGAAAGGCCAGCAGTGAAGGTAGAAGAATTCAAAGAAAAAGATCCAAAGACCTCCTATGCCCTGACCCGAGCGCTGAAGAACCTTGTGGAGGCCGGTTGCGCGGAGATTCATAAATCCGGCAGACAAGATTATGCGAAAATAACACCTTTTGGGAAAACCAAACTAGACAGCCTAGCGCTCGAAGGTGGCGATATGCTAGTGCCCCAAACTTGGGATGGTTTCTGGAGAATTATTTTGCTCGACTTGCCAGAGAGTAGAAAAAGTGAACGCGAAAGCTTGCGCTATCTTCTTAAAAAAGCCAACTTCATCTGCTTGAAAAATTCCGCTTGGATCTCTCCCTACCCCTACGAACACCTGCTTATGAATATTAAAAAAGATCTGGGACTCACCACTGAAATGATGATCATCGTCACTAAATTCATCGACGAAGAAACTCAAAAAATTCTTTTTGAAACTTTCGGCAAATAGATTCTTGTAGACGTCCGACGTCTACAATTCAGACTACTTTAGTATAGTAAAGTAATTTAGTTTGATAAAGTAACTAAAATCAATAAATTTCTTTGTTGTAGCAACTCTCACAATATACCCTCTCTGACCGATCTGGCGCGTAAGCAGTTTCAAATTCATTTCTGCAACCTTCGCGCATGCATTGTCGTTCATAAAGTTTATTCTCGGGCATAACCTTGACTCTCTCAAAATATCTGCAATTTGGACAAAGGGTTGGGATGGGTATGCCCATTTTTTTATAAAAAGAAAATTCATAGTTGGCGATACGAAAACCAAAGTTACATATATGCGTGCATTCTCCCCTGTGCGCACAACCTATAACTTCGTTTAAAATAGACTCATCTGTGTCATCGATGTTATCCGGCACGCTCTCAGGACCCATCGTAATCTTAAAGTTTTTCGGCTCTTCCTCTTTCCACAGATACCCCTTGGCTTCAGCCTCCTCTCTGGTTAATAGTTCAAATTCATAAGCCGGACTTTCGTTATAACAATGCGGTGAAAATTCGGGTGGAAAAAATTCTCCATATCTATACACCCGCCCACCACGATCAATGAAAGGATTAGTGTTCATGGCTTCTATTATCTCTCCTCGCAATTTAAAATATTCATCCTTAGGGTAGACTTTGTTCAAAATCGCATAGTTTTTATTACTAAGAGAAATACAACCGAAAATGTCACTACAATTTCTGCAAGAATCCGTGTAGTCACTGTTTCTAACCGAATCCATCGCAGAGTAAGAAAATCTTAAATTATAGTCATTCCTTGCGCCGGTAGTGTATTCATACAAGAGTTCCGACCAGCCACCGAAATTCATATCCATACATTCTTTACTGTCAAAGGCCCGATAGCAATATTTAGAATCTTCCATATTATAGATCTCAAAGCAGGTCTTGCTATTCTTCACATTTAGCATGTTGTTGCCAGTGACATTCACGCATTTGGTTATGTTGCCGTAGCGATATATCGCTTTTTTTCTCATTTCATCAAATTCACTTTTCAGCGCCTCCCGCTCCTGCCTGCTTTTTAAATTAAATTTCGCCAATTCTTTAAAATAATCTTCACGAGTGTATTGCTGATTACGAATACAAAACTTCTTGTTACGTAAGTTATAGCTCATAAAGCAATTACTACAATTAGCACAGTCCACCAAAAAATAAGAATCTATACAAGCTCGAGACAGAAGCAGGTGCTGAGAATTGTAATTCCCCTGCGCCTCGACATTTTCATATAGACTTTCAGAACCATTGATTACATTCATACAGTCCACAATATCTTTGGAATTGTCTATAGATTTCGAGAAGAACACATTTTCAGAATTCTTTATTACCGAACACGATAAATAAACGTTTCTAGCTTCACCACAAAAGTTAGAATAATCACAGTTGATGTTATTTCTAGACCAGAGAGTCAGCCTAGGCACAGAGTCCAAAAGCTCCTTGTATTGTTCAAAAAAGTTCCTGTTTGGATCGTAATCTTTAGCATAAGAAGTGGCATCCCAGCCATCCCCATACCAACATTCCTTGCAGTAAACTGGAAAAAGCGCATCCTTGGTGTACATTGAAATAATGTTTTTCTTGCACAAGTCACAGGCCCTGCGGTATAAAATCCGTTCGTTTCGCCAAATGCATCTCCGCAAAAACCGACACCACCTACAAAACGTCGGTGGCGGGACCTTTATCTTCTCATAAAAATTAAAATCCTCCGACTCAATTGTGAATTCTTTCTTGCAATTTTGACAAGCCTGCACTGAGCCTGTCGAATGTGTTTTGTTTTCCGCTTGATATCCCATTTTCTTTTTAAGCTACTTTAGTATAGTAAAGTAATTTAGTTTGATAAAGTAACCAGAATCAATAAATTTCTTTGTTGTAGCAACTCTCGCAATACACCCTCTCTGGCCTATCAGGAGCGTAGGCTGTTTCAAATTCATTTCTACAACCTTCGTGCATGCACTTTCTGTGCCAAAGTTTTCTGGGTGGACGAAGGTTAAATCTCCTTTTGTATCTGCAATTAGGGCATTTTCTGGGTAATGGAATTTTTTCTTTTTGATAAAACAACAATTCGTTTCTAGTAATATTGTAATTCTTAGTGCATTCAACACAAGCAAAAATTTCGTTCAAGTAGCTTTCTGGCACATTTTCGATTTTATCTGGAATATTTTCACTAGTGATGGTTTCTTTGCCGAAAGTCCCAGGGACGTCGTTTTCCCATTGCCAGCCCTTCGCCAGCACTTCTTCTTTGGTCATAGGCATATATAAATGCCCTTGCGTTTCGTTGTAATACACTGGTGCAATCTGGGGCGGGAAAAATTCTCCGTACTCGCCTGTCTGCTTCATGTGCTCAATAATTTTCTCCTTAAGCACCAGATAATCTTCTTTACTATATTTTTTATTAAAAATCATATACTCCCCTTTTTTCACCGAAACACAACCAAATAGATTTTGACTATTTTGACAGGTGTCAGAATACATCACATTTAGATTGTCATAACATAAGTGACAAAACTGGCAGTTGGATGTTCTAGTGCAACCTTGTAATTCATAACAAAGTTCAGTCGTATGCACTCCTACATGATATAAATCCATACAATCTTTATTTTCCATAGTTGAAAAAAGATATTTCCCATTTTCTGATTCATTCGTGTCAAATGCATCGTGGACATTTTTGCAACCCAAAAGAAGTGAGCCTACAGAGTTCACATTTCTCTCACTTATAACATAGCGATGAATACTCCCATTTTTCATCATGTCTTCAAATTCTTGCTGTAATTCTTCTCTCGCTTTTCTAGACCCTAGGTCATACTCGGCAATTTTCTTGAAATACTCTTCGCGTGAATATTGAATATTTTTAAATACATAACTCTTATTGCGCAGATTGGCAGACATAAAGCAATTATTACATCCACGACAATCGAAACAATAAAAACAAGAAGAACAATCTTTTATAAATTTCCCGTACTGACATTCATAAGAAGTGCGAGAATCCGTAACTTCATATAATCTTTCCCCTTTTTCGTAAATATAACTACAATCCATGCAGTCGCGAGAATAAAAGATAAACGTACTGTAATTTACATCTTCAGAAAACCAAACCGCAAAAGACAAATAAGCATTTTTATTATTGCCTGAATGATTTGTGTATTCTGAGTTAACGCTATTTTTATTTAAAAGCGCCATGCGAGGCACTTCATGCTGAAGCTCTGAAAATTGCTCAAAGAATGGTCTCGAGAAATCAAAATCCCTGCCATATACAGAACTGTCCCATCCGTCACCCCACCAGCACGGATTACAATAAACTTTGTATGGTTTATTTTGTGAGTAAATAGTTACCGTGCTTTTACCACAAAGATCGCAAGGCCTGCGATAAAGTGTCCGCTCATTCCTCCAAGCATAGCGCCGCTGTTGCCGACACTCCGGACACCATGTCGGCGGAGGAACCTTAATCTTCTCGTAAAAATTAAAATCCTCACTTTCTATGGTGAAATCTTCCCTGCAATTTTGACAATTTTTTGTTTCGGGTTTCATCGAATTTACTTTATAACTTTCTACTTTACACTTGATAACTACTCAATAAACCTCCTGCTGGTAACATTTTTCGCAGTAAATTATCGGCGCATAGTTGGCATCATAGACAGTTTCTACTTCTACCCCGCATTTATTGCAATCGCGTTTTTGAATATTAAAAGTCGGTCGTTTTAAAATCCTGTTCATGTGTCTGACATTAAAACACACTCGAGGAAGCGGTAAATCCATTCTGCGGTAAAAAATAAGTTCGTTTTGAGTTATGCGATAAGCGCCGACAGAATACTGACTATCTTTTTCTCCACACTCGATAATTTCATCTGAGATTGCATCCGTAACTTCACCTATGGTTTCCGGCAAGTCTACGCTTTTTATTGTTATTTGATAATTTCTCTTCTCTGCGTCTCTCCATTTATACCCCTTTTTTAGAGCCTCTTCTTTGGTTAATGGGAAAAATTGGGCCGCCGCGGTTTCGTTGTATGGAAAATCAGAAAATGAATTTGGGAAATGTTCGCCGAAGCGATATTCTAATTGCCCATCAAAATATGGCATTCTCTTCATGTCTTCGATAATTTTATTTTTCAAAACTTCATACTCTTCCTTGCTATATTTTTTATTCAAAATAGAATACTCCCCTTTTTTTAAGCCCACACAGCCAAAACAGCTTTTTGCACCCGGGCAAGTATTGCAATAATATAAATCCGTCGCCCCCATCCAACATTGAGTAGAGAAAAATATCCGCGCAATATCTATCCCGCAGTTTTCGGATTCATATACTAATTCAGCTTTATTCCCAAACTCAAAATAATCCATACAATCCTCTGCGCTAAAAACCGAAAAGAGGTACTTACCGTCCTTTACCCCCACGCAGTCAAAGGATTGATGAACATTTTTACAATTCAAAAACCAATTCCCGGATACATCATCTGACTTAATTGAGAAAACAGCTTTTTGTGGGAATTTTTTCCTAAACTCATTAAATTCACGCTCCATTTTCTGGAGACCAGAGTATGTATTTAATTTCAGCTCTTTTACTTTCGCCAGATATTCTTCTTTGGTATACGGCTGGTTGAAAATATGAAATTCTTTATTTATTAAATTCACACAACCTACGCAATTTGAACAGTTTCGACTCGCGTAAAGAAAAGACGAATCTCGGCAGTTGTTGCTGTCTTGGGAAAATCTTGTGTTATAACAATTTGCACAGTTAATACATTCATAACAAAGCTCGCAATCCGTACTCCAGGCGATATCACAACAATCTCGCGGTTTGGTGCATATATAACTATATAGTGTATTCTCCGGGTAAGTCGCTCGGAAAACCATGTAAGAATTCTTGGGGCTTGTGATACGATGAGTATATTGACTGTTTATTGAGTAGCCCTGCCTGACTAAACTCATTCTAGGGACTTTGTTTTGTAATTCTAAAAATTGTTCGAAGAACGGACGGGTTTCGTCATAATCCATCCCGTATTTGTACGCGTCCCATTCATCGCCATACCAAACATCGGTTTCATAAACCGGGAAAATCACATCCTGTGGATACATGCTGAAAATTTCCTTGCCAGAAAAATCGCATTTCCGTTTGTATAAAGAAATTTCATTGGTAGCTATCATCCGCCGCACCAACCGACACTCAGGGCAAAACGTAGGCGGAGGGACTTTGATTTTCTCGTAAAAATTAAAATCTTCCGATTCAATAGTGAATTCTTTTTTGCAGTTTTGACAGACCCTGTTTTCTTGTTTCATGTTTTTAAACATTATGATATTATTGATAATGTCATAATGTTATTTTAGGCGATATTTTGCTTATAACATTCCTCGCAGGCTATTTTCCGATAACCCCACTCGTGTGGGTAGTGGGCACCAATGTCTTTCTGACAATAGGAACATTTGTACGGATAGCTATCTATTACTGAAATTTTTCTCATTTTATCTAAAATCCGCTTATCAAAATGAACCCTAGGAAGGGCGATGCCTTTATGTTTATGAAACTCGTATTCAGATTCTGATATATTAAAACGGTAGCTGGTTTGAGGGCAAATTAACGCCTTTGAAATTATGTCTTTCGGGGTCTCAAGGATACTGTCTGGCATATCCTCTGCGGGCATACCATCATTCTGAGACAAATCTTCATCAGACCAATACCCACCGAGGTCCAGAATATCCTGCCTAGTAGCTTGAGGTGAATAAATTGCGCCATTAGTTAGATTGTAGGAGGTCAACCCAAAGGAGTACGGAAAAAATTCACCATACTCTCCCCTCTTTTCCATATCAGCGACAATCTCAGCTTTCAACGTATTGTATTCTGTTTCAGAATATTGTTTATTTAAAATGCAATATTTTTTCTTGCGTAGACCAACACAACCGAAACAATATTCCACGTCTCTACATACATCTATATATTCAGAATATTTACCATCAGAACACGCCGAGTTCTTTACAGCATACCCACCACTCATAGTGCTTAAGTTACCCGACAATTCGAGTTTCCAGGAAATGAACAGATCAATGGAATCTTTCGACATCAAGCCACGCAAACAGTTTCGGCAATTCTGAGACGATTCCCATGAAAAAACATTCACACATTTATCACAATCAGTCATATAGTTACCAGAGGAGTTTGTGCAACGAAAATTTTGGTTCTCTCTATGCACTGCCTTAGATTTCAAAATTTCCCAAAATTCTGACCTTAACTTTAGAAGTTCAAGATTGGAATCTAGTTTTATTTTCTTAATCTGATCTTCATAATCTTCCTTGGTGTATTGCACATTGCGAATACAATAACGCTTATTGCGCAAATTCCAAGACATAAAACAATCCTGGCAATTCCGGCAATCATATAGAAAATAGGAATCGATACAGTCTCTAGAGTTTTCAGAGAATAATAAACCGTAAGAATCTGAGCAAAATAAGCAATCATTACAGAACTGGAGATTGAAGCAATATACGGTGTTAAAAGAATCTTTAACCCTGACATTTCTGCAACCATAACTCAGATTCTCACATTCAAGCGAATGCCGACAAAGATAAGAATTCTTACAGCTCCAAACATCATCACACCAGTCACAATTCACATTATTCGCCCCCAGCTGGTGTGGCCTGGGCACTTTCTCCTGGAGATCCTGTAGTTGTGCAAAAAACGAACGTTCAGAGTCATAATTCTGTCCGTAAGACATCGGATCCCAGGCATCACTAAACCATTCATGGGACTTGTATATCGGGAACCTAGGGTCTTTTGGAAAAAGCGTAATTAAGTCCTCACCTGATAAATCAGATTTACCTTTTCTAAATTTACCAAAAACAGAAAATATAGCACGCTGTTTTATTCTGCAGTCAAAGCATTTGTTCGGTATTTTGAGACCCACCTTTTCATATAAAATTAAATCGCCAGAATCTATGGTGAAAGATTTTTTACAATCAGAACATGTCTTATTCAGTTCCGTTTTTGAACTCATATACATTCACTCTTGCTGGGCGGAGAATTCTCTCGCCCAGCTTGTAACCCCTCTGGGTTACCGTCGCTAGCTTGTGATGTTTTTCTTTCTCGTTAGTTTCCACCACATCAATAGATTCATGCAAGGTAGGATCGAAGTCTTCACCCACTTCGCCCACCGGACGCACGCCGTATTCTTCGAAAACTCCATTCATTTGCGCGTAAATATGCTCCACACCCTTGCGCCAATTCTCGTCCACCTTCTCCCAAGCTTCACGGTTAGCAAACGCCATATTGAAGCTATCTATCACCGACAAAAATTGTGCTAAAATTCTCTCACGCACCGCCTCGCTGAAAGTCGCTCGGCGAGCATCCTCCCCTTTTTTATAGTTAGCGAAATCTGCCCGCTCTTTCTGCCAGCCGAGCAAGTACTCTTCTTTTTCTTTCTTAGCCACTTTCAAATCCGCCCTGAATTTTTTCAGAGTTTTTTTAAGATCTTCCTCGCCGTCGTCATTGAATTCGAATTCCAAAACCTCCGAATCCTCGGACTCTGGCACAATTTCTTTTTTCTCCGCCTCGCCAGAGCTTTCAGCGTCGGCGGGTTTTTTAATTTCATCATCTTGCATAATGCCATTATAGCAGAAAAATACCCCTATTTTCAAGGGGTATTTTTCTGCTATCTTTTAGACCATTTAGGTGCCTTGCGAGCTTTCTTGAGTCCGAATTTTCGGCGTTCTTTTGCCCTTGGATCGCGTTTGAGGTAACCGAGAGATTTCAAACTGCCACGATTTTCTTTATTTAATGAAACTAAAGCTCGCGCTAGCCCGTGACGCACGGCTTGAGACTGAGAATGCGCTCCGCCACCAGAAACCCGCACCTCCACCGCAAACTTCGGCAAAACTTTACCCTCGCCGACAGAGAGACCCTTCACTATCGGATCTAAAATAGAACGGCGCTCTTCTTCAGTTTTAAAATATTCCTTTGCGTCTTGGCCATTAACCACAAAGCTTGCCTTGCCAGCTTCAGTTATTCGCACCCTCGCAGTTGAAGTCTTGCGACGACCGACAGCTTCGATATACTTATTACTAGATTTTTCAGTTGTTGGTGTTTTGTCTGACATATAATTAATCTTCAATTTTTAAATTTTTCATCATCTCCCTTCTTAACTTATTCCCCGGAAGCATTTGGGCAATAGCAAGCCTGATTAATTCTTTGAGTCCTTTGGTCTCCGCCGTATAACTCCCCTTCAAAACACGAAGCCCTCCAGGAATACCGGAATACCTCGTATGATAAATTTCTTCGAGCTTTTTGATGGTGATACGAAGCTTCGTTGCATTAATGACTTTTACTGGAAATCCAGAATACACATTGCGTTCAAATGTCGGCTTGGTTTTACCCATCAAAGAAAAAGCAGCTTCACTCGCCACTCTGCCCAAAGTCCTCCCGCTTGCGTCTATAGTTTTAATTGTTGTTTCAGTTTTCATACTTTTTACTTTATACTTTCTACTTTACAAACTCAATAATCGCCATCGGCGCGCCGTCGGCAACCCTTAGGCCTAATTTCACAATTCTGGTATATCCTCCTTTTTTATCAATATACTTCGGCGCTAAAACTTCAAAAAGCTTTTTCACTTCGCGACCACCTCCGCCGAGCGAACTGATGATCAGCCGGCGAGTTGCTAGACTCCCGCTTTTAGCGCGAGTAACCAGCTTCTCTACTATTGGTCGGAGTTCTTTAGCTTTCGGTAAAGTTGTTTTGATTTTCTCTCGCACGATTAAATTCCGCACCAAAGAATTGAGGAGCGCATTCCTGACTTTTCTAACTCTTCCGAATTTTCTGTTGGCGTTGTGGTGTCGCATATTATTCTTTTAAACTAAGTCCGAACTTATTAAGCGTTTTTTTAATTTCACTTATACCTTTCTCGCCAATACCCTCCACCTCCAGCAAATCCTCGCGTCTCTTCCTGGCAAGCCCGCCAAGGGTGCGAATATTCGCATCTGTTAGGGCGTTTAAGGTGCGGGTGGAGAAATCAAGCGTATCAATTCTGGTCTTTAGCATGTCCGCCACATCCGGAGCCTTCTCTTCGTCCTTTTCTTCACTACTTTGCTTGGCTGTAATTTTTTCAACTATCTCTTCCACGGGTTCTTGGAAATCAATAATAGCTTTCAGTTGGTGAATCATTATTTCAATAGAAAACGACAAGGCTTCACGCGGAGTGAGGGTTCCGTCAGTTTCGATGGAGATGCGCAGACGGTTGTGGTTGGTTTTGTCGCCAACACGCATATTTTCAACTTCGTAGGCAACTCTGCGGATTGGAGTAAAGATGGCGTCCACCGCGATTGTGCCTATGTCAACCTTCTCTTTCTGAAAAGCTTCTTTAGAAATAAAGCCGAGGCCTTTCTCTATTTTCATTTCGATATTTAAATTCACCTTACCTGTGACAGAAACTATATGCAGATCACCGTTTAGGATCTCCACTTGCCCGCCAGTTTTTATGTCGGAAGCTGTGACCTCCTTTGGACCCTTGATAGAAAGGGTTACAGTTTGTGGCTCATCAGATAACATCTTGAAACGAACCTTCTTTAAATTCAAGATCATGACTATCACATCTTCCTTGATACCATCCATGGTCTGGAATTCATGAGACACACCGTCGATTTTGATCGAAGTGATGCTGGCTCCAGGAATTGAAGAAAGAATAATTCTCCTCAAACTGTTGCCGAGTGTATGTCCGTACCCTGGATAGAGACCATCTATCTCGAACACTCCTTTATTCTCGACTTCCTCGACAATGCGAGGCTTGGAAGGCATAATTATTTTATATTCAGGCATAAAAAATTGTTTACTAATAATGTTTACTAACGACTATAAAATTCAAGCACTGCGTTTAAATCAAGAAAAGTTTCCACATTTTTCGGCTTGGCTAAAACAGAACCCTCCATTTTTCCTAAATCAAATGTAAGCCAAGGTGGAAGAGTATAATCTTTAAGTTTTTCAGCAAGACCACTAAAAACGCCTTTACCCTTGGAACCCTCGCGAACCTTGATGAGGTCATTAAC
>CAYITR010000017.1:13185-16500 GCA_964366465.1 uncultured Candidatus Saccharibacteria bacterium | reverse complement strand
AGAAGACATTATGTGAATTATATCATTATTGTTATACTTTATATTATGCCGGATTTTGACGATGAAAAACAAAAAAAGCAACTAGAAGACTTATACAAAGAAGAGGAGGAAGCGCTGGTAGAAACTCTAGCCGAATCCAAGTATGGCCTTCCGTATATCGACCTCTCCAGGGTGGGGGTGGACAATGAAGCACTTCGAGTTCTTAAAGAATCAGAAGCCATAGAAATGAAAGTGGCTCCTTTTAAACTTTTCGGTAAAAATATTTATATCGCTGTGCGCGCCCCGTCGGAAGATCTTTTGAGCAAGCTCAAAGAAGACATGGAAAGGAAAAATCTCGTTCCGACTTTTTATATGACTTCCTCGGGAAGTTTGCAAAAGGTTTGGGATAGGTACAAAGAAATTTCAATGGCCGAGAGTTCGAAAGTTGGTGGACTTGATATTTCTATAGATGTTCTCCGTAAAACCGCAGAGAATATTAAGCACATACAAGATATCACCGAAATGGTTACCGATGTCCTGAAGGAGAGCAAGTCGCACAAAGTTTCCCGTTTATGGGAAATAATTCTGGCTGGAGCTATCGCTATCGGCGCATCCGACATCCACATTGAACCAGAGAAGGAAAGAAGCAGGTTACGCTTAAGGCTCGATGGAGTTTTGCGAGACATAAGTTTCTTTAATATGGATATTTACCGCCTACTTAATTCACGCATCAAGTTGCTTTCAGGAATGAAGCTCACGTCTAAAATTGCGCAAGACGGGCGCTTTAGTATTATGGAAGGACAGGAGGAGCTTAGTGTGCGTGTCTCGCTTATCCCCGGATCTTATGGTGAGGCTATCGTCATCCGTATCCTCGACCCTAAATCTATTCAGATAGAATTTGAAAAAATCGGGGTAGAAAACTATCTGTATAAAATAATCCAGAGTCAGATTATTAAACCAAACGGATTAATTTTGCTTACTGGCCCTACTGGCTCCGGTAAGACGACCACCATTTATGCATTGTTGCGGAAAATTTACTCTCCAGATATCAACATAATAACCATTGAGGATCCGGTGGAGTATCATTTAAACGGCATAACTCAGACTCAAGTTAATAATGAAAAGGGCTACACTTTCGGCGAAGGTCTGCGCTCTGTTTTGCGCCAAGACCCCGATGTAATAATGGTGGGTGAAATCCGCGACCGCGACACTGCGGAGATAGCCGTGCAGTCATCGCTGACTGGTCACTTGGTCTTTTCTACTCTCCATACCAACAACGCCGCCGGAGTCATCCCCCGCCTAGTGGACCTCGGAGTAAATCCGAAAATTTTAGTTTCAGCGCTGTCACTTGCCATAGCCCAGCGCCTTGTGCGCATCCTCTGCGCATTCTGTAAAGCAGAAAAGGCTCCAACTGTAGAAGAAACCGAAACAATAAAAAAAATATTGGAAGAAATGAAACAAGAAGGCAAAGACCCGGCGACGCGCGGTGTCACTCTAGACGCACCGATAAAACTCTTCGCGCCAGTGGGTTGTGAGAAATGCAATAAAACCGGCTACAAGGGGCGAATCGGAATTTTCGAAGCTATATTAAACGATGAGAAAATAGAAAAAATAATTCCGGAGAATCCAAGTGAACGAGAAATCAAAGAAACAGCCCGCACTCAGGGCATACTCTCTATGCGCCAAGACGGAGTGATAAAAATACTAACTGGCACTACCTCATTTGAAGAAGTGGCAAGTGTGGTGGACTTGAATGAGCTTTAGAAATAAAAAAAGCATTAATCTCTAAACAATCCTTTTAGGGCTAAGCCCCGAAAGTAACAAATTATTATAGGATAGACCCAGAAAGAATAAATTCTACCAGAACGTCCTACGCAAATTCATATAACCGATGGCTGATTGCTTAGAGATTAATGCCTTCTCGCAAATCTCTACTGAATACATTTTACTACATACAAAAAGCGTCAAGTGCTATAATGTTAATACACATGTTGATACCCTGTTGATAAAGGTACCATATGTATAGTATAGCATATTATGAAACAAAAGTCAACTCCGAAAACTGACCCACGCCAAGGCGGGGCAAGCAAGGCTGATGATTCCTTCCTGGATCAAACCCTGCGTCCAAGGGCTTGGGATGAGTATATCGGTCAAAAACACATAAAAGACAACGTCCAAATCCTACTTCGGGCAGCTTCGGAGCGCGGGCACATACCGGAACACATCTTGTTTTATGGCCCGCCCGGCCTCGGCAAGACCACCCTAGCCCACCTGATAGCCCACGAGACGGGCAAACAAATCAAGATAACTTCCGGCCCAGCTATTGAGAAAGTCGGTGACCTAGCCTCTGTGCTCACCAACCTCGCTCCGGGCGACATACTCTTCATAGACGAAATCCACCGACTCAATAAAATGGTGGAGGAAATACTTTACCCGGCAATGGAGTCCGGAGTCCTCGACATCATCATCGGCAAGGGCCCTTCGGCGCGGACAATCCAGCTTGACCTCCCGCCATTTACCCTCATCGCCGCCACCACGCGTGTGGCGATGGTGTCCTCCCCGCTACGTTCTCGATTCTCGGGTGGAGTTTTCCGATTGGAATTTTATTCTAATGAAGAGATTGCAAAAATTGTCGAACGCTCCAGCAAGCTCTTGGAAATAAGTTTTGAAAAACCGGCGCTTGAAGAAATAGCCAAGCGAAGTCGATTTACTCCACGCACGGCAAATTATTTTCTGAAAAGAGTCCGCGACTTTGCCCAGGTTAGCCCGCGCGGTGGCGGGGCGAGTAAAAATATAAATCACCAAACAGTAAAAGATGCGCTCGCGATGCTTGCCATAGATGAAATAGGGTTGAACAGCTCGGATAGGAAATTTTTAGAAGTACTTATAAAAAAGTTTAGTGGTGGACCAGTGGGATTAAAAACAATGGCTGCAGCGATGTCTGAAGAAGAAGCAACAATAGAAGAAGTCATCGAACCATACTTGATCCAACTCGGACTACTCGAACGCACTGCCCGCGGACGTGTGGCTACAAAGAAAGCGTATGAACATCTCGGGATAGTTGTGGAGTAGAAACCTGCCCGCAATGCTTTCAGCATAGCTGATGCAGGCGGGGTTAAAAGTTATAAAGTAAAATTTAACAAATTGGCAAAATGAAAAGGCCGCAACGACATTTCATTTAAGAAAGGGTCAAGTTGCGACCCTGGGTGCTGACTTTTTACGGTCAGCGATGTGCTAGCTAAACAAGCTAGCGGTGTTTTTGTCCGTTCTGATGAGAACGGACGGAGCGTCGGGGCGGGGGCCACCCCACCCGCCGTCTTGGGGTCCCTGGCCCCC
>CAYITR010000017.1:11468-13175 GCA_964366465.1 uncultured Candidatus Saccharibacteria bacterium | reverse complement strand
TATACCGTCTTCCCTACCACGACGCTATTCGTATCTTTTTAGAACGCAGGGAGCGGGGGGTCGGGGGCTACCCGAGGCTCCGTCTTGGGGTCCCTGGACCCCACGTCACCGACGACCGACTTCGGCGCTCGCTAGCTCGCGAGCGCCGGCCTGGTGCCGATGCGGGCCACCTCGCTGGGGGAAGCCACGTTCATCGGGTCGGCCAGCGCCTTCTTCATCGCCACGGGCGCGTGGTTGACGGGGTGCTCGTTGAGCATCAAAGACCTGTTCATGGTACAGTGTCTCCCTTGGGTTAAGACCCACAAATCCAGTGACTAGCGTAGTCAAAGAACTGTGAGCTAACCGAATAGTATATATAGCACCCAAAAAAGGCAAGCGCTGATACTGTGGAAAACTGATATAATGATTTTATGAAGATTTTAGGAATAGATCCCGGATTTGAAAGATTGGGCATAGCCGTGCTAGAAAAATCCATATCAAGTAAGGAACGGGTTGTTTTTTCTGAATGTTTTAAAACTTCAGCAAAGTTAGAATTCGCAGAAAGGTTAAAACTTATTGGTGAAGAAGTTAGGAAGGTAATTAAAAAATACCAGCCGGAAGTTTTGGCTATTGAGACTCTTTTTTTAAATACTAATCAGAAGACAGTGATGCGCGTAGCAGAAGCGCGCGGGGTGGTGGTGTATGAATCAGTGCGAGCGGGTCTAAAAATATTCGAGGCTTCCCCACCCCAAATAAAGCTCGCCACCACCGGCTACGGGCGAGCGGACAAAACCCAAATAAATAAAATGGTAAAGATGTTAGTGAAGATAGATGCAAATAAAAAGTCTGACGACGAGCTAGACGCCATCGCCGTAGCGCTCACTGCGCTTGCGCATATAAAAAGTTAGGTGTGGGGTTAAAACTACCCGTCTCGATCAGGGTCTTCTTCGTCGAGTCCGAAGTCTTCATGCATACCCTCCGGTATCTCGAGATCTTCATCATCCTCGCCACCTATTTTAAAACCACCATCTACTTCATCTTCATCGTAACTCATAAAAATCAAATTAATTTAGCGCCCTGCTAATAATTGATTACTTTGTAACAAAATAAAAAACGGTTGGCAATAGGCGAGGGGCTCCGCGTGTGGATAACTTTAGAGAAGAATTTTTACAAACCTCTTTTTGCCTATTTTGAGGGTTAAATTCTCGGTGATTTTCAAATCAACATCTTGAATATTTTCGTTTTTTACTAGTTCATGAATAGCCGCACCTGCCACAAGTCTGCGCCACTCACTTTTCGATGATAAAATTTTGTTTTTTACCAAAACTTCACTGAGCACTTCCCCTTCTGCAGCCTTTACCTCCTCCATTTCTTCCGGAATTTCTTTTTTAGAAAAAGTTTTAGTGAAGTTCTCTTCAGCTTCTTGTGCTTCTTTTTCTCCATGGAGCATAGACACTAGGGTTTTCGCCACGCGTTTCTTTAAACTCATGGCGTCTTTTTTAATATCAAATCCAGATATTTCGTCCATCGGTACGTCAGTAAGCAGGGTAAACATAGGGATGATGGCATCATCTCCGAGCGACATTATTTTGCCAAAGAAATCATCGGGCGCATCGGTTAGACCGATAACATTGCCCTCACTTTTACCAATCTTGACCCCCTTAGAATCAGAAAGAAGCGGTGTGGTCATCAAGATCGGAAGAGCGGCGTGTAGGGAAAGAGTTTTGA